>NZ_VFTW01000014.1:0-145708 GCF_006440815.1 Mesorhizobium sp. B2-8-3
GCACTGGCGTTGGTGGATCGATTGGGCGCCAAGCGGCGGATCACGCTCGGTGCGGACAAGGCCTACGACGCGCGCGAGTTTGTCGCCGCCCTGCGCAAGCGCAAGGTTACCCCACACATCGCCAGGCACGAGTATGTGGACAAGAACGGTATCCTGCGTCGAAGCGCTCTCGATGAGCGCACGACGAGGTATCCCGGCTATACGATCAGTCTGCGTATTCGTAAGCGGATCGAAGAGGTCTTCGGCTGGATCAAGACCACCGGAAGTCTTCGCAAAACGCGCCATCGAGGGACCGAGAAGGTGGATTGGACGTTCACCTTGACCGTCGCCGCCTACAACCTGGTCCGGCTGCCAAAGCTGATGGCCACGGCCTAACTGCGTGTGCAATCCGCCTCAAACCGGTGGATTGCGGCAAAACCGGCCGAAAGAGCCGGTACAATAACGCTCGGGTGAGCCGATTTTCGCATCAACCCAACGGGAAAGGGCCTAACCGCTCTGGTTTTCCGCAGCCTGCTAAGGCTGGCTTGCGAACCGGAGTCGCAGCCGATGAAGACGAGCCTCGAGATCACCGCCGAGCCCTTGCCGCAGGACCTCGCTTTCCTGAGCGGGAGCCTCACCGCCTTCAACGATGCGGATGTCGGCGCGTCAGGCAGGAAGCCGCTGGCGGTTATCGTGCGTGACGACCATGGTGTCATCGTCGCCGCCATTTCCGGCTACACCGCCTGGGGCTGGCTCTACGTGCAGTGGCTGTGGGTCGACGAAAGATTGCGCGGCCGGCGCACAGCCGCCGGCATGCTCGACGCCGCCGAACGGGAAGCCATCGCACGCGGTTGTCACGGTGCCTGGATCGACACCTTCAACCCGGTCGCCGAAAAGGTCTATCGGCGTCAGGGCTACCAGCCGTTCGGCACGCTGCCTGACTTCCCCATCGGCCGCAGCCGCATCTTCCTGCAGAAGAAGCTGCCGTCCTGATCAGCCAGCCAGCTTTCCGCCGCGCATCGGCGCGGGCGCGCCGGTGGTGCTTGGAAAGCTGATCGGCAGGCCGCGCAGCACGCGCACGGCGAGGAAAGCAAAGCACTCCGCCTCCACCGCGTCGCCCTTCCAGCCCAACGTCTCGGCCTGCGCGACCTCGACGCCGGCGCGGCTTTCGAGCATTGCCATCATCGTCGGATTGTGGCGGCCGCCGCCGCTGACCGCCAGCCGCTTCGGCCGGCGCGGCAACAGGTCGAGCGCCTTGCCGACGGCCGACACGGTGAAGGCCGTCAGCAATGCTGCGCCGTCCTCCGCGCCGAGCCCCTCGGCCATCGCCGCGGTGAAGTCGAAGCGGTCGAGCGATTTTGGATAGGGTTTGGTGAGATACGGATGCTGCAGCAGCTTGGCGAGCCGCTCCTCGTCGACCTTGCCGGCAGCCGCCAGCTTGCCGTCGCGGTCCATCTCGCCGAGGCCTTTCGACTTGATGAAATCGTTGACCGGCGCATTGGCCGGGCCGGTGTCGAAGGCGACGATATTGTCCTTGCCGTCCCACCAGGTGATGTTGCCGACACCGCCGAGATTGAGCACGGCGGTGTCGCCGCTGGCGTCCGCCTCTTTAAGCAACGCGGCATGATAGGCTGCGGCCAGAGGCGCGCCTTGTCCGCCAGCTGCGACATCGGCCGAGCGGAAATCATAGGCGACCCTGGTGCCGAGCAGCGAGGCCATCAGCTCGCCGTCGCCGAGCTGGCGAGTCTTCCCGATCTTGCCCGGCTGCGGAGCGCGATGCAGCACAGTCTGGCCGTGGAAGCCGACGATGCCCACATCGGCCATGCTCATCCCCTGGCTCTCGACTAGGTCCCTGACCGCAGCGGACTGCGCGCGCGTCAGCGCCTCCTCGGCTTCGCGAAAGATCGCCGGCTCCGGTCCCTCGAAATTCCAGGCGCGCGCCTGGCGCAGCGTCTCTTCGAGCAAGGTGCGGATCGACTGCGGGTAGGGGGCCAGCGTGTACGTGCCGGTGTCGGCGATGCGCTCGCCATCGGTCTTGATCAGCGTCACGTCGATATTGCCGTCGAGCACCGTGCCGGTCATCAGGCCTACGGCCCAGATTGGTTCCATGGTCGTTCCTCGAATCGCCCTTCACCCACGTGTCGGATGGATCAGCCCCGCAGGCAAGTCTTTCGCCGCGCCCTTCCAGGTCGCCTTTTGCGCCAAATGGCGAAAATCGAGCAGCCACGTTCTTGCCTCTTGGCGCCAAAGGCGCGAGCCTGCGGGTTCGACATCGAGGTACCTCAAGGAGGAAACGTCATGGCAGCCAATGTTGCGGTGATCGCGGGCGCCGGCTCCGGGCTAAGCGCCTCGCTGGCGCGGCTTCTAGCCAAGGAGGGATTCCGCGTCGTCCTTGCCGCGCGTAACGTCGACAAGTTAGCGGCGCTGGTCAAGGAAACCGGCGCCCAAGCCGTCGAAACCGACGTGTCGGACGCCGCTTCCGTCGAGCGCCTGTTCGAGGCGGCCGACAAGGAAGGCCCGCTCGAAATTGCCGTCTTCAACGCCAGCGGCCGCACGCGCGGCCCGATCGCCGAGCTCGATCCCGAGGCGGTCAAGCAAGCCCTGCTCGTCGGCGCCTATGGCGGCTTCCTGGTCGGCCAGCAAGCGGCGCGCCGGCTTCTGGCACGTGGTTCCGGCTCGATCCTGTTCACCGGCGCCACGGCGAGCCTCAAGGGCTTCCCCGGTTCTGCCGGTTTCGCCATGCCGAAATTCGGCCTGCGCGGACTGGCGCAATCGATGGCACGCGAGCTCGGCCCGAAGAACATCCATGTCGCGCATTTCATCATCGACGGCCAGATCGAGCCGGCCGGACAGGCGCCCGAGTCCGACCGGCCGGATCGTCGCCTCTCGCCCGATGCGATCGCCGAGACCTATCTCGCCGTCCATCGCCAGCATCGCAGCGCGTGGAGCTTCGAGGTCGAGTTGAGGCCGTGGGTCGAGACGTTCTGACGACCCATTGCGCGAAACGTACAGTAACACACCTCGATGCTGCTCATTATTTTAGAAAGTATGCATATTTCCTGACGCCGTTTTAGCGGTCTGCAATGTAAAAAAGCGCAAAATAAAATATACCTTTACTTAACTTCGGCATGCATACTGCGCGTTGTCAGATCTGTTGTCCGGCTCTCCTGCACGAATTGAGAATGGGCATGCCGCTTACACGTCGCACGCTGTTTGCAGCCGGAGGCGGAGGGCTGCTCATTGCGCAGGCGCAAGCCGCGGCCACGCCGGCCCAGGCGCAAGACGTTCCAAAACCCATCGTCAGCGACAACAAGCTGCGCATCGCCATGCCGGCCTTCGCGTCCGATCCGTTCTTTCCGGCCGACGGCTCCGGTGACAAGGGCATCGACATGGACCTGGCGCGCGGCATAGCCGCGGAGCTTGGCGTCGAACCGGTGTTCGACCGGTCCGCCGTGACCTTCGACGCCATGGTGCAAAAGCTGACTTCCGGTGAGGCGGACCTGGCGATCGGCAAGTTGAGCCGCACCCTTCAGCGCGGTCGCTCGATCCTCTATTCCCGGCCCTACGCGATGCTGCACCAAGGGTTGCTCGCCAACCGCGTGAACCTGGCGCGCATCGCGCAAGGCGAGCCGCCTGAGCAGATCATCCGCGATTTCTCCGGCGATCTCGGCGTCATCGAAGGCTCGTCTTTCGCCACTTATGCGGCCACCACGTTCCCGCACGCGCAGATCCGACGCTTCGCGGGCTGGAATACGGTTGTCGATGCGATCCGCAACGGCGCGATCGACCTGGCCTATCGAGACGATTTCGAGATCAAGAAGCTGATGGTCGACGATCCGTCGATGACGGTCGTCGCGCGCTCGATCACGCTGACCGACAAGGTCGATACGATCGCGATCGGCATCAGTCCGGACAATCCGCATCTCGCGGCCTTCGTCGATCTCTATCTCGACCTGGCAAGGGGGCAGCAGGTCCTCAACACCGACGAGATCATCGCGCGCTACCGCCAGGGGAGCAAAGCCTGACAATGGCCGTCTCGGATGTAGCCGCACCCATGCCCTTCGATTGGCGCCTGGCGGCGAAGCGCATCCTGCGCTCGCCGGCGACGACGATCATAATGATCCTGGCCGGAATCCTGTGCGGCCTCTATTACCCGGCCTTCGCCCACGCGATCAGCCCCGTCGCGCAGATCTACCTGAATTTCCTCAAGATGGTCGTCCTGCCCTATCTGGTCTCGTCCGTCATCTTCTCCATCACTGCGATGGTCCAGGACCCGAAATCGGTCCGCTACCTCGGCAAGGTGGGCATAGCCGTGCTGGTCGTGTCGTTCCTCGCCGTGCTGGTGAGCGGCACCTATTCGCTGATACTCAAGCCCGGCCAGATCGAGAACCCGCAGTCGCGCATCGAGCTCGGCGAATTCATCAATTCGCAAGGCAGCGTATCCACCGATCTCGCATTTCCGTTCCAGCCGCCGCCGCTCACCGGGGATCTGAATGGCGGGCATTCGATCTTCATGGATCTGGTGCCGAACAACGTCTTCAACGCGCTGGCCTCGGGCCAGACCATCCAGGTCCTGTTGTTCTGCCTGCTTTTCGGTCTGGCGATGGGTAAGATCCCCCAGCCCTCGTCGCTCAGCCTGTCGCAGGCGCTCAACGCGGTGTACCGGGCGTGCACGGTGCTGACCAACTGGTTCGTCTGGGGATTGCCCTTTGCAACCTTCATCCTGATCGCCGACCAGACCGCGTCGACCGGCACCAAGCCGCTGATGCTGATGGGTGGCTATCTGCTGGTGATGGGTCTTTCCTGCCTGACATTTCTCGCCGGCGCGTTTGCAATTATCGCCATACGCTCGCGGCGGAGCTACTGGGCCACGATCAAGACCTGCCAACCGCTTCTGATGGTGGCCATCACCACGCGCTCCTCGGTCGCCTCGCTGCCCTGGGTCATCAACCTGTTGAGCGAGCGGCTGCGCTTCAGCCTGGTGGTCGTCGAGCTGCTCGTGCCGCTGCAGGCGGCATTGCTGCGAACGGGCCCGGCGCTGGTCTACACTTCGGGCGTCCTGTTCATCGCCCAGCTCTACGGCCATCAATTGGCGATGCCGGACCTCTTGCTTGTCGGTATCGTCTCCGCGCTTCTGGCGCTGACCACCGGCGGCATGGGCAGCCTGCTCATCCTGTCACAGATGTCCATCGTCTGCGGCTATCTGAAGCTTCCCTTCGAGGCGGCGTTCGCCCTGTTCGTCGCGGTCGACGCGGCTGTCGATACGTTCATGACGCTGTCCAGCGTCTGCACCGTGGCGGCGAGCACGGCGATGATCGCGCCCAGCCACAGGGAGGCGACACAATCTGAAGAACCCGTCGCGGACGAGCTCG
This sequence comes from Mesorhizobium sp. B2-8-3, assembly GCF_006440815.1. Taxonomy (NCBI): domain Bacteria; kingdom Pseudomonadati; phylum Pseudomonadota; class Alphaproteobacteria; order Hyphomicrobiales; family Phyllobacteriaceae; genus Mesorhizobium; species Mesorhizobium sp. B2-8-3. The sequence goes on from NZ_VFTW01000014.1 coordinate 5,352, forward strand.
AAGCCGAGCCCGTCCGATGATCGACGACAGCATCCGCCCCCAGCTTGGCATCATCGGCGGTCTCGGGCCGCTGGCATCGGCGGACTTCTACTTCAAGCTGACCCGGATGACCGAAGCGCTCGGCGACAATGAGCATGTGCCTTCCGTCATCCTCAGCGTGCCGCAACTGCCTGACAGGACCGAGGCGATCCTTGGCAATCATGACGGACCGCTGGCGCCGCTGCAGGCCGCGGTCTCGACGCTCAACGAGCTCGGCGTCGCCTGTATCGCCATGCCCTGCAACACCGCCCATCATTGGTACGATCGATTGGCGGCGAACTCGCGGGCCGAGATCATCCATATCGGCGACGCGGCGGTAGCGGAAATCCGTCGCGGCCTGGATCGCGGCAGGGTCGCGAATCTCGCAACCCGGGGCACGCTGGCCTCCGGCTTCTACCAGGACAGGGTATCGGCGGCGGGTTTCGAGCTTTGCCTTCCGCAAGGCACGGAGTTCCAGGAGCGCGTCGACAACGCCATCGGCCTCGTCAAGGCCGGCTCGATCGCGCAGGCCGCGACCGAGACCGAGCGGGGGCTTCATCTCGCGCAACTGGCTGGCGCCGATGCCGCACTTCTCGGCTGCACCGAACTGTCGGTGGTGGCGGCCAGCCTCGGCGATACGAACGGATTGATCGTCATCGACAGCAACGCCGCCCTGGCGCGGGCCAGCCTGACGCGATTGGGCTTCGGCATTCAGGAAGCGCGAGGCCTGCCGACGGTGCTGCGGCCAACGGCGCATGACCGGTTGCCCTGGCGCGCCGCGCAACGCGTCTGATGCGCGCTGCCGCCCGGTAGAAATGCCTGATTTGCGTCGGCCGAAGCCCATTTGAACGCGATTTGCCGCAAAACCCGGGAATTGAGCGCCGGCTTGCGCCGTTTGCAGTGAGATTGGTTGGTGCGTTTCTTCACCCGCAATGGCGCCCATGTCATCGTGCCGCGGGGGTCGCTAGAGCAATTCCAAGGAAAGTGTGCAGCGGTTTTCCGTCCGGAATTGCGAAAAACAAGAGTTACCGTAGGAGGAGCCTGTCCATGCCCAGAATAATTCCGGTGCTCGATCTCGATCGCTTGGAGCAGGGTCCGTCGGAGCTTCGAACTTTTCTGTTTGACTTGCGCACAGCCGCCCGCGACGTCGGCTTCTTCTATCTCACCGGCCACGGCATCACCCAACCGGAGGTCGATGCGGTGCTGGGCGCCGCCCGCCGCTTCTTCGCTCTGCCGGAGGCCGACAAGCTCGGCATCGAAATGGTGAAGTCGCCGCAGTTCCGTGGCTATACGCGCGCCGGCGGCGAGCTGACCAGAGGCAAGGCCGACTGGCGCGAGCAGCTCGACATCGGCGTCGAGCGTACGACCATTGCGCAGGGTCCGGGAGTGCCGGCCTGGACGCGGCTGCAGGGTCCGAACCAGTGGCCGGCCGCATTTCCCGATCTCAAGCCGGCGCTGCTCGCCTGGCAGGCAAAGGCGACCGACGTGGCGATCCGGCTGCTCAAGGCTTTCGCGGCGTCGCTCGACCAGCCGGAGGACGCTTTCGATCCGATCTATCGCGGCGAACCGAACCATCGCATGAAGATCGTGCGCTATCCCGGCCGCGACGCCACCGGCGACGACCAGGGCGTCGGCGCGCATAAGGACGGCGGGTTTCTCACGCTCTTGCTGCAGGACGAGAACAAGGGCCTGCAGGTCGAATATGACGGCAACTGGGTTGATGTCGACCCGATCCCGCAGACGCTTGTCGTCAACATCGGCGAACTGCTCGAACTCGCCTCGAACGGCTATCTCAGGGCTACCGTGCATCGCGTCGTCGCGCCGCCGGCCGGCGTCGAACGGATTTCGGTTCCGTTCTTCTTCAGCGCCCGGCTCGACGCCACGATCCCGCTTCTCGAGCTGCCCGAGGAATTGGCGGCCGAAGCGCGCGGCCCGGCTAGCGACCCTGACAATCCGCTCTTCCGCAACGTCGGGACCAATGTGCTGAAGAGCCGGCTGAGGTCACATCCCGACGTGGCGCGGCGTCATTATGCCGATCTGTTGGAAAAGACATCGGCCGCTGGCTGAAGATTTCGCGCAGTCGAGCGAGTTTTTTTCGCAATTTCGATCTTTTTTGGAATTCCGTTCGTGGAAAATGTGCCGCTCAGGCCCCAAATAAGGGTCATCGCTCGGTGTTTTCCTCCCATTGCGCCGGGCGATGTTCCCCTCTGAAGGTTATGACCTTCATGCTTGGCCGGGCCGCTTTCGCGCCCGGCCTTTTTCTTTCCTGTGCTGGGAAACGTCCGATCAGGCGAACGCGATGCGGATCGCACCAAAGGGGCCGAAATCCGAGACGATCCGGTCGCCATGTCTGCATTCGACCGGCCGGATGAAGGAGCCCGACAGCACGACCTGTCCGGTCTCGATCCGCATGCCGTACTGATGCAGCCGGTTGGCGAGCCAGACGATGCCCTTGGGTGGATGATCGAGCACGCCGGCGCCGAGCCCCGTTTCCTCCACCTCGCCGTTGCGCGACACGATGGCGCCGATCCAGCGCATATCCGCCTCGCGCGGGCCGGCCTTGCGGCCGCCGACGACGATGCCGGCATTGGCGGCATTGTCCGAGATCGTGTCGAAGAAGGTCCTGATCTTGCCCGTCTCCTTGTTCATCCGCTCGATGCGGGTGTCGAGGATTTCAAGCGCAGGCGTGATGTGATCGGTGGCGTCGAGCACATCGTCGATCGAGATGTCAGGACCAGCCAGAGGCGCCTTCATGACGAAGGCGATCTCGGCCTCGATACGCGGCTGGATGAAACGATCGGCCGGCACCGTGCCGCCGTCCTCGAAGAACATGTCGTCGAACAGGATCCCGGAATCGGGAATGTCGATGCTGAGCGCCGACTGCATCGCCTTCGAGGTCAGGCCGATCTTCCAGCCCTTGATCGTCAGTCCCGATGCGGCCTTCCGCTTCACCAGCGCCGCCTGCACGCGATAGGCGTCGTCCATCGTCGCTTGAGGAAAATCGAGGCTGAGCAGCCTGATCTGCCGGCGGTCGCGCTCGGCTTCGAACAGCCTGCGGGCGGCGTCCTCGACTTGGCTTTCCGTCATCATCGGCCGGTTCCCTCGTCGACGACGCCGTTGCGAAGCTGCCCGATGCCGTCGGCCTCGACCTCGACCACATCGCCCGGCTTCAGCCAGACCGGCGGGTCGAAGCGGGCGCCGGCGCCCGTTGGCGTGCCGGTGACGATGACATCGCCCGGCACCAGCGTGGTGAAGGTCGAGATGTAATTGATGATCTTGGCGAACGAAAAGATCATGCGCCCAGTGCGGTCCTGCTGGCGCAGCTCGCCGTTGACGCGGGTGGTCAGCGAAATGTCGGCGATCTGCGCTTCGTCGATGAACGGCACCAGCCAGGGACCGATCGAGCCGGTCCGGTCGAAATTCTTGCCTTGGGTGACGTTGAACTTGGCGTGACGCACCCAGTCGCGGATCGTGCCTTCGTTGCACAGCGAGAGCGCCGCGATATGGCCGAGCGCATCGGCTTCGGCGATGCGTCGCCCGCCCTTGCCGATGACGACGACGACCTCGCCCTCATAGTCGAGCTGTGGTGATTCCGGTGGCCGCACCAACGGCGCGCCATGGCCGACGAAGGAACGCGGGAAGCGGATGAACAGCGACGGGTTCGAAGGCGCCGCCTGCCCGTCCTTGTACTCCTCGTTGCGGTCCGGATAGTTGACGCCGACGCAGATGATCTTTTCAGGTGAGGGGATCGGGATTTCGTAGGCGATGTCCTTGACGCTGAAATCGGCTGCTAGACCCTCGGCCTCTTCGGCGAGTTTGCCGAGAGCGCCGGCCTCGATCACTTCGCGCAGCGTCGGCCATTCGGGATGACGCGCCGAGAGGTCGACGACACCCTTGTCGGTGATGGCGCCGTAGCGTGTCTTGCCGCCGGCGGTGAAGGTGGCGAGGCGTCCCGCGCTCATGCTGATGCTCCGTTAGGGCGCCACGATCGGCGAGGCCGCCAGATCGGACTTGCGCGGCTCGACACCCGCGAAAACGCTGCCTTCCTCGAACCAGCTTCGCGGCGCCGGCGCGCCCCACAGCGTCTGGCGCTGCGGGTCCTTGAGGTCCCATCTGATCGGCTCGAGATCGGGATCGACCGTCTGGTAGTCCGAGCAATAGATCTCGATGCGATGGTTGTCCGGATCGCGGATGTAGAGGAAGAAGGCGTTGGAGATGCCGTGCCGTCCCGGGCCGCGCTCGATATTGCCGACATAGCCCGTGGTCGCCATCAGGTCGAGCAGGTCGATGATGTTGAGCGGCGTCGGCACCCAGAAGGCGACATGGTGCAGGCGCGGACCGAGGCCGTTGGTGAAGGCGATGTCATGCACGCCGCCCTTGCGGTGCGTCCAGGCGGCCCACAGCTTTCCGGTCTCGGCGTCCTCCGTATACTCGGTCACGCGGAAGCCGAGCTCGTTGTAGAAGGCAACCGATTCATCGACATTCGGCGAGAAGCAGTTGAAGTGGTCGATGCGCAGCGGCTTCACGCCCTTGTAAAGCGCGTATTTCTGGTGGATCGGCGGCAGCCGCTCCATCTTCGAATAGAATTCGAGCGGGATGCCGTGCGGGTCGCGGGTGCGGAAGGTGCGCGACTGGTAGGGCCGCTCGACCCACTCCACCGGCAGGCCCTTGGCTTTGAAGAAATGCTCGGCCTTGTCGAGGTCCTTGTCGGAGAAGACCTTGAAGCCGAGCTCGCGCGCTTCCGGCGCCGTCGCCTTGCGCAGCACGATGCAGTGATGGCCACGCTCTTCCATGGCCCGCAGATAGATGGCGCCGCTGGTCTCGTCCGTCACCTGCAGGCCGAGCGTGTCGACATAGAAGGCGCGGGATTTCGCAAGGTCGGTGACGGCGAGCTCGACATGGCTGAGCCGCACGATGTTGAAGGCGGGGTAGAGATTGGGTTGGGGCAGGGCCATCATGTGTCTCCGGTCAGCCGCCGAGCTTCTGGATCGAATGCGGCGCCGTGGCGAACGCAATGTTCTTGGTTTCCATGTAGAAGTCGAACGACCAGTCGCCGCCGTCGCGGCCGATGCCGGAGCTCTTGACGCCGCCGAACGGCGTCGGCAGATGCCGCACATTCTCCGAATTCACCCAGATCATGCCGGCGTCGAGCGCGTCGGTGAAGCGCAGCGCGCGGGTGACGTCGGAGGTCCATAAATAGCCGGTGAGCCCATATTGCGTGTCGTTGGCGAGAGCCAGCGCATCGGCCTCGTCCTTGAACGGGATCGCCGTCAGCACCGGCCCGAAGATTTCCTCCTGGGCGATGCGCATCTTGTTGGTGGCGCCGACGAACAATGTCGGGCTGACATAGCAGCCGCCGCCCGGGCCGGCGAACTTGCCGCCGCCGACGGCGACCACCGCGCCCTCCGATTTGCCGATCTCGATATAGGAGAGCACCTTTTCCTCATGCACCGGATGGATCAGCGGGCCTACCACCGTCTCGGGATCCAGCGGATGACCGATTTTGATGCGCTTTGCCTTCTCCGACACCAGTTCGGTGAATTTGTCGTGCACCGAAGCCTCGACCAAGAGGCGCGAGGACGAGGTGCAGCGTTCGCCGTTCAGCGAATAGATCATGAAGACGGCGGCGTCCACGGCCCGTTCCAGGTCGGCGTCGGCGAAGACGATGACCGGGTTCTTGCCGCCGAGCTCGAAATGCACGCGCTTCAGCGTTTCGGCGCCCTGCTTCATGATCATCGAGCCGGTGCGGCTTTCGCCCACGAAGCCGATCGCCTTGATGTCGGGGTGCTCGGTCAGCGCCCGGCCGGCATCCTCGCCGAAGCCGTTGACCAGATTCCACACGCCCCTGGGCAGGCCGGCTTCCTCCGCGATCTCGACCAGCAGCCGGGCGGTAAGCGGCGACAGCTCGGCCGGCTTGTGCACCACCGTGCAACCGGCGGCCAAGGCCGGCGCGATCTTCCAGGTCGACAGCATGAAGGGCGTGTTCCACGGCGTGATCACGCCGACCGGGCCGATCGGCACGCGCGTCGTCAGATTGAGCTGATTCGGCGCTCTCAGCGAGCGGCCGTCACGCGCTTCCGGCGCGCGGTCGGCATAGAAGCGGAAATTCTCGGCGCCGCGCAGCGCTGCCTTGGCCATGAATTTCAGCGACTGGCCGGTGTCCATGCATTCGACAAAGGCGATCTCTTCGGCACGCGCGACGATGGCGTCGGCTATTCTATGCAGCAGCTTCTTGCGTGCGTCGCCGGGGATCGCCGCCCAGTCCTTGAAGGCAGCCTTGGCCGCTCTTGCCGCGCGGTCGATGTCGGCGGCCTTGCCGCGTGCCACGGTGGCAATCGGCTTGAGGTCGACGGGCGAAAGCGTCTCGAAGGTCGAGCCGTCCGCGGCAGGCACCGCTTCGCCGCCGATCTGGTTGAGCACGCCGTCCTTCCGGAAGCGTTCCAGATAGGCCTCGGCCTTTCTCAGATTGTCGTCCAGTGCCGCCATGATTTCTTTCCCGTTCTAGATCACTTGCCACGCAGGCGCGGATGGATGGCGTTCTTCTTCCAGCTCAGTTCGGCGTCGATCTCGCGGATCTCCAGCGACAGTGCGAAATGCGACGTGGCGAACAGTGACGAGAGATAATCGGTGACAGCTGCGAAGATCGCCTCGCCGGCGCTTTTCTTTTCCGCCGCGCTGCGCTCCTTGCCGATGCGGAAATTCATGTCGATGAAGCCGTTCTCCGGCAGCCGGTCGGCAATCGCGTAGGCTTCGGCGCGGAACGCGCGGACCCTGACCGCGCCAGGTTCGAACAAACCCGTTTCCAGGATGGTGCGCGACACCAGCGCGCAAAGCTCGCCCATGTCGACCTTCGCGTCGAGATTGGCCGAATATTCGATCGCCATATGGGGCAAGGTTTCCTCCACCTTGTAGTTAACATGTGAATTACATCTTGACGACCGAATGTCAAGCGTCGTTCTCTGCGCGGATGCAGCTTCCGGGTGGGATTGCCGCCCTCGGCAAAATCGCGGATATAGCTGCGATCCGGGCCCTAATCTTTGTTGCGAGTCGTACTGGACTGGAATTTTTCGGAGACTTGATTTTGCTACCGCCCAGCACCCGCCGCTCCTTGCCCATGGCTCTGCTTCGCGCCCGCGAAGTGATCATGGCGCATTTCCGGCCGATGCTCGCACGCCACGATATCACCGAGCAGCAATGGCGCGTGCTGCGCGTTCTCGCCGAAACCGGGCCGCTGGAGGCGACTGAGCTCGCCAGCCGCGCCTCGATCCTGCCGCCGAGCCTCACCCGCATCATCAAGGCGATGGAAGAGCGGGAGTTCATCACCCGCAACAAGGTCAAGGATGACGGCCGCCGCGCCTTGCTCGCCATCAGCCCGGCCGGCGTGGCCTTGATCGAGGAACTGGCGCCCGAGCGGGTCGCCATCTACGACGCCATCGAGAAGCGCTACGGCGCCGAAGAGCACGAGCGCTTGCTGGACATGCTGGAGAGCCTGATCCAGTCGGAGTCGGTGGACGGCTGAGAAGCCTACCCTCCAAAACTCCCCAGCGCGCTCGGCTGCATGAAGTTGCGCCCGACATAGAGCAGCGCCGCCTCGTCGCTGCCGTGGCGGATGTCGACGACGCGGCCGAACATCACATTGTGCGTGCCGACCTTGTTCACCGCGCCGATCTCGCAATCGAAGCTGACGATGGCGTCGAGCAGCGCCGGCATGCCGGATGGCATCGTCTGCCAGCGCGCGGCTTGATAGCGCTCGGCCATGTCGCGGATCGCGCCGGCGAATTTTGCCGCCAGATGCATGTGCGATTGGGTCAGCACGTTGACGCAGAAGCGTTGGTTGGCGAGAAACATGCCGGTCTGCGCCGAACGCTCGTTCATGCAGACCAGCAGCGTCGGCGGATCGTCGGAGACGCTGCACATGGCGGTCGCGGTGAAGCCGCCGCGCCCGGCCGGACCGTCCGTGGTGACGATGTTGACCGGCGCGCAGACCCGCGCCATGGCCTCGCGGAATTCCAGCCTCGCGACTTGTGTTGTCATGGCCGCTTCCATCCGGCCCCCGTCAGTTGGGCTGGGCGGCAATCGGCGGCAGCCAGGTGTCGCCGGTCCAGCCCTTTTCGTCATAGTCGGCCATGCATTGGTCGACCAGTTCCTCCATCTGCTTCAGCCGGCCGCCGCGCTCGGCGCCCTTCAGCACCTGCAGCCGCACCTCTTCCGGTGCACCGGCATAGTTGAGCTCGTAGAGCGCGTGGCGGCCGCCGAATTCGGTGCCGGTCGCGTCCCACAACAGCTTCATGATCTTGATCCGCTCGACATGGCCTATGTCGTTGGAGCCGCGCACATATTGCGCGAGATAGCGGTCGATCTCGGGATTGTCGAAGTCGCGTGCGGAGGACGGCAGATAGATCAGCCCCGAGGCGATCACCCGGCGCACCGTGTCGATGACGCGCGGATAGGCTTCCGACATGAAGGTGCGGTAGGCGAGCGCGGCCTCGAGATTGGGCAGAACCGCGCCGTTCGCCCACGGTATCGGATTGTGCGCCATCGCATTGGAAAAGCTCCAGAACATGTGGCGCAGCGCAATCACCTCGCCGAGCGCCGCCTGGTTGCCGCGAAAGGCATCGCCGCCTGTCGCGCGCAGCGCCTTGGCGAGCAATCCGGCGAGGAAGTCGAGCTTGACGGCGAAGCGCGTGCAGCCCTGGAAGCAATAGCCATGCATGAAGCCCGACGCCGGATGGAAGGACAGGATCTTCTGCGCATCGCGCAGCACCAGCACGTCCTCCCAGGGGATAAACACGTTGTCGAGCACCAGGATCGCGTCGTTCTCGTCGAAGCGCGACGACAGCGGATAGTCGAAGGGATGGCCGACTGTGTTGGCCGTCTGCTCATAGGAGACGCGGCAGAACATCTTAATGCCAGGCGCATTCATCGGCACGATGAACATCACCGACAGCGATGGATCTTCCGTCACTGTCGCCGAGCTCTGCGCCAGGAAATTGTAGTGGGTGAGCGCCGACGACGTCGCCACCACCTTGGCGCCGGACACCCAAATGCCGGCGTCGTTCTCCTTGGTGATGTGCACGAACACGTCCTTCACCTGCTCGGACGGCTTGTGGCGATCGATCGGCGGGTTGACGATGGCGTGGTTCATGAACAGGACCGCCTCCTGGGCCCGCTTGTGCCAGGCGCGCGCATTGTCCTTGAACGGGCCGTACCATTCGGCATTGGCGCCGAGCGTGTTCATCAGCGCCGCCTTGTAGTCGGCGGTGCGACCCATCCAGCCATAGGTCATGCGCGCCCAATGCGCGATCGCGCTTTGCTGCGCGGCAAGATCGGCAGGGGAATGGGCGACGCGGAAATATTTGTGGGTGTAGCCGCCCGAGCCGGTATCGGTCGGCGAGGTCAGCACAGGCTGCTGGTTCGGATCGTGCAGCGCGTCGTAGAGGCGGGCCAGCGAACGCACCGAATTGCGCATTGCCGGATGGCTGGTGACATCGGCCACCCGTTCGCCATTGATGTAGACCTCGCGCCCGTCGCGCAGGCTCGCCAGATATTCGGCGCCCGTGAACGGCCGCGAATTGTCGGCCCGGAATTCTTCCGATCGCATCATGATCCTCCCTTGGATTGTTGGAGAGTAGCCGCAAGCCGCTGGATGGTTTATGGACGAAAGCGTAAAACCGATTGGACTTTTTCGGGCGTCTCATGAGCCAGACCGCCATCCCGGAATTCTTCGTCTACGGCGAGCCGGCGCGGGCGCTCGACGTCGGCTTCCTGCATGTCGAGACCGTGCAAGCCCGCGCTTCCGTGCACCGCGGCCGGGTTCTGGCGCACAAACATCCGCAAATGGCGCAGATCACCTTCTGGACGAGCGGGCAGGGCGTCTATCGGATCGAGGACAAGACCTGGAGTTTTTCGGCACCGACGGTGAGCTTCATGCCGAGCGGCGTCGTGCATGGGTTCGACATCGAGCCGGGCACCGACGCCATCGTCGTCTCGGTCGCGGACGCTGCGCTCGCGGCCATCGCCGAGCAATCGGCCCTCCAGCTTGATCAGCCCGTCTTCGCGACCGGGCGAGGTGACGCGGCGCTGTGGGAGCGGCTTAACGACACCATCAAAATGATCCAGGCCGAATATGTCGAGGCTCAAGCCGGTGCGGAAAAGATCCTGCCGCAGCTGATCGCTGTGGCATTGTCGCACATCGCCCGTCTCGACGCCCAGTCGCATGCGGTGACCGTGCCGGCCGTGGTGGCGCTCGGCGGCCGGCTCAGGCGGCTGATCGACCGGCATTTTCGCGATGACTGGCCGGTCGAGCGCTATGTCGGGGAACTCGGCACCACGCGCCATCTGCTCGACGAGGCGGCGCATCAGGTGCTGGGCTCGGGCGTGCGTCAGGCGATCGGCGAAAGACGCCTGGTCGAGGCCAAGCGCCTGCTGCTCTTCACCATCCGCACGGTCGAGGACATCGCCTACGAAACCGGCTTCAACGATCCCGCCTATTTCTCGCGCTTCTTTCGGCAGGCGGTTGGCGTGTCGCCGGCGGCGTGGCGGAAAGAGCGAATAGTGAGTAGCAAATAGCGAATAGCGAGTAGGTTCGGTCGCTACTCACTACTCACTACTCACTACTCACTATTCCCTAGCCCGCGGCAGCGGCCAACCCCGCATCCAGCCCCTCGGCAATCTTCGCCACATCGGCGGCGGTTATGATCAGCGGCGGCGACAGGATGATGTTGTTGCCGGAGACGCGCAGCATGACGCCCGCGCCATAAGCTCCGTCCGCGACGGCGGCCATCGTCTTCTTGTCGACCGGCTTCTTGGCGGCGCGGTCCGAGACCAGCTCGAGGGCCGCCATCAGGCCTTGGTAACGAACATCGCCGACCAGTTGGTGCTTGGCCTTCAGTGCCTCCAGCGCCTTGCCGAGCTCGACGCCGCGCGCCGCGGCATTCTCGTTGACGGCCAGCCGCTTCGTCTCGGCCAGAGCCGCCAGGCCGGCCGCGCAGCCGACCGGGTGGCCGGAATAGGTATAGCCGTGGCCGATCGCGCCGAAGCTCGTCTTGTCGGCCTCGAAGACGTCGGCGACCTTGGCGCCGATCAATGTCGCGCCGAGCGGGAAATAGCCTGATGTGATCGCCTTGGCGATGGTCATGAAATCCGGCTTCGTGCTGGAGAGCCGCGAGCCTGACCAGGCGCCGGTGCGGCCGAAGCCGGTCACCACCTCGTCGGCGATCAACAGGATGTCGTGGCGGTCGCAGATCGCCCGCACCATCGGCATGAAGCTCTCATGCGGGACGATGACGCCGCCGGCGCCGAGCACTGGTTCCATGATAAAGGCGGCGATCGTATCGGCGCCCTGGAAGGCGATCTCTTCCTCGATCGCCCGCGCGCAGAGTTTCGCAAGCTTCGCCGGGTCGGTCTCGTCGAACGGGTTGCGGTAGGTCATCGGCGCCGGCGTGTGGAAGACGCCGGGCAGCAGCGGTTCGTAGTTGCGCCGGAAATTGGCATTGCCGTTGACCGAGGCGCCGCCGAAATGCGTGCCGTGATAGCCCTTCTTCAGCGCCAGGAATTTCGTGCGGTCGCCCTGGCCGCGGATCTTCCAATATTGCCGCGCGAGCCGGAGCGCCGTCTCGATCGAGTCCGAGCCGCCCGAGGTGAAGAAGGCGCGCGCCATGCCTTCCGGCGCGAACCACTGGGTCAGCTCGTAAGCGAGCTCGATCGATGGCCCGGTCGAGGTGCCGCGAAAGCCTGAGTAATAGGGGAGCGCGTCGAGCTGTCCCGTCATCGCCTTCTTGATCGGATCGCAGCTGTAGCCGAGGTTGACGTTCCAGAGGCCGCCGACGGCGTCGAGCACCGTGCGGCCCTCGGCGTCGGTCACCGAAACGCCTTCGCCCTTCATGATGATCTTCGGCGGGCTCGCCCGCATTTCGGCCGGATGCGCCATCGGATGCCAGATCGGCTTGGCGTTGTTTTCGGTGAGGAAGTTGATGTCACGCATCGGGAGGAACTCCGGTTTTGCAATCAGGAGAGCGTCAGGCCGAAATGGCTGAGCGCCTCGGCATAGCTTTGCGCCGGTCGGGCGACGTCGAAATGAACGGTCGGCATGCCGGCGGCAATCGCACCGTCGACATTGCGCTTCTGGTCGTCGACGAAGACGCAGGCCGCAAGCGGCAGCCGCAGCGCCTCGCCGACCATCGCATAGGCGCGGGCATCGGGCTTGAGGATTTTCGTATAAGTCGCATCGACGATCGTCTCGAAAAGCGAAAGCAGCGGCAGGCGTTGGCGAAAATCAGCGCCATAGAACAGGTCGAGCTCGTTCGACAGGATGGCGAGGCGGACACCGGCGGCATGCGCCGTGCGGATGGCTTGGTCGGCCTCCGGTCGCAGCACTTTTTCCGGCTCCGCTCCGCGCGCCCGCTGCACGAAGGTCTGCATGTCCTGCCAGTCTTCTCCGACCAATTGGCCGACTTCGCGCGTACGCGTTTTCCAGTAGTCGCGTTCGCTGATCTCGTCGGCCTGCATCGAGCGCCACAGCGCATCGGAAACCGGGTCGACTGGTCCGCGCCAACCGAGCGTGCCGGGCTTGAGCCCAAGCGCCTGCTCGGTCAGCGCATGCGTCTCGAACAAAGTGCGGGTGACCACGCCGCCGAAGTCCAACACCAGCGCCCGCGGCTTCACGGGACTCATGCCATGCGCCTGCCGGTCACGCCGGGCGGAACGATGCCTTCCGCCACCCAGCGGTCGAAGATTTCCAGCGCCTTGGCGCTGAAGGCGGCGTCGTTGATATGCCCGACGATCTCATGCAGCTCGGCATTGTCCGGCACGCGCGCCCTCATCTCTTCGACAAAGGCCGACAGCGCTTCCGGCTCGTAGAGCGGCCCGCCTTGCTGGTCCCATTGCTGGATGCCGCCGGCGGGCAGGATGAAGGCGGTCGGACCGGTCGCCGCGGCGAGCTTGTCGCCGATGGCGCGCGCGATCTCCCGGCGTGTCGCGCCGTCGGAGGTGACCGAGGCAAGCAGGCGGTTATGCGCGTGGTACGGCCGTTCCGTGAAGCGCGACGGCACCGCCTGCCAGGTCGGGAAATCCACCATGTCGATGGCGCCGGGCGCGACGATCTGCGGGATGCCTTGCCGCCCGGCATTCTCCAACCGGTCGGTTCCCGAATTCACCACCGAGCCGGTAAGCTGGTTGGCAAGCTCCTGCAGGCTGAAATCGAGCACCGCGACGAAGCCCTTCTGCGCGGCGATCGCCTCCAGCGCCCGCCCGCCCATGCCGGTGGTGTGGAAGACGATGACCTCATAGCCGCGCTTTTCCAGCTCAGGCTTCAGCGTGACCATATATTGCAGGCAGCTTTTGCCCAGCGAGCTCATGCCGACCTTCGGCCGCGACATATCGGGTTTGACGACAGCCCGCGCGGCGCCGACGACGGCGCCGCTGGCCTGCGACAGCACCGCCTTGCAGGCGCTGTTGAGCCCGTAGAGGCCGCCGGCCCACAGGATCATCATCAGGTCGGTGGCGATGCGCTCCGGCGGCACGAGATGCGAATAGGCGATCGTGGAGACGACGAATTTCGGCACGCCGAGCGGCAGCGCCAGCGCGACGTCGAGCGCAAGGTCCGTGCCCATCGAGCCGCCCAGTGCGATGAAGCCGTCTATCTCGCCCCTGTCGTGCAGCGAGCGCGCAAGCCGCGAGGCGCCAAGCGCCATCAGCGTCATCGCGGTATTCTCGTCGCCGGTGGCGATGATTGCCTCGATGGTGGTGTCCGCCGCGCGCGCCACCGCATGCTTGTCATGCTCCGGCTTGTAGGGCGGGTCGCCAAGCACGCTGACGTCCATCATCACGGCAACGCCGCCGACGGCCTCGATGCGCTCGCGCATGAACAGAAGCTCGTCGGCCTTGGTGTCGCCGGTACCGATAACCAGGATTCGGCGTTTCTCCTCCACATCAGTCTCCCTGCAGTCTCTCGTTGGTTGTCAGGCCCGCTTCTGGCCGGCCAGCCGGCCGAACAGCCGCTCGCCGATCTCGCGACCCGCGGCGGTCACGCTGACGCCAAGCCGCTCGATGTCGGCCTTTTGGGTGCGCACTCTCGGCGCCGCCACCGCGATGGCGCCGATGGCGTAGCCGTCGGTGCCGAGAACCGGGGCGGCGACGCTCATCACGCCCTCCTCGAAACCCTGCGCGCCGATGGAATGGCCGCGCGCGCGGGCGGCGGCGACTTGTTCGGCCAAAGTGTTTGCATCGCCGATGGTGAAGGGCGTGAAAGCCGGCATCGGTCCGGCAAGGATGGCCTCGCGGATGTGCTCCTCAGTGAAAGCCAGGAATGCGATGCCGGACGCCGTCGCATGCATCGGCAGCACGTCGCCGAGTTGCACGCTGACACGATTGGCCTTAGCCGATTCGATGACCTGGACGGTGATCAGGCCGCGCTTCGAATATTCCGAGAGATGCGCCGTCTCGCCGGTCTCGGCGGCCAGCATCTCGACCACCGGCACGGCCATGCGCAGGAACGGAAACTGCGCCTCGCGCATCAGCGCCAGCCGCGTCAGGCCGGCTCCGAGCCGGTAGAGGCGCGTCGCCTGGTCCTGCTCGACCAGCCCTTGCGCAATGAGCGAAACCAGCAGCCGGCGCGTCGTCGCCTTGTCGAAGCCGGCGCCCTTGGCAAGGTCGGCAAGCGCCGCCTCGGGCGCGCCGCCGCCCAGCACCTCCAGCAGCGAAATGGCTTTGGCCACCGTGCTCATCGCGTGTCCGATCCTCCGTCAGATACTTAACGTGCGAATTAACTTGACAGCAAGTCGATTCCTTTGCAAGTCTAATATCGAAATGCCGTTGCAAATAATGAAATGCGCATTGGCCCTCTCAGAAGGCCCTCGGCATCTCAGGGACACTTGGTTTCCGCAATGCGGAATGGAGGGAAAAATGACCACACTTGAAGCCGGAGAAGTGAACCGGCTGAGGAAGAACAGCCTTGGCGTCGGCGCCATCACCTTCATGGTGATTTCGGCCGCCGCACCGCTGACGGCCGTTGCCGGCGGCACGCCGCTCGGCATGCTGATGGGCAACGGCGCCGGCTTTGCCGGCACCTATCTGATCGTGACGCTGTTGCTGCTCCTGTTCGCGGTTGGCTATGTCGCCATGTCGCGCCACATCGGCAATGCCGGCGCCTTCTACGCCTACGCCGCGCGTGGACTGGGCGGCCTGGCCGGCGGCGCCGTCGCGATGATCGCGATCCTCTCCTACAACGCCATGCAGATCGGCGTCATGGGCCTGCTGGGCGCGGCCACCGCCGGGCTGTTCGCCGGCTGGGGCATCAATCTGCCGTGGTGGGTGTGGAGCTTCATTGCCATCGCCATCGTCGCCGTGCTCGGCTACCGGCAGGTCGACCTGTCGGCCAAGATCCTGACGGTGCTGGTGCTTGCCGAATACGTCGTCGTGCTGATCCTCGACCTCACCATCCTCAAGACCGGCGGTGACAGCGGCCTGTCGGCGGCGCCCTTCAGCTGGAGCCAGATCGCCAGCGGCGCGCCGGCCATCGCCATCCTGTTCTGCTTCGCCGCCTTCATCGGCTTCGAGGCGACCACGATCTATGCCGAGGAGGCGCGCGACCCGAAGGTGACCATTCCGCGAGCCACCTTTTTCTCCGTCATCCTGATCGGCCTGTTCTATATGATCACCGCCTGGCTGATGGCGGTCGGCGCCGGCGTCGACAAGCTGTTGCCGTCGCTGCAGGCTTTGCAGGATCCGACCACCTTCCTGTTCGGCCTCTCCGACCGCTACGCCGGAACGCTGCTCACCCACGCCATGAGCATCCTCTTCGTGTCCAGCCTGTTCGCCGGTGTGCTGGCCTTCCACAACGCGGTCGCCCGCTACATCTACGTCGCCGGCCGCGAAAAGCTCCTGCCGCAGTCGATCGGCGTGACGCATTCGGCGCATCAGAGCCCGCATGTCGCCTCGGTGATCCAGACCGTGCTCGCGGCCGTCGTTATCGGGCTGTTCGCGGTGCTCGGCCTCGACCCGGTGCTGGCGCTGTTCTCGTGGCTCACCAACGTCGCCACGCTCGGCGTCATCGTCATGATGGCGGTGGCCTCGCTCGCCGTGGTGATGTACTTCCGCGCCAACCCGTCCAACCAGGAGAACGGGCTGAAGACCACGTTCCTGCCGGCGCTGACCTTCATCGCCTTTGCCATCATCATCTACCTGATCGTCGTCAATTTCGGCAGCCTGTCGGGCGCCGGCGGCTTCCTCGGCGTGTTCCTGCCGGCGCTGGTGCTGATCGCGGCCGTGGTCGGACTGTTCTTGGCAGGTGCCTTGAAGAACCGTGATCCGGCTGCCTTCGAACGGCTCGGCCAGCCGCTCGGCGATTGATGGGCAGGTGATTGATGGACGAGGGGCGGCGTCCGCGCCGCCCCACCTTAACGGAGCGGGAGCAGCGACATGAGCTTTACCGATGGTATCACGGTCGAGGCGCTGGAAGCCGACCCCTATCCGATCTACGCCGAGCTCAGGCGCAACGCGCCGGTCGCTTTCGTGCCGGCGGTCAATCTCTGGTTCGTCACCCGCTGGAAGGACGTCGAGACCGTCGCCAAGTCGCCCGACATCTTCTCGGCGGCTGTCGGCACCTCGCCGGTCGAGCGCTCTTTCGGCAAGCCGACCATCCTGACCACCGACGGTGAGACGCATAAGCAACTGCGCCAGGGCGTCGATCCGAAATACCGGCCCCGCACCGTCGCCTCCTATGCCGGCAATCTCGTGCGCGCAATCGCCGAACCCTATCTCGACAGAATTGCCGCGCACGGCTCCGCCGAGCTGATGGCCGACTATTTCGAGCCGGTGTCGACGCTGAGCCTGGCGCGCTCGCTCGGGCTTGCCGACGTCGACATGCCGACCTTGCGGCGCTGGTTCTATGGCCTTGCCCAGGGCGCCATCAATTTCGAGAACGATCCGAAGCGGCAGGAAGCCGCCGACGCGATCAGCGCCGAGGTCGGCGCCGCCGTCCGGCCGACGTTGGAACGCCTGGCCGGCGAGCCGGACGACTCGGCGCTTTCGCATATGCTGCATGACGGCATGCCTGACGGCTCGACCCGCTCGATCGATTTCCTGATGCCGACCATCAAGGTCATCTTGCTCGGAGGCATGCAGGAGCCTGGCCACGGTGCCGGCTCCATTCTGGTCGGTCTGCTGACGAACCCTGAGCAGCTGCGGCAGGTGCTCGACGATCTTGAAACCTTCGTGCCCAGAGCAGTGGACGAGGGCCTGCGCTGGGTGGCGCCGATCGGCACGCAGACGCGAGAAACGACCCGTGCCGTGGAGATCGGCGGGGCGACGATACCCGCCGGAGCTCCCGTTGCGGCGCTCGTCTCCTCGGCCAGCCGCGACGAAAGTCGCTTCACCGATCCCGACAGCTTCGATATCCATCGCAACGAGGGCAACCACGCCGCCTTCGGCTTCGGCCATCATTTCTGCTCGGGCCGCTTCTTCGCGCGCGAGCAGATGTGCCTGGCGCTAAGGTTGCTGCTGGAGCGTTTTCCGGATCTCAGGCTGGTGCCGGGCAAGGAGCCGGTGTTCCGCGGCTGGGAGTTCCGCGCGCCGGCGGCACTTCATGTAGAATTTGGAGCAAATTGAGAATGATCAGCCAGGACACCATCGACACGCTGCGCAAGACGGAGGTCGGCGCGCGGCGTCTGTTCATCGATGGAACTCCGGTAGACGCGCAAAGCGGCGGCAGTCTGCAGGTGATTTCGCCGATCGACGGCCGCCCCTTTGCCAGCATTGCCGACGGTGGCGCCGCCGATATCGACCGCGCCGTCGCTTCGGCGCGCAAGGCGTTCGCCAAGGGCTCCTGGTCACGCGCGGCGCCGTCTTTTCGCAAGAAGGTGCTGACGAAATTCGCCGAATTGGTCGAAAAGCACGCGCTGGAGCTTGCCGTGCTCGGCGTGCGCGACAATGGCACCGAGATCGGCATGGCCTACAAGGCCGAGCCGCTGTCGGCCGCCGGGACCATCCGCTACTATGCCGAAGCGATCGACAAGGTCTATGGCGAGATCGCGCCGACCGCTGACAATGTCCTTGGATTGATCCACAAGGAGCCGCTCGGCGTCGTCGGCGTCATCGTGCCGTGGAACTTCCCGCTGATGATCGGCGCCTGGAAGATCGCGCCGGCACTCGCCGCCGGCAACGCCATCGTCGTCAAGCCGCCGGAGATCGCCTCGCTGACCTTGCTGCGCCTGGCGGAGCTTGCCGCCGAGGCCGGCTTGCCCGAGGGCGTCTTCAATGTCGTCACTGGCCGCGGCTCGGTCGCGGGCGAGGCGCTCGGCCTGCATATGGATGTCGACGCCATCGCCTTCACCGGCTCCGGGCCTGTCGGCCGCCGCCTGCTCGAATATTCCGCGCGCTCGAACCTCAAGCGCGTCTTCCTCGAGCTTGGCGGCAAGTCGCCCAACATCGTCTTTGCCGATGCGCCGGACCTGAAACAGGCGGCGGTCGTCTCGGCCAACGGCATCTTCCGCAATTCCGGACAGGTCTGCGTCGCCGGTTCGCGCCTGCTGGTCCAGGCCTCGGTCTACGACCGCTTGATGGACGAGCTTCTCAAGGCCACCACGAAGCTGAAGGTCGGCGATCCGCTCGATCTCGGCTCCGATGTCGGCGCGGTGTCGAGCGCCGAGCAACTGACCAAGAATCTCGGCTTCGTCGCCAAGGCTTCGGAGGAGGGCGCCCGTCTCGTCACCGGCGGCGAACGCATCCTGGCAGAAACCGGCGGCAGCTATATGGCGCCGACGATCTTCGAGAACGTGACCGAGAAAATGCAGCTCGCTCGCGAGGAAGTGTTCGGGCCGGTGCTCGCCGTCACGCGCTTCGAGACCGAGGAAGAGGCGGTGCGCCTCGCCAACGCGACCGTCTATGGTCTTGCGTCGGCCGTATGGACCTCGAACCTGTCGACCGCGCACCGCATGGTGCGCGCCATCAATGCCGGCGTCGTCCATGTCAACACCTATGGTGGCGCCGACATCACCGTGCCGCTCGGCGGGTTCAAGCAGTCCGGCTTCGGTCGCGACAAGTCGCTCCACGCCATCGAGAAATACACCGACCTCAAGACGGCGTGGGTGGCGCTCTGAGCGGAGTGCCCGAGAACAAATGGCCACGATCGTACCCATGCTGAGCGCGTATGAACCTCGACTATCCACTTGGCAAGCGGTGCCGCGCCGGGCCAGACTGGTCATTCCGCATGCCTGCCTCAAGGAGACTTCGAAATGACCGCCAATGTTTTTTCCGGCTGCATGCCGGCGTTGATGACGCCCTGCACCGATGACCGCCTTCCCGACTTCGACGCGCTGGTGCGCAAGGGGCGCGAGCTGATCGCCGCCGGCATGTCGGCGGTCGTCTATTGCGGCTCCATGGGCGACTGGCCGCTCTTGACCGACGCGCAACGCATGGAAGGCGTCGAGCGCCTGGTCAAGGCGGGCGTTCCGGTGATCGTCGGCGCCGGCGCGGTCAACACCGCCAGCGCCGTGGCGCATGCCGCCCACGCGCAAAAGGTCGGCGCGCGGGGCCTGATGGTGATCCCGCGCGTTCTGTCGCGCGGGCCATCGGTGACGGCGCAGCGTCATCACTTCAAGGCGATCCTTGCCGCTGCCCCCGACCTGCCGGCCGTCATCTACAACAGCCCCTATTACGGCTTTGCCACGCGCGCCGATCTCTTCTTCGCGTTGCGCGCCGAGCATTCGAACCTTGTCGGCTTCAAGGAGTTCGGCGGCCCGTCGGATCTGCGCTACGCGGCGGAAAACATCACCAGCCGGGACGATGAGGTTGCGCTGATGATCGGCGTCGACACCGCCGTCTTCCACGGTTTCGTCAATTGCGGCGCGTCCGGCGCCATCACCGGAATCGGCAATGTCCTGCCCAAGGAAGTGCTGCATCTCGTCGGCCTCAGCCAGGCGGCGGCCAAGGGCGATGCCGAAGCGCGTCGGCTGGCGCAGGAACTGGACGCGGCGTTGGCCGTGCTGTCCTCGTTCGACGAGGGCCCGGACCTTGTGCTCTATTTCAAGCACATGATGGTGCTGAAGGGTGGCCCCGAATACAGGCTGCACTTCAACGAGACGGATGCGCTGAGCGACAGCCAGCGCGGCTATGCCGAACAGCAGCTCAAGCTGTTCGACACCTGGTACGCGCAGTGGTCGAGGCAGCCGGTGATGGCGAGATACGCGGCCTGAGCAGACATCTCGGCCGGACCTGCCGGCCGGGACGAACAGGCCCGCGCTTGTCGCCGGCCTGTTCGTCCATTCGGCTCAGGCGGCCTTGACCTTCAGCTCTTCCGCGCCGCGCACCATCCTGGTCACCCCGGCGAAGTCGAGCTTGCCGGAGCCGAGCACCGGCACTTTCTGCACGACGCGCACTTCGGACGGCACCATCAGGTCCATGGCGCCGTTTGCCTTGGCGAAGGCGAGGAAGTCCGCGCGGGTGGCACCCGAAGCTTCCGTGATCAGGATCAGCTTCTCGCCCTTGCGCGCGTCCGGCACCGTGGCGACGGCCGACAGCGAGCCTTTCCACAGATCGCCGGCCAGCGCTTCGATCGCGGCAAGTGAGACCATTTCGCCGGCGATCTTGGCGAAGCGCTTGGCGCGGCCGCGGATCGAGATGAAACCCGCATCGTCGACGGTGACGACGTCGCCGGTGTCGTGCCAGCCGTCGGCCAGCGGTTCGATCACGCCGGGGTTCTCGGCGCGCAGGTAGCCGGCCATGACGTTCGGACCGCGCACGAACAGCCGGCCGCCTTCGTCGACGCCGGGCACCGGCTCGAGGCGGTACTCCATGCCGGGCATGATTTTGCCGACGCTGCCCGACTTGTTGTACATCGGCGTGTTGATGGCGATCACCGGCGCGGTTTCGGTCACGCCGTAGCCTTCCAGGATACGCAGGCCGAACTTCTCCATATAGGTCTGGCGCGTCGCGGCCTTCACCGGCTCGGCGCCGGCGAAGCAGTAGCGCACCGAACGGAAGTCGTAGGGATGCGCTGTACGCGCATAGCCCGACAGGAAGGTGTCGGTGCCGAAGATGATCGTCGCGTTCGAGGCATAGATCAGCTCCGGCACGATGCGGTAGTGCAGCGGCGAGGGGTAGAAATAGACCGGCACGCCGGAGATCAGCGGCAGCACCGTGCCCGCGGTCATGCCGAAGGAGTGGAAGATCGGCAGCACGTTGAACACCTTGTCGCCCGAATGGAAGTCGATGCGCGAGGCGGCCTGGGCGGCATTGGCCAGGATGTTGCGGTGGGTGAGCACCACGCCCTTCGGCGTGCCTTCCGAGCCCGAGGTGAACAGGATCGCCGCCGGATCGTCCGCCTTGCGCGCCACCCGCGGCGTCGCCTTGCGCAACAGGCCGAGCAGCTTGTCCTTGAGACCGATCGTGGCCCGCAGATCGTCGAGCCAGACGATGTCGACCGAGCGGCCGATCTCCTCCACCACCGGCCCGAGCTTTGCCTGTTCGACGAAGGCGCGGGAGGTGAGCACGGTGCGCACCTCGGCCGCCTTGCAGGCCGACAGGATGTTCGCGGCGCCCGCGGTGAAGTTGATCATCGCCGAAACCTTGCCGGCCGACATGACGCCGAGCAGTGCCGCGCAGGCGCCGTTGGCGTTGGGCAGCATGATGCCCAGCGTCTGCTGTCCGGCATAGAGATGCTCGAACTTCTCGCCGAGCACGGCGGCGGCGGTGAGCAGCTTGCCGTAGCTCAGCGAACCGGTGACCGGATCCTGCACGGCGAGCTCTTTCATGCCGCGCTCGTTGGCCGTCTCGATGATCTTCTCCAGAACGGTCTTGTCGATGTCCTGGGTTCGGAAGACCAGGTCCGACATCACCTGATAGAGCGCGGAGCCCGCTGCGGCGCGCCGCTGGCGGCCCTTCAGTTCCTGCGGCACTTCGAGCTTCACCGGCTCCAGGATGGTCACCTTGACCTTCGGGAACAGGCGGCGGCGCACATGCTGCGAGGAGAGCCGCGAGAAGTAGCTCTTCTCCAGCCCGTCGATGCGCACCGGCACCACCATCGAGCCGGTCTTGTCGGCAACCATGGCGGCGCCGTCATAGACCTTCATCAGGCCGCCGGTGACGGTGATGCGGCCTTCCGGAAAGATGACCAGCGGATCGCCACCCTGCACGATCTTGATAAGGGTGCGGGTCGACATCGGCTTGGCCGGATTGAGCGGCAGCGCGCGGGCGAGCTTCATGAACGGCTTCATCCACCAGGCCTGCGCGATCGTGTAGTCGATGGCGAAGACCGGCTCCTCGTCGGTCAGCGTCAGCGCCAGCGGGCCGTCGAGGAAGCTGACATGGTTGAGGGCCAGGATCGGCGCCTTGCCGGCCGCCTTGAGGTTCTCGATGCCCTCGATCTCCAGGCGCAGGAAGGCGCGGAACAGGATCGAGACGAAATCCCGGAACGGGTTGGTCGGCAGGTATTTCAGCATCAGCCAGGCGGCGACGGCGTTGGCCACGACGAGGCCGAACAGGATGCCCGCGATGGAGACACCCGCTGCCTGGATCGCGGCGACGAGTATGCCGCCGACGGTCATGAAGCCGGCATTGACGATGCTGACCGCCGCGACGACGCGGGCGCGGCGTGCCTCGGGCGACCAGGCCTGCACGGCGGCGAAGGTCGGCACCACCAGGAAGGCGGCGGCAATCGCCATGCCGGCGAGGTCGATGGCGACGCGGATGGTGTTGGGGCCGGCGAGGAAGGCCGAAAGGCTTGCGGCCGTTGGCGAAGGCTGCATGCTGCCGATGGTCCAGGCCAGATGCAGGCCGAACAGCGCCAGCAGCGCCGTGCCGACCGGCGCCGGCAGCAGCACCATGCGCCCTTGCGACATCCAGGCGGCGATGGCCGAGCCGATGGCGATCGAGACGGCGAACACGGCGAGATAGGCGGTGACCGCGATCTCGTTGCCGCCAAGCGAATCCTTGATCAGCGCCGGCAGGATCGAAAGCACGATCGCGCCGACCAGCCAGAACCACGAGGTCATCAGGCCGGCGCGCCAGATGCGCGTGTCGGTGCGCAATTCGGCGACCTGCCGCCAGGTCGAGCGCAAGATGTTCTTGTCGATGGCAAGGTTAGGGGCGGCCGAGCCGGTGGACGGGATATAGCGGCTGACGAACCAGCAGCCGACGGCCAGCGCCATCATGATCGGTCCGAACACCCAAACGCCGATGCCCTCGGCGGAGACGACGCCGCCGGCGATGGTGCCGCCGAGGATCGCTGCGAACGTGGCCGACTCGATCCAGGCATTGGCCTTTGGCAGTTCCTTGCGCTCGAGATGATCCGGCAGGATGCCGTATTTGATCGGCCCGAACAGCGCCGAGATGATGCCGAACATCAACAGCGCCGTCATCAGCACCGGGATCGACGACAGCGCGATGCCGGCGACGGCGACGGCGGCCGCGGCGATCTCGGTGAACTTCAGCCGCCGCGCGATCAACGCCTTGTCGAAGCGGTCGGCGATCTCGCCGCCAAGCGCCGACAGCAGCAGGAAGGGCGCCATGAAGACAGCCCCCGCCAGCGTCACCAGCGACGCGGCCTGGTCCTTGGCAAGCGTGAAGAGAATGAGGAACACCAGCGTGTTCTTCAGGAAATTGTCGTTGAAGGCTGAGAGGAATTGCGTCCAGAAGAGAGGCGCGAAGCGCCGCGACATCATCAGATGGGTGTTCATGGCAATTTCCATTGGGCAAGTCCGGCTGGCAATCCGATTGGACTGAGCGGACACTTGCGCGGTTTGAGCCTTGTTTATCGGGAAGCCGTTAAACTTCGTTACTGCGATTCAATCCAATCCATTTGTTTCTTGTTCTTGGCGCCTGGAATCCGTCGTCCATGATAGGCCTCCAGGCCTTCCAGGCACTTGACTGTTTGCGGGCTTGGCTGTCGGTGAGCATCGATATGATCCTTTCGTTTCGGCGTTAAGCCGGATCGGCGCCGGTCTGTTTCAGGCTGGATCGCTTTGAACGTTGTTCACGGATGTACCATAGCACATCGTGAACGGCGTTCAAGAGAAAAATGAACGATGTTCACAAGCGGAACGCGTGGGTCAAAAATGCCTCAAAGCAAAAGTCCGTGGCTTTGAGCGCCGGTGGGGCGCCTCACGCCTTGCCGGTCAGCCGCGCCGAGATCAGCCTGGCTGCCCTGACTGCAGCTTCGCCTTGTCCGGCCGCTGTCGCATCGTCGACGCGCGAGACGGGCGAGGCCACGGCCAGCGTGCCGATCGGCTGGCCGTCGGCGCCGCGGATGGCCGCGCCTATGCTATGCACGCCTTCCTCATAGCCTTGGGCGCTGCGCGAATAGCCACGTAAAGCGGCAAGCGCGATGGCTTTCACCAAGTCGTCCGGCTGCGTCATCGTGAACGAAGTGAAGGCCTGCAGCGGTTTTTCCAGATAAGCGCCGACCGCTTCCAGGCGTGAGGCGGCGAGGAACGCGATGCCCGAGGCCGTGCCGTGCAGCGGCAGCACCTGGCCGACATCGACATTGACGCGGTTGGCCTTGGCCGACAGCTCGACATGCAGCGTAAGCAGCGCGCCGGCGCTGAACTCGGACAGATGCACCGTCTCGCCGGTTTCGAGCGACAACTCGCGGATGACTGGCGCGGCCAGCCGCACGAAGGGAAAATGCGCGTCGCGGATGCGGGCGAGCCGCGACAGGCCGGCGCCCAGCCGGTAGCGGCGGCTGCGCGGCTCCTGCTCGATCAGCCGGTGCGCGGCGAGCGCTATCAGAAGCCGCCTGGCGGTGGCCTTGTCGAGGTCGGCGCGGCGCGCAAGGTCGGAGAGGCCGATCTCCGGTTCGTGCAGCGTGAACAGCTCCAGCAGCGACATCGCCTTGCCCACCGTGCTCATCGCGCGTTCTCCAGATACTTCGCATGTGAATTAACTTGACAGGGGCTCTCCCTGCCTTCAGTGTGTCTATAACATACAAAACACTGGTTCAAATAGTGAACCGACGGGAACGGCTACGCGCCGCGGAATTTGGCGCGCCAGGGAGAGTTCAGCGCCGTGACGGCCGCCAGCAAGACCGCTTTGCAATCAGCAACGATCGAAGACCTGCTCGACCGCGAGCAGGCGCGGTTCCTCGACACGCATCCGCGCTCGGCGGCGGCCTGGGAAGAGGGCAAGACGCATTTCCTCTATGGCGGGCCGTCGCACTGGATGCGCCGCTGGGCCGGCGGCTTCCCGGTCTATGCCGCCTCGGCCCGTGGCGCGCATATCCGCGACATCGACGGGCATGACTATGTCGACTTCGCGCTTGGCGACACCGGCGGCATGTGCGGCCATGCGCCCGAAGCGGTGACGCGCGCGGCAATCCACCAATTGCAGAACGGCACGACGATGATGCTGCCCACCGAGGACAGCCTCTGGGTCGGCGCCGAGCTGACGCGCCGTTTCGGCCTGCCTTACTGGACGCTGACAACCTCGGCCACCGATGCCAATCGCGGCGCCATCCGCATCGCGCGCATGATCACCGGGCGCCCGAAAGTGCTGGTCTTCTCCGGCTGCTATCACGGCGGCGTCGAGGAGGCGCATGTCGAGATCCGCGACGGCAAGATCGGCATGCGCAACATGATCCACCCGAACGGCGTCGATCATTCGGCCGTCTCCAGGGTGGTCGAGTTCAATGACGTCGCGGCGCTCGAAGAAGCGCTGTCGCATGGCGACGTCGCCTGCGTGCTGACCGAGCCGCTGATGACCAATTTCGGCATGATCCCGGTCGCCGAGGGTTTTCACACCGTACTGCGCGAGATCACGCGCCGCACCGGCACGGTGCTGATCATCGACGAGACGCATACCATCTCCAGCGGGCCCGGCGGCTACACCGCGCTGCATGGGCTGGAGCCGGACATGCTGGTGGCCGGCAAGGCGATCGCCGGCGGCATTCCGGCCGGCATCTTCGGCGTCTCGCGGGAGATTGCCGAGCGGCTGTGGAAGATCGTGCCGATGGTCAATCCGCGCGTGCGCCAGTCGGCGCATCTCGGCATCGGCGGCACGCTGGCCGGCAACGCGCTCACCGTCGCCACCATGCGCGCGGTGCTGGAAGAAGTGCTCACGCCGGCCAATTTCGAGCGGATGATCGCCAACGCCACCCGCCTTGCCGAAGCCGCGAGGAAAATCATCGCCGGGAACAAATTGCCCTGGCACGTGACGCAGACCGGCGCCCGCGCCGAGATCATGTTCATGCCGAACCCGCCGCGCAGCGGCGCCGACGTCATCGCCGGCCGGCGCGGTGACCTCGAGACGCTGCTGCATGCCTTCTACATGAACGAAGGCATACTGGTGACGCCCTTCCACACCATGTTCCTGATGTGCCCGGCGACGTTGCCGGCCGATGTCGATCGCCATACGGAGGTCTTCAGCCGCTTCGTCGATCTCGTCCGTAACGCGGGCGTTGTCTGAGCGATGGCGACCCCGTTCGATCTCACGGGCAGGGTGGCGCTGGTGACCGGCGGCGGGCGCGGCATCGGTGCCGCCATCGTCTCGCGCTTTGCCGAGGCCGGCGCCTCGGTGGTCATTGCCAATCGAACGCTCGATGTCGCCGAGGCGCTTGCCGCGGAGCTCTCTGCGCGCGGCCTGTCCGCACGCGCCGTTGCGCTTCCCGGGCTCGACCGCGCCGCGCTTCGCACACTCGTCGGCAACGTCGCGCGCGAGGCCGGCCGGCTCGACGTCGTCGTCCACAATGCCGGCGGCTGCCCCTGGGCCTCGGTCGAGGAGCTCGATGAGGACAAGCTCGAAGAGGCGCTGGCTATCAACCTGAAAGCCTGTTTCTGGCTGGCGCAGGCGGCGGCGCCCGCAATGCGCACCAACCGTTTCGGCCGCATCCTAGTCACCTCGTCGGTTTCGGCGCGCGTCGCCATGGCCGGCGGCGCGCACTATTCGGCCGCCAAGGCCGGCGTCAACGCCTTCATTCGTGGCGCCGCCTTCGAATTCGCGCGCGACGGCATCACCGTCAACGGCGTCGAGCCGGGCTTTATCGCCAAGCCCGGCCGCGGCACGATGAGCAAGCCGAAGGTGGCGAACCGCCTAGGCCAATTCATTCCCATGGGCCGTCTCGGCGAGGCCGACGACATCGCCTACGCGATGCTCTACCTCGCTTCGAGCCAAGCGAAATACACCACGGGCCAGACCATCGTCGTCGACGGCGGCTCGACCTTGCCGGAGACCGGCTACGCCGTGGAGCGGCATTGGGGGCTGGCATGAGCCGCCGCCTCGAAGGCCGCACGGCCCTGGTTACCGGCGCCGCCACCGGCATGGGCCGGGCCACCGCCGAACTGTTCGGGCGAGAGGGCGCCAACGTCGTCGCCTTCGGGCATGGCGGCGAGGTGCTGGAGGAGGCGGCCAAGGCGAGCGGCGGCACCGCCGTGCGCGGCGACATCACCGATGCCAACGATATCGCTCAGGCCATCGATGCCTGCGACGGACGTCTCGACATCGTCGTCAACGCCGCCGGAGTCATGATCCTCGACGAGCCTGAGACGCTGAGCGACGAGACCTGGACCAAGAGCTTTGCCGTCAACGTCACCGGCTCGATGATGGTCTGCCGCGCGGCGCTGCCGCTGCTCAAGGCGCGCGGCGGCGCGATCGTCAACATCGCCTCGGTCGGCGCCTTCAACGCCAGCGGCCAGAACGCCGCCTATTCGGCGAGCAAGGCGGCGCTCGTCTCCTACACCCGCTCGCTCGCGTTCGCGCACGGCGTCGACGGCATCCGCGCCAATGCGGTGGCGCCCGGCTGGGTGCGCACGCCGATGAGCGTCTACGAGATGAAAGTCGCAGCAAGCGCCAACGGCTCGACTCCCGACGAGGAGTTCAAGGCGCTGACCAACCGCATCGCCCTGCGCCGCGTCGCCGAACCGCAAGAGATCGCCTCCTGCTGCCTGTTCCTTGCGTCGGACGAAGCGTCCTTCGTCACCGGCGCGGTGCTGGTCGCGGATGGCGGCGGCCGCGCCCCGACACAGAACAGGGCGGTGTGACGTGAATTGAAACTTGCTCGCTCGCCAGCATGAGGGTGCGGCTAGCGGAGAGGAGGAGAGAGAATGCCCGACAGAAGCGCCGACCTGGTTTTCACCAATGGCCGCATCTACACGCTCGACCGCAAGCGGCCCTGGGCCTCGGCCGTCGCCGTCAAGGGCGGCCGCATCGTCGCGGTCGGCGAGGGCGCTGACGTCGCCGCGCTGATGGGCTCTGCCACCCGCGTCGTCGACCTCAAGGGCGCGATGATGATGCCTGGCATCGTCGACGTGCATGCGCATCTGATGATGGGCGGCCAAGCCGAGCTTTTCGAGATGCGTTTCCCGCCGACCGCAAGCTTCGAGACGCTGATCGCGCGCCTCGGCGAGGCCGCGGCCAAGGCGCCGGAAGGCTCCTGGATCATCGGCGGACAATGGGGCAGCGATCTGTTGCCGAAGCTCAACCGGCTGGAGGCGCTGGCGGCGCTCGACCGGGCGAGCCAGGGCCGGCCGGTGATGCTGCGCGACGACACCTATCACAACCGTTGGGTCAATTCGCAGGCGCTTGGCTTGGCTGGCCTTTCCGCGTCGTCGCCCGATCCGGAGAAGGGCTCCATCGGCCGCGATCCGGCCACCGGCGCGCTGACCGGCATGATGATCGAATCCGCCGCCGGCATCGTCGAGCGCACCATCGCGCAATCCGGCCACTACACCGAGGAGATGGACCGCGCAGCGATGGCGCGCTCGATCGCGACGCTCAACTCCTACGGCGTCACTGCATTCCTCGACGCCGCCGCCATGCAGCCGATCCTCGCGGCGCTGAAAGGCCTCGACGATCGCGGCGAGCTGACCGCCTGGTCGGTGTCGGCCATGCCGGCCGTCGAGCCCTCCTTCATGTTCGGCATTGCCGGCGATGAGCTGATCGCGCTGCGTGAGCAATATCGCGGCGTTCACGCGAAACCGGACTTCGTCAAGATCTTCCTCGATGGTGTGCCGGGCGCGCGCACCGCCGCCTTCCACGAGCCCTACACCAAGGACCCGGTGCTGGGCTGCTGTTTCCGCGGCTCGACCATCGTCACCGTGCCGGAGCTGATCCGCTGGGTCGGCAAATGCGAGAAGCTCGGGCTCGGGGTAAAGATCCACTGCGCCGGCGATGCCGCGGTCAGCCAGGCGTTGGACGCGATCGACGTCGCGCGCTCCTTCAATGGGCCGACCAAGCTGAAGCACCACATCGCGCATGCGAGCTACATCGCGCCGGACGATATCGCCCGCTTCGCCGAGCTTGGCGTCGTCGCCGACCTTTCGCCTTTCCTGTGGTATCCGACGAGCTTCCTCGAAGGCCATAAGCAGACCATGGGCGAGGCGCGGGCACTGCGCTTCTGGCCGAACAAGGACCTGCTCGCCGCCGGTGCGCTGCTGGCCGGCGGCTCTGACTGGCCGGTGATGCCGAACCCCGATCCGTGGGATGGCATCGAAGGCCTGGTGACGCGCCGCAACCCGAGTGGCGAATTTCCGGGCGCGTCGCTTTGGCCGGAGCAGGCGATCGATATCGCTACCGCGCTCGAAATCTTCACCATCAATTCGGCCCGCGCCATCGGTCTCGCCGAGACCGTCGGCTCGATCGAGATCGGCAAATCGGCCGATCTCATCGTGCTCGACCGCAACGTGCTGGAGACGCCGGCCGAGGACCTCGCCGACACAAAAGTGCTGACGACCTGGTTCGAGGGGAGGGTGGTCTATGAGCGCGCCTGATCCCTCAAGCGACGCGAGAATACCGGTGACAATCCTCACCGGCTTCCTCGGCAGCGGCAAGACGACGGTGCTCAACCGCCTGCTGCGCCAGCCCTCGCTTGCCGGCGCCGCCGTCATCGTCAACGAGTTCGGCGCCGTCGGGCTCGACCATCTGTTGATCGAGGCCAGCGAGGAGCAGTTCACGCTGCTCGACAATGGCTGCGTCTGCTGCACCGTGCGCGGCGATCTCGTCGCCACGCTGAAGGAGCTCGACCGCAGGAGCCGGGCCGGCGAAACGCCACCGCTCAGCCAAGTGATCATCGAGACCACCGGTCTTGCCGACCCGGCGCCGATCCTGCACACGCTGATGGCCGAAGCTGAGCTCACGGCTCGCTTTCGCATCGGTGGTGTCGTCACCACCGTCGATGCGGTGAATGGCGCGGCGACGCTTCAGCGTCATTGGGAAGCCGCCAAGCAAGTCGCCGTCGCTGACCGGCTGCTGATCACCAAGACCGATCTCGTCTCGAACGAGGCACTCGGCGGCTTGCAGCACCGGCTGGAGCATCTGGCACCGGCCGTCGAGCAAACCGTTGCCCGCAACGGCGAAATCGAACTCGATCTGCTGAAGAGCCTGCCCGCCGATGCTGCGGCGGATGTGAACCGCATCGCCGCGCGGCTCGAAGCGGCTGATCACCACGACCATGAATGCGGACCTGATTGCCACCATGGTCACGATCATCATCGCGACACACACCACGGCATCCGGTCCTTCAGCTTCATCATCGAAAAGCCAGTCGAGTGGGCCGCTTTCGCCCGCTGGCTGGACTATGTCGCGGCGCTGAAGGGCGAGGATCTGCTGCGCTTCAAGGGCATCGTGCACACCACGGACGAGCCGGAGCAGCCACTGGTGCTCCACGGCGTGCAGCATGTCTTTCATCCGCCGGCGCGGCTCGACCGCTGGCCGTCGGCGGACCGCCGCACCCGGCTGGTGTTCATCGTCCGCGACATCGAGCGCGAGACCATCGCCCGCACGCTGGTGAAATTCGCCGCCATCGACGCCGCCAGCATTGCCGCGCCGGCGCTGGCTGCCGCCTGAAAACAAATAACGCATGACAAAAATGGGAGACTGAAACATGCATTGGAAATCGAGACTACTCGCAGCGGCATTTGCCGGCATCGGCCTTGCCGCCATGGCCGGCACGGCGTCCGCCGCCGGCCCAACCTGCAAGGATGGCGCCATCAAGGTCGGCGCGGTGTCGACCGTCACCGGCCCGGCTGATTTCTCCGAAGTGCCGAAGGCGACCCAGGCCGCCTTCGATGCGGTCAACGCCGCTGGCGGCATCAATGGCTGCAAGATCGACTACACCATCGCCGACGACAAGGCAGACCCGGCGGTCGCCGCGCAAGCCGCGCGCGACCTGATCGACAACAAGGAGGCGGTAGCGCTGGTCGGTTCGGCCAGCCTCCTCGACTGCGCGGTCAACTCCGCCACCTACAGCCGCAAGAAGATCCTTTCGGTGCAGGGTCTCGGCGTCGACGCCGCCTGCTTCTCCTCGCCCAATGTCGCGCCCGTCAATGTCGGCCCTTACACGCTGTCGACGGCGATGGCCTACTACGCCACCAACGAATTGAAGACGAAGAAGCTCTGCGCCTTCTTCATCATCATTGGTGGCACCCAGGAGGCTTACAAGAAGGCGATCGTGAACTGGGAAAAGATCAGCGGCCAGAAGATCCACCTGATCGATCTGACGCTACCCTTCCAGGGCGATCTGACGCCTTATGTCATCAAGGCCCGCGACGCTGGCTGCGACGCCGTGCTGACCAACCAGGTCGAGCCGCAGGTGGTGCAACTGATCAAGACCGTCGATGCCCAGAAGATCACCGGCATCAACTGGCTCTTCCTGGCGCCCGGCTACACCGAGCAGGTCGCCAAGGCGCTGGCCGACACCAAGCAGCCGATCTATGTCGGCACCGAGTGGGAGCCCTACACCGAGAAGAACTCGGCCGCCAACGCGCAATGGATTGCCGACATGCAGAAGGCGAACCGGCCGCTCACCGCCTTCTCGCAGGGCGGCTATCTCGCCGCGGAGCTGTTCCTCAAGGTGGTCGCCTCGATCGACGGCGAGGTCACGCGCGAAAGCGTCGCCAAGGCGCTGCACGACATGCAGCCGCTCACCAACCCGCTCGCCGGCTCGCCTTACGTCTTCGGCACGGCCAAGACGCATTCGCCGATGCAGGCCACCAAGGTGATGAAGCTCGATGCCGGCGCCTGGAAGGTCGAGACGCCAGACTGGCTCGTGCTGCCGCAGGCCAAGTGATGGCCGCTTGAACCGGACGGCGCGGCTGGCCGCGCCGTCCCTCCGGATCGGGATACGAGATGAACGCATTGCTCACATCCGCCGTGGCGGGACTGACGGCCGGGGGCACCTATGCCCTGCTCGGCGTCTGCGCCGTCTTCACCTACCGGCTCGTCGCCGTGGTGAATTTCACCGGGGCCGCCATCGGCACCGCGGGCACCTTCGTGCTGATCGCGCTGTTCGAGGCCGGGTTCCCCATCTGGCCCTCGGTGCTGGCGGGGATTGCGGCGGGCACGGCGACCGGCGTCGCAGTCGGCTACATCATGACGCGGTGGTTCGGCGAAGCGAGCGCTTCGACCAAGGCGGCGGTGACGGTGGCGCTGCTCGTCGGGCTGATCGCCGTCGGGCTGCGTCTCACCGGCGGCCAGCATCCGCACAACATGCCCGAGCTGTTCCCAGGCTCGGCCTTCCGTCTCGCCGGCGTGGAGGTGACCATCGCCTCGGTGCTCACCATCGGGCTCGCGGTGCTGTTCACCATCCTTTCTGACCTCTTCCTCAACCGGACAAAGGTCGGCCTCAATCTGCGCGCGCTGGCCGACCGGCCGATGGCGGCCGAATTGCTCGGCGTGCGGGTGCAGTTCCTGTCGCTGCTGGTATGGGGCATGACGGGCGCCTTCACCACTTTCGCGCTGATGATCATCGCGCCGCAGCGCTCGCCGAACTTCATGACGCTTAGCCTGCTTGTCGTGCCGGCGCTCGCCGCGGCACTCATCGGCGTCTTCCGCAGCTTCTGGTGGACGCTGGCCGGCGGCATTGCGCTCGGCATCGTCGAAGGGCTGGCGAGCTCCATCGACAGCATCAGCCAGTATCGCAGCGCCATTCCCTTCCTGCTGGTGCTTGCCGTTCTTCTCTGGTCGCAGCGGGAGGCCCGTTGGGATGAAGCGCGCTAGTTTTCGGGCCTCATTGACCCTCATCGTCGTGGCGCTTATCGCCGGCGGCGTCGCCTATGCCGGCCTCCTGCCGTCTTATTGGGTGTTCCTTGCAACCTCGGTCCTGATCACCGGCGTCGCGCTGCAGAGCCTCGGCCTCGTCGCCGGCCGCACCGGCATGATCGCGCTCTGTCAGATGTCCTTCGCCGGCGTCGGCGCCTGGACGGTCGGCTATCTCAACCTCGCCGAAGCGCCAGGCGGCCTCGCCACATGGATCCTGGTCGGCGGCCTCGCGGCCGTGCCGTTCGGCGTTGCCATCGGCCTGCCGGCGCTGAGGCTGCGCGGCATCAACCTCGCCATCGTCACGCTCTCCTTCGCCACCGCCTTCGATACCATCCTGGCCACCATGACCTATCCCGGCCAGACCGACTTCCTGCAGGTGCCACGGCCGGAACTGTTCGACAGCGACGAGGGCTATTTCGTCTTCGTGCTGCTGTTCTATGTGGCGATCGCGGTTTCGCTCGAATTCATCAGCCGCTCGCGGCTCGGCGCCTCCTGGCTGGCCGTGCGCCATTCGGAGCGTGCCGCCGCCGCGCATGGCGTCCGCATCGCCACCGCCAAGCTCACGGCTTTCGCGCTCAGCGCCTTCGTCGCCGGCATTTCCGGCGGTCTGCTCGCCGGCTATCTCGGCACGCTGGTCGCCGAGAATTTCAGCATGATGCAGTCGCTCTCGCTCTACGCGGTGTCGGTGATGGCCGGCGCGCATTTCGCCGAGGGCGCGATCATCGGCGGCCTGCTCGTCGTCATGTTCCCCGAAATCCTGCGCCGGCTGGACTGGCCGCAGGACATCGGCAATGTGCTGTTTGCCATCGGCGCAACCCAGGCGCTGTCGACCGGCGAGACGATGAGCGAGACCTTCCGGCGCCAGTTCCGCAAGCGGCTGCCGGCGCGCGCGCCGAAAGCCGCTGCCGCGTCCGCCTCCGACCTGCCGGCAGCAGTCGAGCGTGCCGCCGGCCCGGCCCTTATCATCGAGGCTTTGACGGTCCGCTACGGCAGCGTGGTCGCGCTGAACAATGTCAGCCTGAGCGTTGCCGCCGGCACCGTGGCCGGACTGATCGGCCCGAACGGCGCCGGCAAGTCGACCTTCATCGACGCGGTCGCCGGCTTCCTGTCGTCCTATCAGGGGAGCGTGCGGCTGGGCGGCAAGCCGCTCGAAGGCGTGCCGGCGCATCTGCGTGCCCGCGGGGGCGTGCGCCGCACCTGGCAGACCAACCGCATCGCGCCGGAACTCACCGTCGGCGGCTATCTGGCCTTGGCAGCCAACGGCCTGTCGGTGAACGAGACCAAAGCTGTGCTCGACTGGCTCGACTGCCCGCATCCCGACACGCTGGTCGCATCGGTCGATGCCGGCACCAGGCGCCTACTCGACGTCGCGGGCGTCGTCGCTGCCCGCCCGGCCGTCGTGCTGCTCGACGAGCCGGCTGCCGGCCAGTCGCATGAGGAGACGCTGCGGCTCGGCCGGCGCATCGCCGAGATCCCGAAACTGTTCGGCTCGGCGGTGCTTCTGGTCGAGCACGATATGGACCTGGTGCGGGCGGTTTGCTCGGAGGTCACTGTGCTCGATTTCGGCCAGGTCATCGCCTCCGGCCCGCCGGCCAAGGTGCTCAGCGAGCGGGCGGTGAAGAAAGCCTATCTCGGCATTGAGGAAGAGAGCGTGGCGGCATGAGCAGGCTCGTCGTTTCCAACCTGTTGATCAACCGCGCCGAGTTGCCCGTCGTCACGTCGGTCGATCTCACCGCCGAAAGCGGCGCGATCAGCGTCGTGCTCGGCGCCAATGGCGCCGGCAAGACGACGCTGCTCGAAGGCCTGTCGGGCATCATCCCGGTTGCCGGCGGCTGCATCGCCATCGATGGCCGCGAGTTGCAGAAAGCGCGTCCGGGCGCCCGCTCGCGCGAAGGGCTTGCCCATGTCGAGCAGGGCCGCACCGTCTTCCGCCAGCTGACGACCGAAGAGAATTTGCGCGTCAGCCTGCAGCCTGGCGCCGACATCGCGGAAGCCTATGCGCTGTTTCCCGAGCTGGTGCAGCGCCGTTCGGTGAAGGCAAGCCTGCTTTCGGGCGGCGAACAGCAGATGCTGGTCATCGCGCGCGCGCTCCTCACCCAGCCGAAGGTGCTGCTCATCGACGAGATGTCGGCCGGCCTGGCGCCGGTCATCGTCACGCGGCTGATGACGGCCGTGCGCAAGCTCGCCGATGACGGCCTGGCCGTCGTCCTCGTCGAGCAGTTCGCGGCGCTTGCGCTGTCGATCGGCAACCGCGCCTATGTCATGCGCCGCGGCCGCGTCGTCTATGACGGCGATTGCGCGAAGTTGCGCCAATCGCCCGACGAACTGCACCGGCTTTATCTCGGAGGGGCGGAGATGGCTGCCACATCCTGATCCTGCTCAGGACGAATTCTCGCCGATCACGTCGAAGCGCTCGACCGTGCAATGTTCACCGACTACGGCCAGCACTTCGGTCGAAGGCCTTTCCGCGTCGGGCTGCTTCCATTGCACCTTGAAAGAAAATACGAAGCGTTGGTGGTCGACGTCATGTTCCATGCCCACGAAGCGGGCATCGTAGCCAAGCGGCCGCACAATGTCCGGGAGATCGGGCGGCGAGCTTTTCGGCCATGAGACCGACAGGATCGCCTTGTGGTTGCGCGCGATCTTGAGATCGACCCATTTCAGCGCCTGCAGCGTCACCAGCGTCAGTACCGTCGCGATCGCGCCGAGGCCGTACTGGCCGCCGCCGAAGGCAAGGCCGATCATGGTCATGATCCACATCGTGGCTGCGGTCGTGACTCCGGTGACGAGATCGCCGCGCCGCAGGATGGCGCCGCCGCCGATGAAGCCGACACCGGTGAGCACGCCCAGCGCAAAGCGCATGACGTCCATACGCACGAAGGAATCCGGCCCTTTGCCGGAAACATCGAGCAGCATGTTGGCCTGGACCATGGCCACGCAGGCCGCCAAGCCGACCAGAATGGTTGTCCTCAGCCCGGCGGAATGCCCGCGCGCCTCGCGATTCAAGCCTATGAGAAAGCCTGCCAGCAGCGTGACCAAGAGCCGCCCGACGAGGTCCGGCCAGGTCGGATGAAGCGGCATGTCGCAGCAAAGCGTCTCGAACATGGTTTCGACACGGCGGTGAACAGTCGCCGCGCCTCAGTTTCGTCTGCGACGTTCAACCGGCGGAGCCGGTGATGGTTCCTTGGCGCAAGCGGGGCTTTTCGCGGGCGCCAACCCTCAACGCGCGGCGAGACTGACCACCAGCGCCAGCACCACGATACCGACCAGCCCTGCGATGAAGATGATGCGTTGCGCGCGCGTATGCAGGATGATCTCGCCCTGCCGGGCATTCTGGCCGGAGAAAACCGGCCCTTCGTCGTCGCGATCCTTGCTCATGACGTGCTCCTTCCCTTCGATGGGTGCGGAAGGTCTCTGAGCAGGAACCACTTTGTTGGCTTGAAGTTCCGCCCCGCTTCGGCGGGGTACATGCCCGCGACCGGGATCGAACCGGTCGCGGGGATTGATCGGCTCAGCCGAATTTCGGATCCAGGCTGCCCGACTTGTAGCGCTTGGCCATGTCCGCCAGCGGGATCGGCTTGATCTTCGGCGCGTTGCCGGCGGTGCCGAACTGCTCGAAACGCTCCTTGCAGAGCTTCTTCATCGCCGCCATCGCCGGCGTCAGATATTTGCGCGGATCGAACTCGCTGGGGTTCTCGGTCAGCACCTTGCGGATGGCGCCGGTCAGCGCCATGCGGTTGTCGGTGTCGATGTTGATCTTGCGCACGCCATGCTTGATGCCGCGCTGGATCTCTTCCACCGGCACGCCCCAGGTCGGCTTCATCTGGCCGCCATATTTGTTGATGATCTCCTGCAGATCCTCCGGCACCGAGGACGAGCCATGCATGACCAGATGCATGTTGGGCAGGCGGCGGTGGATCTCCTCGATCACGTTCATCGCCAGCACCGCGCCGTCCGGCTTGCGCGAGAATTTATAGGCGCCGTGGCTGGTGCCCATGGCCACCGCTAGCGCGTCGACATGCGTGTCGCGCACGAACTGCTCGGCCTGCATCGGATCCGTCAGCAGCTGATCGTGGCTGATCGCGCCTTCGACGCCGTGGCCGTCCTCCTGCTCGCCGCCGCCGCTTTCCAGTGAGCCCAGCACGCCGATCTCGCCTTCCACCGACACGCCGCCCCAATGCGCCATGTCGACGACGCGGCGCGTGATGCCGGAATTGTAGGCGTAGTCGGCCGGCGACTTGCCATCCTCCTTCAGCGAGCCGTCCATCATCACCGAGGTGAAGCCGTACTGGATCGCGGTGACGCAGGTGGCTTCGTTGTTGCCGTGGTCGAGATGCATGCAGACCGGGATGTCGGGATGGATTTCGACCAGCGCGTCGATCAGCTTGGCCAACACCACGTCATTGGCATAGGCACGAGCGCCGCGGCTGGCCTGCAGGATGACCGGCGACTTGGTCTCCTCGGCCGCCTCCATGATGGCGAGGCCCTGTTCCATATTGTTCATGTTGAAGGCAGGCACGCCATAGCCATGTTCGGCGGCATGGTCGAGCAATTGTCTCAGTGTGATGCGAGCCAACGAATAGTCTCCCGTATCTGGTTCGAGCCCGTGTTTGAAAAGCCCGCCCGACGCCCGGGCGACCCGTTGCTTCTGGCCGGATTTCGGAGCTACCGCAACCTTTTGAAGCCTTTTCGGCCGCAATTCTTGTTGCAGGGCTGAAATCCGGCCCTGGCTAGGCCTAGGCGGCGATCCGCGCACGCGCGGCGAGGATTTCGACGCAGGCCCTGGCCGCTTCCTTGCCCTTCACGGTGAAATGCTCGTGGAAGAAGCGGTGATGCTCGGCGCTGTCATGGTAGTTGTGGGGCGTCAGCACCGCCGACAGCACCGGCACGCCGGTCGCAAGCTGCACATTCATCATGCCGTCGATGACGGCGCTTGCCACAAAATCGTGGCGGTAGATGCCGCCATTGACGACGAAGGCGGTACCGAGGATCGCGGCATAGCGCCCCGTCTCGGCAAGCGTCTTGGCGTGCAGCGGGATTTCGTAGGCGCCCGGCACGTCGAAGATGTCGACGGTGAAGCCGCCAAGCGCGGCGAGCTCCGCCTCGAAAGCTTGCACGCATTGATCGACGATGTCGGCGTGCCATCGCGCGCGAATGACGGCGATGCGGCGGGTTTCATAGGCTTTTGGGGAATGCTGATTCATGGGTCCATCCTTCCGTTTCGAACCAGAATCAGGACGCACGACGCAAAAACCGGCCCGCGCGAGCGGACCGTCTTTTAGCGTACGTTCTCTTCCATCCGGACTGTAACCGTCGGCTCCGGTATCGCACCGGATCTGCTGACCCTTCCGATAGGCTGGAAGGCGCTCGCGGGCTTGAGCGATCGAAATCGCCCTTACCGCCGGTGGGGACTTTCACCCCGCCCTGAGAACATTAACGCGGGTTTTATGGAAGAGGAGGGCAACAGTGTCAATTGGCGATGACATCGCGGTCGTCATTCTAGGGCGGAGCAAGGAGCGAAAGCGACGCGCGCAGACCCTGGAATCCATGCCATGACGCTAACGTGTTGCAACGGCTACAGAATTCTGCACCACTGCGCTCGATGACGCAGGTCATGGCATGGATTCTCGGGTCAAGCCCG
Source organism: Mesorhizobium sp. B2-8-3 (assembly GCF_006440815.1). Taxonomy (NCBI): domain Bacteria; kingdom Pseudomonadati; phylum Pseudomonadota; class Alphaproteobacteria; order Hyphomicrobiales; family Phyllobacteriaceae; genus Mesorhizobium; species Mesorhizobium sp. B2-8-3. Next base: position 43,969 of record NZ_VFTW01000014.1, read on the forward strand.
AGAATGGCGACGTGCTGGGGGAGATCAACTGACTACCCCCGTTCCGGAAACATCGCCTTCAACCCCTCGCGCGAGGCCTTGGCCACGCCGCGCTCGGTGATCAGACCGGTCACCAATCTTGCCGGCGTCACGTCGAAGGCGGGGTTCGCCGCCGGTGTCGCATCCGGTGAGACGCGCACCTGCGCGATCTTGCCATCCGCCGTCTTGCCCCAGACTAGGGAAACCTCGTCTCCCGACCGCTCCTCGATCGGGATTTCGGCAAGCCCGTCGGCCACCGTCCAGTCGATGGTGGGCGAGGGCAGCGCGACGTAGAAGGGCACGTCATTGTCGGCGGCGGCCAAAGCCTTGAGATAGGTGCCGATCTTGTTGCAGACGTCGCCATTGGCGGTGGTGCGGTCGGTGCCGACGATCACCATGTCGATGTCACCATGCTGCATCAGATGGCCGCCGGCATTGTCGACGATCAGCGTGTGCGGCACGCCATGCCCGGCCATCTCCCAGGCGGTGAGCTGGGCGCCCTGGTTGCGCGGCCTGGTTTCGTCGACATAGACATGCACCGGAATGCCGGCCTCGGTCGCCAAATAGATCGGCGCCGTGGCGGTGCCGTAGTCGACCGTCGCCAGCCAGCCCGCATTGCAATGGGTAAGGATGTTGACCGTTTCGCTCGGCTTCTTGCGCGCGGCGATCTGCCTGATGATGGCAAGCCCGTTCTCGCCGATGGCGCGGTTCAGCCCGACATCCTCATCGGCGATCTCCGCGGCTCGCTGGTAAGCGGCTTCCGCGCGCTCCGCGGGTGCAATCGGCTTGAGATGCCGTCGCATCTCGTCCAGCGCCCAGCGCAGGTTGATCGCCGTCGGCCGCGTCTTGTGCAACGTCTCCCATACGGCGTCGAGCGCTTCGTCCGACGGATCGTCGTTCATCTGTATGGCTACGCCATAGGCGGCGGTGACGCCGATCAGCGGCGCGCCGCGCACCCACATGTCGCGGATCGCAGTGGCGATGCCGGCAACCGTTCCGATCGTCTCGATGCGGAACTCATGCGGCAGCCAGCGCTGGTCGATGATCTCGACCGACCGCTTGTCGTCGCTCAGCCAGATGGTGCGGTAATGGCGTTCGCCGACGTTCAAATTCTCTTCTCCTGTTCGATCAGCGCGGCCAGATTGTTGACCTCGTCGATGCTGTGGATCTGGCGCCGGTTGACGGCGATATGGCGGCCGAAGCGCAAAGCCTTGGCCTCACATCTGGCGCGCAGGTCTTGATCGGCAATGGTCTCGAAATCGGCATTGTGGGCGAGGCCGAGAATGCGCCGATGCACCTCGATGCCGGCGAAGCCGAGCAGGTCGGTCCAGATGGAATGCAGCACATGGTCGAGCGCCTGTTCCGAGCCGAGAAGGTCTCCCTGATCCTCGAACAGGCTTTTCTGGTAGAGCATGCCGGTCCGTTCGGTGCGCCAGAGCTGTGCGAACTCGGCGCGGAAGGTGGCCCAGGTCTCGGCCGTGACATCGAGCAGATAGGCGCGCATCGGTGCGCGGCTGCCTTTCTGCTCATGGCCGCCCTGCGAGAAGAAGGCCATCCAGAAATTGGCGAGCAGCATGCCGACATCGAAGGCGATCGGGCCGTAGAAGGCGAACTCCGGATCGATCATCCGGGTCTCTGTGTCGGTCACCATGATCGAGCCCGAATGCAGGTCGCCATGCAGCAGCGTCTCGGCATTGGCGGCGAACAGATGTTTTAGCCGCTGCGCCTCGACCTTGAGGTCGCGGTCGGCGCGCAATTCGGCTACCAGGCCGTCGAGCTGCGGCGAGGTGTGCCGGTTCATCTTGGCGTCGAAATAGGGGTCGGAGAACACCAGGTTCTCGGTGATGTCGCACAGCTCGACATTGTCGGCGAACAGCGCCAGATCGGCCTTGCGGTCCTTGGTCGGCATGTGCAGGTCGGAACCGCGAAACAGCGTGCGGGCCATGAACAGGCCGATGTCGCGCGCGATGTTGGGCAGTTCGCGGCCGTCGATCAGCGCGCGCCGCAGGATGATGTGCGGCGGCGCCAGGTACTCCATGACGATCAGCGCCTGGGTCTCGTCGAAATGATAGATCGCCGGCACCGAGCCGGGCGCCCGGCGCTCCTGCCTGGTCAGCGCATGGTATTCGAAGAAGGAGCGTTTCAAGGGCAGCGGCCAGCTGTCGCCGACCAGCCGCACATAGGGCAGCGCCTGTTTGACCACCGCGGCGCCTTGGTCGCCCTCGACGATGAACACCAGGTTGAGATTGCCGTCGCCGACCTCGCGTACCTCCCAGTGGCTGGCGTCCTTGCCGATGCGCTCGGTCAGCGCCGTGGTTTCGCCAAGGCGTTTCGGCAGCGTTTCCACCGACAATGCTTCGAACTTCCCGGTCATGCTCTCCCTCCTGCGCGTGGTTTCCGACGATAGCGGAGCCACGGCGGCGGGGCCAAGCTAGGAAGCGCTCTGGCAAATGTCAATCGTGTTGACAATTGCCGAATGAGCCCATAGCGTCACCATCCGGGAGGAACGGATGGGCGCAGATGCCGTGTTCCATGTGGAGGGCCTGAGGAAATCCTTCGGCCAGAACGAGGTGCTTGGCGGCATCTCGCTCGACCTCTTTGCGGGCGAGGTGACCGTGCTGATGGGCGCCAACGGCGCCGGCAAATCCACCCTGGTCAAGATCGTCAGCGGCGTCTATGCGCGCGGCGCAGGCTCAATGCAGCTCGCCGGCGAGGCCTTCGATCCGCAGACCCCAGCCGAAGCGATCCGCGCCGGCGTCGTCACCGTGCACCAGAACATCAACGACGGCGTGGTCGCCGACCTCGATGTCGCCACCAACCTGACGCTCGACCGGCTGAGCGGCAAAGGCGCGTCCTTGCTCTTCAAGCCTGCCAATGTCCGGGCCGAAGCCAGGGCTGTCGCCGACCGCATGGGGCTCGCCATCGACCTCAAGGCGCGCGTCAGCGACTTGTCGTTGGCCGACCGCCAGATGGTGGCCATCGCCCGCGCCATGGCGCATCGGCCCAAGGTGCTGATCCTCGACGAGCCGACCTCGTCGCTGTCGAGCGCCGAGGCCGACCGGCTGTTTTCGCTGATCGACAGGCTGCGCGGGCAGGGCGTCGCCATCCTCTATATCTCGCACCGCATGTCCGACATAAGGCGGCTCGCCGACCGCATCGTGTCGATGCGCGACGGCGTCGTCTCCGGCGTCTTCGACAAGAAGCCGCTCGACTATGAGGGCGCGGTCAACGCCATGCTTGGCCGCAAGATCCATCTCGACCGGGTGGTGGCGAGAAGCTCGGCTCGAGCCGTCTTCACCGCCGAAGGGCTGCAACTGGCGCAAGGGTCGAGGCCGATCTCGATGACGCTCGGCGCCGGCGAGGTGGTGGCGATCACCGGCTTGGTCGGCGTCGGCAAGACGGCTTTGGCGGAGACGCTGTTCGGCGTGCGCCGGCCGCTCGCCGGCACCATGCATATGGACGGCAAGCCCTATGCGCCGGGCGCGGCGCGCGAGGCGATCGCCGCCGGCGTCTTCCTGGTCGCCAAGGACCGCGTTGCGAGCGGCATCGTCGGCGGCTTCAACATCGAGCGCAACATCAGCCTGCCGTTCCTCAAGCGCATGTCGGGCCTCGGCGTGATGAAAAAGCGCGCCGAGCGCGTCGTTGCCCGCCGCCAGATCGACGAACTCGGCATCGTCTGCCGCTCGGAGAAGGACGAGCTGTCGGCGCTTTCCGGCGGCAACCAGCAGAAGGTCATGGTGGCGCGCTGGATGTCGCAGGCCTCGCGGCTCTTCATTCTCGACGAGCCTTTCCAGGGCGTCGACATTTCGGCGCGCCGCGACATCGCGGCGAAGCTTCGAGCCAGCGCAGACGGCCGCGCGACGCTGATCTTCGTCACCGAGATCGACGAGGCGCTGGAGACCGCCGACCGCATCCTGGTGATGTCGGAACACACGATCGTCGGCGAGCACCGTAACGCCGATATCGACCTCGACCGGCTGCTGGCGGAAGTGGCCGGCGGACCGCTCCACAGCGCGGCATGAGGTCGAGGGATTTGCATGGAGTGGAGTTGGAATGAGCTTTTGTCGGACAGCCGCGCGGCGGGGCGCTGAGTGATGTTGCGCGACTACGCCATCCGCTACGGCTTCATCGTCCTGTTGGTCGGGTTGATCGCCTATTTCGCGGTCGCCGCCGATGGTTTTGCTTCGCCGCAAAGTGCCGTCTTCATCTTCCAGTCGGTGGCCATCACTGGTGTGCTGGCGCTTGGCGTCACCGCGACGCTGGTCGTCGGCGGCTTCGACCTGTCGATCGGCTCCGTCGCCACCAGCGCCATGATGGCGGCTTCCTACGCCATGGTCGTGCTGGAGCAGAACGCGGTCGTCGCCGTCATCGCCTGCCTTGTCATCGGCGTCATCGTCGGCCTGATCAATGGCTGGCTGATCGTCTATATGCGCGTGCCCGACCTTCTGGCCACGCTCGGCATGATGTTCCTGCTGCTCGGCCTGCAGCGCATCCCGACGGAAGGCCGCTCGATCGCCACCGGCATGACTATGCCCGACGGCTCGGTCGCCAACGGCAAGTTCTCGGAAGCCTTCCTGGCGCTCGGCCGCCACCGCATCGATTTCTTCATCCCGAACCTGATCCCGGTTTCGGTGGTGGTGCTGGTGGTGCTCGCGGCGCTGATCTGGTTCTTCCTCGAATACACGCGCTTCGGCCGCATGATGTATGCCGTCGGCAGCAACGAGCGGGCTGCCGAGCTCGCCGGCGCGCCTGTCAAGGCATACAAAATCTGGGCCTATGTGATTTCGGGAGTTTTTGCCTCGATCGGCGGGATTTTGCTCGCCGCCCGGCTTGGACGCGGCGACATCGCCTCGGGTAATAATCTCTTGCTCGACGCTGTCGCCGCGGCGCTCATCGGCTACGCGGTGCTAGGCGCCGCCAAGCCCAACGCCTTCGGCACGGCCGTCGGCGCGGTGTTCGTCGGCGTCTTGCTGCAAGGCCTGACGATGATGAACGCCCCCTACTACACGCAGGATTTCGTCAAGGGCGCGGTGCTTGTCGTCGCCCTTGTCTTCACCTTCGCCCTTTCCGGCAGGGGCAAGAGATAGTTTCGACCGGGGCATTGAGACAAAACGGAGGAAAACGAAGTGAGCATCACAAGAAGATTTTTGGGGAAGGCCGCACTTGGCCTTGCCGGCGCGGCGCTGCTGATGCAGGGCACGGCATTGGCGGCGGACAAGCCGGCGCCGTTCGACAAGCCCGGCGTCAAGATCGCGCTGGTGCGCTATCTGTCGACCGGTGACTTCTTCCAGGCCTATCTGTCGGGCGTCGAGGCGCAGGCCAAGGCGCTCGGCGTCGATCTGCGCGTGCTGGACAGCCGCCAGGATGCGGCGCTCCAGGCCGACATGGTCGACCAGGCGATCGCGCTCGGCGTGCAGGGCATCATCATCCAGCACGGCCTGACGGAATCGATGAAGGACGCCGCCCAGCGCGCGGTCGATGCCGGCATCAAGGTCGTCGCCTTCGACGTCAATGTCGAGAACCCGAAGATCCCGCAGATCGAGCAGTCGGACAAGGATCTCGCCAAGCTCGCGCTCGAGCAGGCGGTGAAGGACAATGGCGAGAGCTGGAAGGCCGGCTATGTCTATGTCGCCGGCATCGCGCCGCTCGACCGCCGCAACGAGACCTGGGTGGACGTGAAGAAGAAATATTCGGGCATCAGCGAGGTCGCCCAGTTCGGCACGCTCGACAACCCGATCGCCAACTCGGTCGCCAACCAGGCGCGCTCGGTGCTGCAGGCGCATCCCGACATCAAGGTGATGTTCGCGCCCTATGACGAGTTCGCCAAGGGCGTGAAGATCGCTGTCGACGAGGCCGGCCTGAACAAGGGCATCAAGATCTATTCGGCCGACATCTCGACCTCGGATATCGCCGCGATGCGCGAGCCGGACAGCGCCTGGGCGGCCACCGCCGCCACCAACCCGGCCGTCGTCGGCCAGGTCTCGGTGCGCGCGCTGGCGCAGCTTCTCGCCGGCGAGGATCCCGGCCACAACGTCATCGTGCCGCCGACGCTGATCACCCAGAAGGAGCTGATCGACAAGGACATCAAGAACATGGAAGACCTGTCGGCCAAGCTGCCGCAGTTCGCCCATGCCGATGTCGCGATGCCCGCCTGGATGCCGAATCCGAACGCCAAGTAAGGGTTCTGCCCGTTGCTGATGAAGGGAGCGGTCCAATGGGCCGCTCTCTGTCTTTTCCAAGGGACTGTCGCGACGTCATCGCTGCCAGAAGGGCAGTTTGGCGATTTCCGCCTCGACCTCTTTCCTTGTCAGCCCGATGTCGTCGATCAGATGCGGATTGTCCGTCGCCATGCGCTTGAGCTCGAAGCGGAAATAGGCCTGCTTGCGGCGCTCGGCGATGAGGCCGCGCAGGGCTGAGAGGCTGTAGCGCCGGCGACCGTTGATCTCGGCTGGACGCGCCGCCAGAGATGCGCAAGGTGCGAAGGTATCGTTCATGGCAACCTCCATGCGGCAGAGAGTTTGAAGGCCCTCGACCTGATTGAGATTGCAGTGTGCCGCAGGTGGCCGGCGGCGTAATTAAGCCCTCCCAAATAGTTCTCAAAACTTCCAAATCGGCTATAGATCGCCGCATGCAGGGATCGCGCTTTGCTTTTGGACCGTTCGTGTTTGATCCTGGCGCGGGAACGCTGCTCCGGGGCGACGTTCCCGTTGCCGCCGGTCACCGTGGGCTGAAGCTGCTGGAAGCGCTCGTTGCGCGTCCGGGCGAAATCCTCGCCAAGGCCGAGTTGATGGACGCGGCGTGGCCGGGCGCCGCGGTCGAGGAAGGCAATCTCACCGTGCAGATCGCGCAGCTCAGGAAGCTGCTCGGTCCGGCGACCGGCGGTGGCGAGTGGATCGCCACGGTGCCGCGTGTCGGCTATCGTTTCATCGGTACGGTCGAACAGCCCGACGCGACGCGCAAATCCTTGCCGCTGCCCGACAAACCGTCGATCGCCGTGCTGCCTTTCATCAATCTGAGCAACGATCCCGAGCAGGACTCTTTCGCCGATGGCCTGACCGAAGATTTGATCACCGATCTCTCGCGGATCCCGGGCCTCTTCGTCATCGCGCGCAACTCGGTGTTTGCCTATAAGGGCAAGGCCATGGACGTGCGCGCCATCGCCGGGGAGCTTGGCGTGCGCTATCTGCTGGAAGGCAGCGCAAGACGGGCCGCGGGACGCGTGCGCATCAACGCCCAGCTGATCGACGCGCTGAGCGGCGAGCATCTCTGGGCGGAGCGTTTCGATCGCGGCCTGGAAGACATCTTCGCCGTCCAGGACGAGGCGACGGCCAAGATCGTCGAGGCGCTGCTCGGTCGATTGCGCGCGCCGCCGGAGCGCAACCGGCCGAAAAGTCTCGAAGCCTATGATCTCGTCGTGCGGGCGCGAAAACTGTTCGACGAGTCGCCGCAGATGGCGCGCGAAGCGCATCTGATGCTGACGCGCGCGGTCTCGCTCGACCCGGACTACGCCGAGGCCTATCGCTGGCTCGCCATGAACCATTGGATGGGCTGGGTGCATTGGGGCGAGCCGTTCGAGCCCGCCCGCAGCACGGCCCTGGAACTGGCGCGCAAGGCCGTGGCGATCGATCCCAACGATGCCGGTTGCCGCTGGGTCCTGGCGAACCTTCTTGCCTATGAACGCGATTTTGAACGGTCCGACGCGGAATTCGCCAAGGCGATCGAGCTCGACCCGAACGAAGCCGATATCTGGGCGACATTGTCCGATATCGACGTGCTGGGCGGGCGGATAGACGAGGGCCTGGCGCACATCCGCAAGGCGTTCCGGCTGAACCCGTTTCCGCCGAGCTGGTATTATCTGACGCTCGGCCAGGCGCAATATGCGGCCCGTGACTATGAGGCCGCCGTCGAGACGCTGCGTCGCGACGAGACCTACCGCACGAGTTCGCGCCGCTTTCTGGCGGCAAGCCTGGCGCAGCTTGGCCGTCTCGACGAGGCGCGCACCGAGGTCGCGCTGTTCCTCGTCGGCAATCCGCATTTCTCCACGCAGCGCTGGGTCGAGACGGAGCCCTTTCGCGACGACGCGACACTCGAGCATTTTGTCGACGGCTTCCGCATGGCCGGCCTGCCGGAGTGATGTGGCGACATGGCCAACTGGCCGCTGCCGGGATTTCCAATTCCTCAGGTCTTTTTCACCGGCCGGCGCGCGCCAGCCCATGCGCCACCAGACGGTCGATGACCTCCGGATAGCTGACGCCGCTCGCCGCCATAGCCTTGGCATACATGCTGATGTTGGTGAAGCCGGGAATGGTGTTGAGCTCGTTGATCAGGAAATTCATGTCCGGCATCAGGAAAAAGTCGACGCGGGCCATGCCGTCGCAGCCGAGCGCTCTGAACGCCCTGGCGGCCATGTCGCGCATGGCATTCTCGACTTCCAACGGCAGCTCGGCCGGCACGATCAGGGCCGCGTCATTCTCGTCGATATATTTGGCGTTGTAGTTGTAGAAGCCGTGACTTTCCGCGGGCACGATCTCGCCCGGCCGCGAGACGAAGAGTTCGCCTGTGGGGCTCTCCAGCACGCTGAATTCGATTTCGCGGCCACGAACGAATTCCTCAGCCAGGAGCTTGCGATCGTGCTGGAAGGCTTCCGCCAGCGCGCGCTCGAACTCCTGACTGCCATTGACCTTCGCAACGCCGACCGACGAGCCCTGCCGCGCCGGCTTGATGAACAGCGGCAAGCCGAGCTTGTCTTCCAGTTCGGCAAGCGAAGGCAGCCGACCCTCATCGATCGTCACCGAGCGCGCGACCGGCAATCCCGCCGCCTTCAGCAGCCGCTTGGCGATGTCCTTGTCGAGGGCCGTGGCCGAGCCCAGAATACCGCAGCCGGCGAGCGGCACGCGCGCCACTTCGGCCAATCCCTGCACCGCGCCGTCCTCGCCATGCAGACCGTGCAACACTGGAAACAGGATATCGATGACGGGCAGGTCATGGGGTGCGCCGCTGGCAGGGATCGCCAGCATCCGCCCCTGCCCACCCGGCACCAGGCACAGCTGTATGCCAGCCGACGGCGTCGCCAGGGCGCCGTCCTCGAAACGGCTGAGCAGCCAATGGCCGTCGCGCGTGACGAAGATCGGCACGGCGTCGTATTTCGCCGGATCCAGCGCCTGCATGACGTTGGCCGCCGAAAGCAGCGACACCTCATGCTCGGCGGATCGACCGCCGAACAGCACACCTATACGCAGTCTTTTCGCGGGCATCGACAACTCCACCAATGATCGGGGTTGGAGCTCGCACGCGAAACACCAGATATGCCCCTTCAACCGTCCGAGTAGTAACCGAAGGATTGGAGTGGGACTTTGACCGGTTGAAGCAGTTTTTCAGCAGAAGCGCGAAAGGCCTTCCGTTCGGAACCGTATCAAGACGAGGAGCGGTTCATCCGTTTATGAAACGATGAACCGCTCCAAGGTCGTGTCTTTACTTCGTCAGCGCAACGCCGCCGCGATGTTGCCGCCGTCCACCGTCGTCACGTCCGCTGTGGTGCGTTCGGCCAGCGCCTGGTGCAGGAATGCCTGCGCCACGTCGTCGGCGGTCACTTCCTGTCCGAGCAGATTGCCGGACATGTATTCCTTTTCCGACACGCCGCGCGCGCCGGACCGGCTGGCGATCATCGTGTCGGTCAAAAGCCCGGAGCGGATGCGGTCGGCGTTGACCGCATTGGAGCGGATGCCATAGGCGCCGTAGTCAAGCGCATATTGCCGCGACAGGAACAAGGTCGCCGCCTTCGGGATGCCGTAGGCGCCGAATTTCGGGCCGGGGTTGATCGCCTGCTTGGAGGTGTTGAACAAAAGCACGCCACCGGTGCCCTGTTCCAGCATGATGCGCACCGCATTCTGCGCCGCCGACTGGTGGGCGAAGAAGTTGAGCTCGAAACTCTTGCGCAAAGTGGCGTCGTCGAGCTCGCCGATGCGGCCTTCCCAGGCCGCGCCCGCATTCGAGACCAGGATGTCGACGCCGCCATAGACGGCGACCGCCTTGTCGAAGGCGGCGCGCATCTCGGCCGGATTGGTGATGTCGGCACCGACGCCGATCGAATTGTTGCCGGTCGCCTTCGCCGCGTCCGCCGCCTTGGCCGGATCGAGGTCGACGATCACCGCATGCGCGCCGTTGGCCGCGAATAGTTTTGCCGTAGCAGCGCCGATGGCGCCGGCGCCGCCGGTGATCAGCACGACCTGGCCGGTCAGCGGCTTCGGCTTGTTCGAGGCGAGCTTGGCCTGCTCCAGCGACCAGTATTCGAGCGGAAAGAGGTCGGCCTTGGACAGCGGATGGAAATTGCCGACGGCCTCGGCGCCGCGCACCGCTTCGATCCACATCTCACCGACATCGGAGGCGATCTTCGCGTCCTTCAGCGTGCGGCCATGGCCGAACATGCCCAGCCCCGGCACCAGCGTCAGGCGCGGCATCGGGTCGAGCATGGTGCGCTTGACGTCGTCCAGCGCGTCATTGGTCTCGAAATAAGCGGTATAGTCCCTGACGAAGGCCTCGACATGGCTGCGCACCACGCCCTTGTAATCGCCGAGCTTGCCGGCATCGGGAGCCGGCACCGCCATCGGTCCGGTCTTGATGCGGATCGACAGATCGGGCGTCGACACGCCGCGGCCGGCATAGTCGGCGATCTTGGCCGAATTGATGAAATCGACGATCGCGTCGGACGTGCGGAAGTCGCTGATCATGCGGTCGAAGCGGCCTTCGCCGCGCGCCGCCGCGACTGCGCCGCGCAGCATCGGCGCGATGTCGCTCGGCCGGGCGAGCTTTGCCGGCAGCGCCGCCTTGACCGCCTGCGGCTTGCCGTTCCTGGCAACATAGTCCTCGGCCATAGTCACATAGTGGATCATGCGGTCATAGGCCTGCCTGGCATCGTCGCCGAAAGTGAAGATGCCATGCTTGTCGAGGATCAGGCCCTCGACGTTCGGGTCGGCGTCGAACACCTCCGCGGCGACCTTGGCGAGGTCGAAGCCCGGCTTGATGTAGGGCACGTAACCTAGTCTGTCGCCGAACACGGTCTCGATCAGCGGCTTGCTGTCTTCCTGGTCGACGATGGCGAGGATCGCCGTGGAATGCGTGTGGTCGATGAATTTGTGCGGCAGGAAGGCGTGCAGCAGCGTTTCGACCGATGGGTTCGGAGCGGCGGGGTCGATGAGGTTGGAGCGCTGCAGCGCCACCATGTCCTCGTCGGCGAGCTGGTCCAGGGAGCGCGCCTTGAGCAGCGCGCCCATCTTCACCGCCGGCAGGCCCTGCGGTTCGATGACGGCCATGTCCCAGCCGCTGCCCTTGACGCAGAGCACGTCCCATTCGTCGCCGACCAGATCGGTGGCCTTGGTCTTGCAGGAGGTGTTGCCGCCGCCATGCAGCACCAGCCGCGGCTCGCCGCCAAGCAGACGGGTCGTGTAGACGCGCAGCGCAAGGTCGCGGGCGACGCCCTTCTTGGCATAGTCGGCAACCATCTTTTCCGCGTCGGCGTCATTCCAAAGGTTCTGCATGTCGTTCCGTCCGGTTCCGTCTTTTTTGCTCATGAACAGAAGGCCGCGACGTCTTGATGACAGAAGCGGCGAGGGTGGTTTTTCTAGGATGCCTTTTTGCCGGCTTCGCTCGCGTGATTGAGCAGGCGCTCGGCCATGTGCGCGCCGATCACCAGATGCGTGCAGAGCCCGCCGGCGACGGCCGCAAGCAGTGGCTCGAATTTGGTGTCTTCCTGCACCACCATCAGCCGCTTCTCGATCGCGCGCAGCGAGGCGAGTTCGGCGGAAATGACGCGCCGGTTGTAACTGCAGTCGAGCACCTCGCCCTTGGCGTCGATGATCTGCCCGGCGATGACGCCGGCAGCCCCTTGGCTGCGCAGCGCTTCCATCTCGCCTGCGGACAATGCGCCGCATTTCACCAGATGGCTGTCGGCGTCGACCGCGCCGACGGAATAAAGCGCGAGGTCGCAATCGGCAATGCCGGCAAGCTGGTCGCGGATCACCGGCTCGGCGCGCAGACCCTGCGCCAGTTCCTCGGTGGAGAGCACCAGCGGCGCATAGAAATTCAGGCCTTTGGCGTTCAGCCGCCGCGCGATCTCCATCGTGCATTGGTCGGGCCGGTAGGAATAGGGCGCGCCGAGATTGCCGCAGAGCTGCACCACGGTGACGTCCTGCAGGTCGGCATAGGACATGATGTCGGCGATGGTGTAGACGGTGCGGCCCCAGGCGACGCCGATACGGTCGCCTTTCTTCACCAGCTCGAGAAAGACGCTCGCCGCCAGCACGGCGATATCGGCCGAGGGATCCGCGAGATAGGCATTTTCCGGCGCGATCCAGACGGCGTCGAGATTGAAGGCGTCTTCAAGCCGGCGCGCCGTGACGTCGTCGGTGAAGAGCTGCGTCGAGGTCGAGATGTTGACGATGCCGGTCTCGCGCGCCTTGCGCAGATACATGGCGACCGAAGCGCGTGAAATGTTGAGCTGGCTCGCCACTTCGTCCTGACGAAGGCCGTGGGCATAGTAAAGCCAGGCGGCCTTGTGGATGATCTGTTCTGCCGGTCTGATCGCCATGCCGCCTCCTCGGCTGACATTAGTCACGGCTCTCGACAAAAGTCAAATTTGCCTGCGTGAGCTGCGATCGCCTCACGGTGGGGCTCCATCCGGATCGCCATTCCACCAAGCCGGCGCAGCATAGCATTTTCAGCCGCGGAAGGGGGATAGCGTGACGAAGGGCCTAAGGTTAGAAGGTTCGAAAAGAACCTTGGGGAGGACGGGATGGCCAATCCCTACGAACAGGATCTCGACAGGAACGCCGCCAACCACCAGCCGCTGACGCCGCTCACCTATCTCGAGCGCGCGGCCAAGACCTATCCCGACCATGTCGCCATCATCCATGGCAACCAGCGCATCACCTATCGCGATTTCTGGCGCCGCTCGCTGAAGCTTGCTTCGGCGCTGTCGAAGCACGGCATCGGCAAGGGCGATACGGTGACGGTGATGCTGTCCAACACGCCGCCGATGCTGGAAGCGCATTTCGGCGTGCCGATGACCAAGGCGGTGCTGCATTCGCTGAACACCCGCCTCGACGCCGCCGTCATCGCTTTCCAGCTCGACCATGCCGACTCGAAGGTGCTGATCGTCGACCGCGAGTTCTCGGGCGTCGTCAGGGAAGCGCTGGCCTTGGCCAAGGTGAAGCCGTTGGTCATCGACTATGACGATCCTGACTATGCGGCCGACGCGCCCTATCCGAAAGGAGAGCGCATCGGCTCGGCCGATTATGAAGAGTTCGTCGCCGGCGGCGACGAGGCTTTCGCCTGGTCGATGCCCGATGACGAGTGGGACGCCATCTCGCTCAACTACACCTCCGGCACGACGGGCAACCCGAAGGGCGTCGTCTATCATCATCGCGGCGCGGCGCTGATGGCCTACACCAACACCATCCATGCCGGCATGGCCAAGCACGCGGTCTATCTGTGGACGCTGCCGATGTTCCACTGCAACGGCTGGTGCTTCCCCTGGACTTTAGCCGTGCAGGCCGGCACCCATGTCTGCCTGCGCTGGGTGCGGGCAAAGCCGATGTATGACGCCATCGCCGACCATGGCGTCGCGCATCTGTGCGGCGCGCCGATCGTCATGTCGGTGCTGATCAACGCGAAGGACGAGGACAAGCGACAGTTCGCGCAGACCGTCACCTTCAACACGGCCGCGGCGCCGCCGCCGGAGGCCGTGCTCTCCGGCATGGCCGACGCGGGCTTCGCCGTCACCCATCTCTACGGCCTGACCGAGACCTACGGTCCTGCCGTCGTCAACGAATGGCACAATGAGTGGGACGCGCTGGAAAAGGGACCGAGGACGGCGAAGAAAGCGCGCCAGGGCGTCCGCTACGCCTCGCTCGAGGGCCTCACGGTGATGAACCCGCAGACCATGGTGGAGACGCCGGCCGATGGCGAGACCATCGGCGAGGTCATGTTCCGCGGCAACATCGTCATGAAGGGCTACCTGAAGAACAGGAAGGCGACCGACGAGGCCTTCGCCGGTGGCTGGTTCCACTCCGGCGATCTCGGCGTCATGCACCCCGATGGCTACATCCAGCTCAAGGACCGTTCCAAGGACATCATCATCTCGGGCGGCGAGAACATCTCTTCCATCGAAGTCGAGGACGCGCTCTATAGGCACCCGTCGGTAGCTTCCTGCGGTGTCGTTGCCCGCGCCGACGAGAAATGGGGCGAGGTGCCGGTCGCCTATGTCGAGCTGAAGCCGGGCAAGGCCGCGACCGAGGCCGAGATCATCGAACATTGCCGAGGTCTGCTGGCGCGCTTCAAGGTGCCGAAGACAGTGGTGTTTGCCGAAATCCCGAAGACCTCGACGGGCAAGATCCAGAAGTTCCGGTTGCGGGAGCTGGCCAAGAGGGCATGAGCCTCAAATGGGCGATGCCGAGTTCCCGCCCACCCCCCTCTGGCCTGCCGGCCATCTCCCCCGCAAGGAGGGAGATCAATCTCGTCACCGCTTTCGCCAACCGCCAAAGTCGCAAGGTGAAGCGCCGTCGCTGAAGCTGCCCATCTCCCCCCTTGCGGGGGAGATGTCCGGCAGGACAGAGGGGGGTGCGAAGGATCGCTGCGCTTAAGAATAATCTCTTTCTCATCACACCGCAGACCCTCGTAACTGTCACCATCTGTCACCAATTATACGTGTACGTCGATTTCGCGTTGACTCCCGGTCGCTTTCCCTTTACGACTGACGAAAATTGAAATTCGTCACTCGTAAAACGAAAGCGCCATGTCAGAAGCCGCCAACATCGTGGCAGACCCCGCCAGACAGGAGAACGTGACGCGCATTCTCGACTGCGCCGAGCGCCTGTTCCGCCACTACGGCTACGGCAAGACCAACGTCGCCGACATCGCCCGCGAACTCGGCATGTCGCCGGCTAACATCTACCGCTTCTTTGCCTCCAAGGTCGAAATCCACCAGGCCGTCTGCGGCCGCATGCTCGGCGCCAGCTACAAGATGGCCTACGAGATCATGCACCTGCCGATCAGCGCCGAGGAGCGCCTGCGCCGCTACATCCATGCCCAGTACAAGATGACGCTGGAGGTCATGCTCGACCAGGAGAAGGTGCATGAGATGGTGATCGTCGCGCTGGAGCGCGATTGGGGCGTCATCGACAAGCATGTCAACAGCATCCACGACCTCTACGCCGAGGTGATCCGCGAGGGCATCGAGGCTGGTGAATTCAGACAGCAGGATCCCGAGACGGCTTCGCGCTGTTTCGGCGCCGCCACAGTCATTCTCTGCCATCCGCAGATGGTGGCGCAGTGCCTTGCCAAGACCAATCGGGCGATGCCCGACGAACTTATCGACTACGCCATCAGGGCCTTGAAATAGAAACTGTCCGCCGGGTGCCGGCAGACGATCATCTCCAGTTCGGGAGTGCTAAGGTGTCATTGTCCAGTTCTATCCTCCGAATGCTGCCGTCCGCCGGCCTCCCAACCGCCGCCATCGTCGCAGCAGTGCTCAGCCTCGCCGGCTGCAGCCAGGAGAAGGCCGAGGTCGTCCAGGAAGTCGTCCGGCCGGTGAAGGTGGTCGAGATCGGCGAGGCGCAGACCACCCGTCAGCTTGATTATTCCGGTTCGGTGCGCGCCCGCACCGAGATGAATCTCGGCTTCCGCATCGCCGGCAAGGTCACCGAGCGTCTGGTCGATATCGGCCAGCACGTGAATGAGGGCGACGTGCTCGCTCGCGTCGATCCAGCCGATTACGAATTGTCGGTGAAGAGCGCTGCTGCCAGCCTCGACGCCGCCGAGCGCCAGGTCGAGACCGTCGACCTCGCCAGGAAGCGCGCCGAACAGCTCTATGCCAAGAACTTCGCGCCGAAATCGCAGCTCGATCAGGCGCGGCTGACCTACGACCAGGCGGTGGCGACGCGCGATGCCGCGCGCTCGACGCTGGCCCAGGCGCAGAATCAGGTCCAGTATGCCGATCTCAAGGCCAGCAAGAACGGCATCGTCACCGCCATCTCCGCCGATGTCGGCCAGGTGGTCGCCGCCGGCACGCCGGTGATGACCGTCGCGGTCGATGGCGAGAAGGAAGTGTCGATCGCGGTGCCGGAGATGGATATCGCAGGCTTCAAGCCCGGCAAGGAGGTCAAGGCGAACTTCTGGTCGGACGAAGGGCTCACCCTTGACGGCAAGGTCCGTGAAGTCGCCGGCAGCGCCGATCCGCAGTCGCGCACCTTCGCCGTCCGGGTTTCGCTCCCCAACGATCCGCGCGTGCTGCTCGGCATGACCGCCAATGTCCAGGCGACCGTCGGCAGCAAGGCGCAACTGGTATCGATCCCGCTGACCGCGATGACCGAGAAGGACGGCAAGCAGATCGTCTGGACGGTCGATCGCGCCTCCGACACGGTGCATCCCCGTCCGATCAAGGTCGCCAACTTCACCGCCGACGGCGTCGCCGTGGCCGACGGCCTGAAACAGGGCGACGTGGTGGTCGCGGCTGGCACCCAGTTCATGACCGAAAACCTGAAGGTCAAGCTTTCCGGCGACGCCCAGCAATCCGCCTCGGCGGATGACGTCGCGACCACCAGCAGCCTGCACTGATGCTTGTCGCCCAAAAGTGCGAAGCGGTTTTGGGACAACGACATGCATCGAACTAAGACCTGAAGTCAGGCGCAACAGACGCCTTTCCCGCTCTCGCTGCGTCAAGCCGCGGGCCGGGGAAGGCATGGGTTCCGGGCGGCGAACGCCCGATCGTGAGATGCCGGCATGTTGGCTCCCCCGCAGCAGTGCCGCGTCCAGCGCGATTTGCGAGTCTCTCTCCGCTTGAGGGGTCCCGCCGCCCGGAAGCCCACCGAACTTAGAAGCGGCATGCCAAGCGAGCGTGCCTTGCCGATCAATTGGACTGGACGTGTGCCATGACCACCACCGACAGCAGCACTGAAAAGCGGCCCTTCAACCTTTCGCGCTGGGCGATCGGACATCCGAGCATCGCCCGCTTCCTGTTCGGCCTGATCATCCTTGCCGGCGCCCTCGGCCTGATGCGCATGGGCCAGAAGGAAGACCCGGATTTCACCTTCCGCGTCATGGTGGTGCAGGCGGTCTGGCCCGGAGCCTCGATCCAGGACATGGAGGACCAGGTCGTCAACAAGATCGAGCGCAAGCTGCAGGAAACGCCGCATCTCGATTTCGTCCGCTCCTACACCCGCGCCGGCAGCGCCATCATCACCTTGCAGGTCAAGGGAGACACCAATGCCGAGGAGGTGAAGGACGCCTTCTACCAGGTGCGCAAGAAGGTCGGCGACATCACCAATGAATTGCCGCAGGGCCTGCTCGGCCCCTATTTCAACGACGAGTTCGGCGACACTTTCATCACGCTGCATTCGATCAGCGGCGACGGCTTCACCTATCCGGAGCTGAAGAAATTCGCCATCCAGGCGCGCGACATGCTGTTGACGACGCCTGGCGTCGAAAAGGCCGTCATCATCGGCGACCAGCCGGAGAAGATCTATATCGACGTCTCGTCCAAGGCGCTGGCCGAGCGCGGCCTGACCATTGTCGACCTGCAGAACGCCGTGAAGGGGCAGAACGCCGTCGATCCGGCGGGCTCCGTCGACACCGGCCTGCGTTCGGTGCGCATCTCGGTCGAGGGCGACGTCACCAAGGCTGCCGACATCCGCGAGCTGAGGCTGCGCTCCGGCAGTCAGGTGACGCGCCTCGGCGACATCGCCACGGTCTCTTCCGGCCTTCAGGATCCTTACGACAACAAATACCTCTTCAACGGCCATGAGAGCGTCCAGCTCGGCGTCGTCATGGCCAAGGGTTTTAACGTCAGGGACGTCGGCAAGGATGTCGAGGCAACCTATCAGCGCTTCGAGGTGGGGCTGCCTTACGGCGTGTCGGTCGACCAGATCTCCGACCAGCCCCAGGTCGTCAAGGACGCGGTGAGCGAGTTCATGGAGGCGCTCGGCGAGGCGCTGCTCATCGTCCTTGCAGTCTCGCTGCTGTCGATCGGTTGGCGCTCGGGCCTGGTGATAGCCATCGCCATCCCGCTGGTCTTGGCCGCCACCTTCGCCATCATGTACGAGATCGGCATCGACCTGCAGCGCATCTCGCTCGGCGCCCTCATCATCGCGCTCGGCCTGTTGGTCGACGACGCCATGATCGTCGTCGAGATGATGGAGCGAAAGCTCGAGGAAGGGCTGGTAAAGATCGAGGCGGCAAGCTTCGCCTACACCTCGACCGCTTTCCCGATGCTGACCGGCACGCTGATCACCACGGCTGGCTTCATCCCGGTCGGCTTCGCCGCCTCGACCGCCGGCGAATATGTGCGCACGCTGTTCTATGTCGTCGGCATCGCGCTCGTCGTGTCGTGGTTCGTCGCGGTCTATTTCACGCCGTGGCTGGGCTACATGATCCTTAAGCAGCGCAAGCATGCCGGCACCCATCATGATGTCTTCGATACCGGCTTCTACCGCCGCCTGCGCGCGACCGTCGCCTGGGCGGTGCGCCACCGCATCATCGTGCTGGTGATGACGCTGGTCACCTTCGCCACCAGCCTCTGGGCCTTCCAATTCATCCCGCAGAACTTCTTCCCGCAATCCTCGCGCCCGGAAATCCTGGTAGACCTGTGGCTGCCGGAAGGCACCTCGATCAAGGAAGTCGAAAACCAGGCCAAGTCGTTTGAAGGCAAGATGGCGGACGATCCGGACAAGCGCTTCATCGCCACCTATATCGGCGAAGGGGCGCCCCGCTTCTTCCTGCCGCTCGACCAGCAGCTCCGCAATCCGAACTTCGCCCAGCTCCTGGTGATGGCCAAGGACGAGCCCGCGCGCGAGCGGCTGATCGTCAAGATGCGCAAGATCCTGGCGCAGGACTTCCCCTCGATCCGCGGCAAGGTCGACCGTCTCTTCCTCGGTCCGCCGACGGGCTGGCCGGTGCAGATGCGCGTCATGGGCCCGGACCGCAAGGAAGTGCGCCGCATCGCCGATGAGGTGAAGGCGAAGTTCCAGGCCAATCCGCTGCTCGGCGCCATCCATGACGACTGGCTGGAACCGGTGCCGGCGATGAAGCTGGTGATCGACCAGGATCGCGCTCGCGCCCTTGGCGTCACCTCGCAGCGCATCCGCCAGATGCTGCAGGCCACCATGTCCGGCGCGCCGCTCGACGACTTCCGCGACGGCGAGGAGACGGTCTCGATCGTCGCCCGCGAGCCGGACGCCACCCGCAAGCTGCTGTCCTCGGTCGACTCCGTCTATATCCCGACCGACTTCGGCGGCTCGGTGCCGTTGTCGCAAGTGGCCAAGGTCGTGCCCGTCATGGAGCAGGGCATCGAATGGCGGCGCGACCGCCTGCCGACGATCAGCGTGCGCGCCACGCTGCCGGACGGCGTGCAGTCGAACGACGTCGTCACCAAGATGTACAACGACATGAAGGACCTGCGCGCCGGCCTGGCGCCTGGCTACAAGGTCGAAATCCAGGGCGGCGCCGAGGATTCGGCCGAGAGCCAGGCCTCGATCGCCGCCAAGGCGCCGATCATGCTCGCCATCATCGTCGTGCTCCTGATGGTCCAGCTGCAGCATTTCGGCAAGTCGATGCTGGTGCTGGCCACTGGCCCGCTGGGCATCATCGGCGCCGCCGCGGCGCTGCTGATCAGCGGCGCGCCGTTCGGCTTCGTCGCCATCCTCGGCGTCATCGCGCTGCTCGGCATCATCATGCGCAACTCGATCATCCTGGTCGACCAGATCGACCAGGATATCGCGGCCGGCATGGAGCGATCGGAAGCGATCGTGGGTGCTGCCGTGCGCCGCTTCCGGCCGATCATGCTGACGGCGCTGACCGCCGTGCTGGCGCTGATCCCGATCTCGCGCGCCGTCTTCTGGGGGCCGCTCGCCTACGCCATGATGGGCGGCATCCTGGTCGCCACCGTGCTCACCATCCTGGTGCTGCCTGCCGGCTACGCCCTGTTCTTCGGCCGCGCGCCGAAAAAGGCCAAGACCGACGAGCAGGCGCCTGAGCCGGAGAAGATCGAAGGCATCGAACGGCCGCAGCTGGCCCTGGCCGCGGAATAAGGTGGCAACCTGGAATCATCTGCCATCGTCATCGGACGGTGACGGATGATCTGCATGTACGGGCAACCACGTCTCGACGACGCCATGCGCCGGTCAGTCTTCGCTTACTGGCGCCAAATGAAATGAAACGGGCGCGCCGAGGCGCGCCCGTCTCTTTCAGGTTGCCATGTCAGATGACGAACACCCAGTTGGCGATCAGCATCACCGCCACGCCGGCGATCAGCGTCAGGTAAGGCAGCATGCCCGCTTTCTTGACCGAGAGGTCGGCGCCCGCCATGCCGAGGTCGGCCAGCATGTGATCGGGGAACTTGCCCTTGTCCTGGATGTAGTGGCGGAAGCAGAACACCGGGATGATCAAGGCAGCGGTGATCAGGCCGGCCCACAGCGCCATCGGGTTCCACACCTTGGCGCCGGCGCCCATGAAGATGGCGTTGACATAGGCGAAGATCGCGCCGATGCCGAGCAGCCAGGTCGGCGCCTTCCAGGGGCGGTTGATGTGGCCGTTGTCGATGCGATGGATCCAGCCGGCGTTGAGGTTGAGGAAGTTGAAGATGATGTAGCCGCAATTCGACACCGCGAGGATGAAGAAGAAGCTCGTCGCGTCGGCCGAGGCGATGGCCAGCACGATCAGGTTGAAGCAGAGGTCGGTCCACATCGCCCGCGTTGGCGCGCCATGCTCGTTGACGTGGCTGAGATAGCGCGGCAGCCAGCCGTCGACCGAACCCTGGTAGAGCGTGCGCGAGGAGCCGGCCATCGCCGTCATGATGCAGAGCACCAGGGCCAGGATCATCAGCATGACCAGCAGGCTGTGGATGATCTTGCCGCCGCCGACCATGCCGGCCAGCGCGTCGGCGACGCCCGAGCCGTCGACGATCGGCGTCGCCAGCATGCCGTTCAGGCCGAGCACGCCCTGGAAGGTGAAGGGCACCAGGATGAACAGCAGCATGCAGAGCAGGCCGGAATAGAAGATCGCCTTGAACGTGTCGGTGCCGGGGTTCTTGAACTCCGATGTGTAGCAGACGGCCGTCTCGAAGCCGTAGGTCGACCATGCCGCGATGAACATGCCGCCCAGCGCCAGCGTCCAGCCGGCGATGTTCCACGAACCCGGGTCGGGCGCGTAGGCGGCCGCCAACGGCACCAGCGGCGAGAAGTTCGCCCAGTCGATCTGGCCGGTGAAGATCGGCACGACGCCGACGATCAGCATCGGGATGATGACCAGAAGGCCGATGTATTTCTGCACACTGGCCGTGCCGAGGATGCCGCGATGCTGGATCGAGAAGATGATCAGCATCAGCACCGCGCCGATGAAGAAGGTGGCGTTGAAGGTGAACGACACCGGGCCGAGCGTGTGGCCCCACAGCGACCATGTGCGGATCGCCGGCGTCGCGGCGGCCGTGACCGCGGCGATCGCGTCGGCGGGTGCGGTTCCGGCATGCGCGGCGATATAGGCGATCACTTCCGGCGAGGTGTCGGTGAAGATCGGCACCGGTGCCAGCGCATTGAGGATATAGGCGGCCGCGATCGAGCAGCCGAGCGACAGCACCGGCGTCCAGGCGAACCAGTTGCACCACACCGACAGCGGCGCGATGAATTTCGAGTAGCGCAACCAGGCCGTCGCGCCGTAGATCGAGGCTCCGCCCGACTTGTTCGGAAACAGGCCGGCGATCTCGGCGTAGGTGAAGGATTGCAGGAAACCCATGATCATGGACACCGTCCAGATCAGGAAGGCGAGCTTTCCGGTCGTCCCGGCAATGCCGCCGATCGAGAACAGGACCAGCGCTGGAACGCCGCTTGCCACCCAGAAGGCGCCACGCCAGTCGATATGCCTGAGCAGCTTGCTTTCGGCAGGCTGCTCGAGGGCCGTGCTTATCGTGCTCATATCTTGTGTCTTCCCCTTTTTGTTGTTCCCCGCCAGCGACGCTTCGGCTCTCGCGAAGCTTGCTCCCCGGCAAATCAGCGTCGACCCGTCGTGTTTCCACTCAGTCGTATTTTTTTCTTAAGAGTGAAGATTGATCCGGCGCGCTTTCGCGTCAAGCGTTTTGTGAATGTCATGCACATTACGCTTGCGAAACATTGACCCGACCGCCGCCGGTGGCGGCCGGCGAGGGTCGGATCCGCCTCGGGAGGCTTTCAGAAACCCAGCTTTAGGAACGCGGTTTGGTCTTCTGCGGATCGTAATGGGCGAAGGCGACGACACGCGCCGGCAGCCGCTTGGCATGGCCGTCGAGCTTGCCGATCTCGACCTCCGTGCCGATCTCGGCGTGAGTGACGTCTAGCCATGCCAGCGCGATGGTCTTGCCGAGCACCGGCGAACGCATGCCGGAGGTGACGACGCCGATCTGGGCGCGGCCGACATGGACGCAGTCGCCGTGGCCGACGGCGACATTGGCATCGATGTCGAGACCGACGAGCTTGTGCTGCGGATGCTCCTTGCGCCGGATCAGCGCGTCGCGGCCGATGAAGTCGTCGGCCTTGGTCTTGAGTGGCACGGTGAAGCCAATGCCGGCCTCGAACGGATCGGTCTGGTCGGAGAATTCGTAACCGGCGAAGATCAGTCCCGCCTCGATGCGCACCATATCGAGCGCCTGCAGGCCCATCGGCTTCAGCCCGTGCGGCTGGCCGGCCTCCCAGACGGCGTCGAACACTTTTTCGGCGTCGCGCGGATGGCACCAGATCTCGTAACCGAGCTCCCCCGTATAGCCGGTACGCGAGACCACGACCGGAATGCCGTTGCCGCCGCCAATGCGCGCGACGGCGAAGCGGAACCATTCGAGCTCGCCGATCGATGGCTGCACGGGCGAGGTCCAGACCACTTCCTTCAATATGTCGCGGCTCTTCGGTCCCTGCACGGCGATGTTGTGCATCTGGTCGGTGGAGGAGCGGACCAGCACGTTGAGGCCGAGTTTTTTCGCCGTCTCGCGCAGCCATTCGCCGGAAAGATCGTCGCCGCCGACCCAGCGGAAATTATCCTTGCCGAGCCTGAGCAACGTCCCGTCGTCGATCATGCCGCCATGCTCGTAGCACATCGCGGTATAGACGACCTGGCCGACCCCAAGCTTCTTGACGTCGCGGGTCAGCGTGTATTGCAGCAGCGCTTCGGAGTCCGGGCCGGTGACCTCGAATTTGCGCAGCGGCGACAGGTCCATGATCACGGCATCCTGCCGGCAGGCCCAGTATTCGGCGATAGGCCCTTCCTTGGCGAAGGAATTGGCCAGCCAATAACCCCTGTATTCGACGAAGTCGCGCGTGTGCTTGGCAAAGCTCGAATGAAAGGCTGTCTCGCGGGTCATTTTCGGTTCCGAGTCGGGCTTCATGCGTCTGGCGATCGCTCGCGAGAATTTGTGCTGGCCGGAATAGGTCCGCACATGGATGTCGGTGAGGTCCCAGCCATTGGCGGGCGTCGTGTCGTCCGGGCAGGCCGAGGACACGCAGACGATGTCGGTGAGCGCCCTCAAGAGCACGTAGTCGCCCGGCCGCGACCACGGTTCGTCCGACACCATCACGCCATGCGCGTCGATCGCCGTGTTGAAGAAGAAGTTGATCGCCATCCAGCCGGCGCGGGGCGTGACACCCTTGTCTGCCAGCGCCTTGTTGAAATTCTCCGAGCAGTTGGTGTGACCGGGATAGCCGATGTCGTCGTAATATTTAGCGGCGCAGGCGAGCGCGAAGGCGTCGTGCCGGCCGCATGTGTCCTGCACCACCTCCACCAGCGGCTCCATGTCCTGGTCGTAATATTTCGAATGCAGGCCGGGCATCGGATAGGCCGAGCCCATCAGCGTGCGGGTCGTCGTCACGTCGAGCGGCAGGTCGCGGTCCTTGTCCAGCTTGCGCGCCGAAAAACACTGGAAGTCGGTGCATTGCCGGCCATCGACATCGATGATCTGCAGATAGTCGCCGGCCTTGACGAAATAGGATTCGGCGGTCGCCGAATGCACTCTGAGATCGAGCACCGGATCGGCGAGCGGATCGGGAAGCTGCGACCTGGTCTTCAGCCGGATCGTGGCGCGGCGCACCAGGACGGTGAGCGGCGTCGCCGTGTTGTGGCCGTCGACCAGCATCGGCCCGCCAGGCGCCGCGATCAGCAGCGCGCCGTCGCGCTGGACGGAAAAGCTCTGCTCGGTGCCGGCTGGCGTGGCGCCGCCGAACACGCGCACGGCCTTTGGCTGGTCGAGCTCTACCTTGCGACGCTCGAGGCTGAGGCGCAGCGCCGAAAGGCTGTCGTCGCCCTCGGCGAGCAGCGCCTTGATGCCGGCTGCATTGCTGTTCGACCGTTCTCCGAAAATGCCGGGATCGGTCGTGCCGGATGTATCCCAGGCCAGAAGCTCGCAGGGCTGCCCACCCTCGACATTGGTCACGCTGACGCTGTCGCCGGCCTCGACGTCGATCAGCACCGCGCCGTTGCCCTGCACGGTATAGCGTTCCATCCCCGGCGGCAGCGCGATCTGGCCGGGCCTCAGGATCAGGCTTGGACGGGGCGGTCCGGACAGGACGGCGGGGTAGGGCGACCGGCTCATCTCAAACCCTCCTCCGAGCGAGAAACAAGTTTGCCTGTGTGTAAAATTATTTTCGCTGAGAGAATAGCAGGGCGATGGCGTTTGGCAAGGCGAGAAGGGAAAGGCGCGTCGCTATGCCAACTCTTCGGAATGGCTGATCGTGACGCCATACTCGGCAGCCGAGTCCAGAATCGTGTGCCACAGGCTCTCCGCGAAGGTCGCGAACACCAGGAGATTGAACACGGCGCGTCCGTCCGCCAGGTCGTCACCGCGCCACAGCGTGACGCTGGTATGATCCATCGATGTGGCAGCCGCCGCGCCGACGCCGAACACATCCGGATGCAGATCGATCGACGACTGCTTCGCAAGCATCGCGCGCGCCTTCTCGCCAGAGACGCTGATCAGCGCCCGCGCATGCGACTGGTCGGACAGCGAGGCCGAGCCGGCAAAGACAGGCGCAAGCCCATCCATCGTGTACTTGCCGCCTTTGGACAGCACGAGGAACTGGCCGGGTCCCGACCAGATCAGTGTCGCGTCGGCCGCGTCGACCGCCCTGGGCGTTTCCGGCGCGGCAACGCCGAAGCGCGTCTTTGCGGCCTTCGCCATCTTGGCAGCCTTGCCGCGCCGCGCCATGACCTGCACGAGGTCGAAATTGCGGATCTCGGTCAGCGAAACGCCGGCTTCGCCTTGCGCGCCGTAAGCGCCGGCGACCAGCGCGCGGTCGAGCGGGCTGCGGACATCCCAGGAAAAATCAGCCACGCTGGCGCCCTCCATCCGGATCGTAGAAGACGGAATTGCAGAGCTCGACATCATAGTCCTCGCCGCGCAGCGGATCATGCGCCCGCACGATCTCGCCGATGCGCTCGCGCCCGCGCTCGACAAGGCCGAGCCCGATCCACTGGTCGAGCACCGGCGAGAAGCAGACCGAGGTGACATAGCCCTGGTCGCTGCCGGGGCCGGGTGTTTCGCCCTTCGGGATGATATGCGCGCCGGAGCGCAGGCGGCGTGCCTTGTCGGTCGGCTTGATGCCGACGACCACCTGCCGGTTCGGCGCGACCAGCGCCTCGCGGCCGGCCATGACGCGGCCGATGAAATCCTTCTTGGTCGACATCATCTTGCCCAGGCCGAGATCGCCCGCCGTGGTGGTGCCGTTGAGTTCCGGTCCGGCGACATGGCCCTTTTCGATGCGCATCACGCCGAGCGCCTCGGTGCCGTAGGGCGTCACGCCAAACGGTTTTCCCGCGATCATCAGATTGCGCGCCATGGCCTCGCCGTAACGCGCCGGCACCGAAATCTCGAACGCCATCTCGCCGGAGAAGGAAATGCGGAACAGCCTTGCCTTCTGGCCGCCGCGCAGCTTGACCTCACGCGCGCCCATGAACGGGAAACCTTCATTCGACAGGTCCTCGGCCGGATCGACGATCTCCTTGAGCAGGTCACGCGTCTTCGGTCCGGCGATCGAGAACTGCGCCCATTGGTCGGAGACCGAGGTCAGCTGCACGTCGAGCTCGGGGAACAGCACCTGCCGGCAGAATTCCAGGTGCTGCATCACCAGTCCGGCCTTCGCCGTCGTGGTGGTGAGAAAGTAATGGTCCTCGGCCAGCCGCGAGGTCGTGCCGTCGTCATAGACGATGCCGTCCTCGCGCAGCATCAGCCCGTAGCGCGCCTTGCCGACGGCAAGGCTGGAGAAGGCGTTGATATAGACGCGGTCGAGGAAGGTGCCGGCGTCTGGCCCATGCACATCGATCTTGCCCAGCGTCGAGACATCGCAGAAACCGACGCCGCTGCGCACCGCCTTGACCTCGCGGGTGACCGATTCCAGCCAGTCCTTCTCGCCCGCGCGGGGGTACCACTGCGCGCGCTTCCAAAGGCCGGTGTCGACAAACACTGCGCCCTGTTCGGCCGCCCAGTGATGCGACGGCGTCAGCCGCGTCGCATGGAAATTCTCGTCGCGGTGATGGCCGGCGAAGGCTCCGATGGCGACCGGCACGTAAGGCGGCCGGTAGATCGTCGTGCCGGTCTCGGGAATGGATTTGCCGCTGACCGCGGCCATGATGGCGAGGCCGGCGACATTCGAGGTCTTGCCCTGGTCGGTCGCCATGCCGAGCGTCGTGTAGCGCTTCAGGTGCTCGACCGATTGAAAACCCTCGCGCTGCGCCAGCTCGACATCGGAAGCGGTGACGTCGTGCTGCTGGTCGACGAAGGCCTTGCCCTTGCCGGCGACATGCCAGAGCGGGGTGATCGAAAAGGCTTCGTCGTCGGCGACCGGCATCGATCCGATATTGCCGCTGCGTCCGGCATCGCGTGCCGCGGCAGCGCCGGCTTCAAACCCTTCGCGCAGGCAGGCGCCAAGTCCGAAAGCGCCGTTGGCCGCGCCCGCCGCGACCATGCCGGGCGGCGCGCCGTCCGGCACGAAGGCGGCTATGTCGTCGCGCCATTTCGGCCGGCCGCGATGATAGGAGGTGAGCCCGACCGCCGGATTCCAGCCGCCGGACACGGCGAGCCCGTCGGCCTCGACCTCGGCGCGCGCGCCGCCGGTCAGCGACACGGAGATCTTGCGCACGCCGCCCTTGCCGCCATCGACGCTGCTGACGGCGCCGTGCAGCACGGGGAAGCCGCCCTTGCTGGCCAGCGAGCGACGCGCCGGCGAAACGTCCGGCCGCGCATCGATCACCGCCGCGACCTGCAGTCCGGCGGCGATCGCCGTTTCGGCCGTGCGCCAGCCATCCTCGTTGTTGGTGAACAGCGCGATCCGCCGGGACGGCGTGGCGGCGTAGCGGTTGATGTAGCTGCGCATGGCCGACGCCATCATCACGCCGGGCGTGTCGTTGCCGGCAAAGACGATCGGACGTTCGATCGATCCGGCCGCGACCACGCAGCGCTTGGCCACGACGCGCCACAGCCGCTGGCGCACCTGATGTTCCGGCGGCACCGGCAGATGGTCGTTGACGCGCTCGATCGCACCATAGGTGCCACCGTCATAGACGCCGAACAGTGTCGTGCGCGTCATGACGCGCACATCCGGCATCGCCGCCAGTTCGGCAACCGCGCGCGCGACCCATTCGGCGGCCGGCAATCCGTCGATCATACCGCCATCGGCGAGCAGGCGGCCGCCGAGGACGAAATCCTCCTCGCACAGGATGACGCGCGCGCCGCAGCGCGCGGCGGCAAGCGCTGCCGCCAGGCCCGCCGGGCCGGAACCGGCGATCACCACGTCGCAATGCGCCCAGGCCTTGTCATAGTGGTCGGGGTCGGAAACCTGCGCTGCGCGGCCGAGACCGGCGGCGCGCCGGATAGCCGGCTCGTAGATCGCCTCCCAGAACTTCGCCGGCCACATGAAGGTCTTGTAGTAGAAGCCGGCGACGAAGATCGGCGCGAACAGCTGGTTGACCGACATCACGTCGAAATTGAGCGACGGCCAGCGGTTCTGGCTGGCTGCCTCGAGGCCCTCATAGAGTTCGGCCGTCGTCGCCTTTGTGTTAGCCTCGCGCCTCGCGCCGCTGCGCAATTCGACCAGCGCGTTCGGCTCTTCCGACCCAGCAGTCAGGATGCCGCGCGGGCCGTGATACTTGAACGAGCGGCCGACGAGCTTGACGCCGTTGGCGACCAGCGCGGACGCCAGCGTGTCACCCTTGAAGCCCGAGAACGTCTTGCCGTCGAAGCGGAAATTGAGCGGGGCCGAGCGATCGATGAGACCGCCATTGTTCAGCCGGTTTGCCTGATTGCCGCGCATCACGCACCAACCTTGGAGGCACCGGCGCCCGCCGCCGGCTCGACGGCCGAAATCTCATGCGTCAGCGTGTTGCGGGTGACCTTCAGCCAGGCCCGGCAGCCGCCGCCATGGTACCAGTGCTCGCTCATCATGCCGGCGATGTTGTCGCGCAGGTAGACATAATCGTAGACGGCGTCCTCGCCGGCATCGGCCGCGGGACGTTGCGGCTTGGCGTCGCCGAGATAGGTGAACTCGCCGAGTTCGCGTTCGCCGCAGAAGGGACAGGTAATGCGCATCGGTTTCCGGCTGTCCTCAGAGCATGATGCCAAAAAGTGTGGAGCGGTTTTTGGATAACATCGTGCTCTATCTCTAATGCAGGTTCGGTTGGGCGCCCTGGCCCTTCTCGTCGATCATGGCGCCGCGCTGGAAGCGGTCGAGGCGGAAAAGCGCGGCTTCCTTGTGCGATTGATCGCGGGCGATGAGGTGGGCGAAGACCAAGCCCGAGCCGGGCGTCGCCTTGAAGCCGCCATAGCACCAGCCTGCATTGATGTAGAGGCCGTCCACCGGGCTCTTGTCGATGATCGGCGTGCCGTCCATCGACATGTCCATGATGCCGCCCCACTGGCGCAGAAGCCGCACGCGGCCGATCATCGGGATCAGCGCCATGCCGCCTTCGCAGACATCTTCCATGACCGGCAGATTGCCGCGCTGGGCATAGGAATTGTAGCCGTCGATGTCGCCGCCGAAGACCAGCCCGCCCTTGTCCGACTGGCTGACATAGAAGTGTCCGGCGCCGAAGGTCATGACGCCGGGGATGAGCGGCTTGATCGCTTCGGAGACGAAGGCCTGCAACACATGGCTTTCGATCGGCAGACGCAGGCCAGCCATGGCCGCGACGCGCGAGGAAGAACCCGCCACCGCCATGCCGACCTTGCCGGCGCCGATCTTGCCGCGTGAGGTCTCGACGCCGGTCACCTTGCCATTGGCGTCGCGCGTGAAGCCGGTAACCTCGCAATTCTGGATGATGTCGACGCCGAGTTCGCTCGCCGCATGCGCGTAGCCCCACACCACGGCGTCATGCCGCGCCGTGCCGCCGCGCCGCTGCAGCAGCCCGCCTTGCACGGGGAAACGCGCATTGTCGAAATTCAGGAACGGCAGCATTTTCCTGAGCGCCGCCTGGTCGAGCAGCTCCGCATCGATGCCGTTGATGCGCATGGTGTTGCCGCGTCGGGCGAAAGCGTCGCGCTGCGCGTCGGAGTGATAGAGGTTGAGCACGCCGCGCTGGCTGACCATCGCGTTGTAGTTGAGGTCCTGCTCCATCCGCTCCCACAGCTTCATCGACAATTCGTAGAAGCCGGTGTTGCCGGGCAGGCCGTAATTGGAGCGGATGATGGTGGTGTTGCGGCCGGCATTGCCGGAGCCGATCCACCCTTTTTCCAGCACCGCGACATTGCGGATGCCGAACTCGCTGGCGAGGAACCAGGCGGTGGCGAGGCCATGGCCGCCGCCGCCAATGATCACCACGTCATAGCGATCCTTGGGCGCTGCGTCGCGCCAGGTCGGCTTCCAATTCTTGTGGCCGGAGAGAGCGGCGCGGGCGAGCGAGAAGATCGAATATTTCATCAGTTCATTCCGAGGTCGCTCGCACCGCCGAGATATCAGATATCCAGCGTGTGATCGCGTTCCCACTGCGTGAAGTGCGAAGCATAGGAATTCCATTCCTGCTGCTTCAGCTTTAGATATGCCGACGAGAATTCCTCACCCAGCGCCGCCTTGAGCGATTTGTCCTTGTCGAATTCGCGCAGCGCATCGAGCAGGTTGAGTGGCAGTCTCGGCGCGTCCGTAACGGTATGGCCGAGCTGATACATGTCGATGTCGTAGCGCTTGCCGGGGTCGGCCTTCGAGCGGATGCCGTCGAGGCCGGCAGCGATGATGACGGCCTGCAGCAAATACGGATTGGCGGCGCCGTCCGGCAGGCGCAATTCGAAACGGCCAGGCCCGGGCACGCGCACCATGTGCGTGCGGTTGTTGCCGGTCCAGGTCACCGTGTTCGGCGCCCAGGTCGCGCCCGAAATGGTGCGCGGCGCGTTGATGCGCTTGTAGGAATTCACTGTCGGGTTGGTGATCGCGGCAAGCGCCGAAGCGTGCTTCATGATGCCGCCGAGGAAGTTCCTGCCCTTGGCGGACAGGCCGAGCTCTTCCGAATTGTCGGCAAAGACATTGGTCTTGCCGGTCTCGTCCCACACCGAGATGTGCGCATGGCAGCCATTGCCGGTCAGGCCCTGGAAGGGCTTGGGCATGAACGTCGCGCGCAAGCCGTGCTTTTCGGCGATCGACTTGACCATGAACTTGAAGAAGGAGTGCTTGTCGGCGGTCGCCAGCGCGTGATCGAACGTCCAGTTCATCTCGAACTGGCCGTTGGCGTCCTCATGGTCGTTCTGGTACGGGCCCCAGCCCAGCGCCAGCATATGGTCGCAGATCTCGGCGATGACGTCGTAGCGCCGCATCACCGCCTGCTGGTCGTAGCAGGGTTTCGAGGCTGTATCGTATTCGTCGGAGATCGCCTTGCCGTCGGGCGAGATCAGGAAGAACTCGGCCTCGACGCCGGTCTTGACATGCATGCCGTCGCGGGCGGCTTCGTCGATCAGCCGCTTCAGCGTGTTGCGCGGCGCCTGGTTCACCTCTTTGTCGTCCATGATGCAGTTGGCGGCTACCCAGGCGACGTCCTTCTTCCACGGTAGTTGGATGACCGAAGCCGGATCCGGCACCGCCAGCATGTCCGGATGCGCTGGCGTCAGGTCGAGCCATGTGGCGAAGCCGGCAAATCCTGCACCGTCCTTCTGCATGTCGGCGATCGCCTGCGCCGGCACCAGCTTGGCACGCTGCCCGCTGAACAGGTCGGTGTAGGAGATCATGAAATATTTGACGCCGTTCTCCTTGGCGAATGCGGCGAGATCGTTCCCCATTATGTAGTTCCTCGCTTATGTGTCTTGGAAGTTTGTCCTAGAAGCCGTTCTTCCCCGGTATCCAGTTGGTACCGGCTAAAGGCACGCCGGCCATGGCGGCGGCTTCGATCGAGAGCGCGACGAGATCCTCTGGCTCGAGATTGTGCAGACTATTCTTGCCGCAGGCGCGGGCAATCGTCTGCGCTTCGAGCGTCATCACCTTGAGGTAGTTCGCCAGCCGCCGTCCGGCCGCGATCGGGTCGACCCGCTTCATCAGCTCGGGATCCTGCGTGGTGATGCCGGCCGGATCGCGACCCTCGTGCCAGTCGTCATAGGCGCCGGCCGTGGTGCCGAGCGCACTGTAATCCGCCTCCCAGCGGGGATCATTGTCGCCGAGCGCGACCAGCGCCGCCGTTCCGATCGACACAGCGTCGACGCCGAGCGCCAGCGCCTTGGCGACGTCGGCGCCGTTGCGGATGCCGCCCGAGACGATCAGTTGCACCTTGCGGTGCATGCCGAGGTCTTGCAGCGCCTGCACCGCCGGCCTGATGCAGGCAAGCGTCGGCTGGCCGACATTCTCGATGAACACTTCCTGGGTGGCAGCCGTGCCGCCCTGC
Source organism: Mesorhizobium sp. B2-8-3 (assembly GCF_006440815.1). Taxonomy (NCBI): domain Bacteria; kingdom Pseudomonadati; phylum Pseudomonadota; class Alphaproteobacteria; order Hyphomicrobiales; family Phyllobacteriaceae; genus Mesorhizobium; species Mesorhizobium sp. B2-8-3. The sequence continues at coordinate 75,829 of NZ_VFTW01000014.1, forward strand.
ATGCCGTCGACCACCACGACATCGGCGCCGGCCTTCACCGCGAGCGCGGTGTCATAGTAGGGGCGGGCGCCGCCGACCTTGACGTAGATCGGCTTTTCCCAGTCGGTGATCTCGCGCAGCTCGAGGATCTTGATTTCGAGATCGTCCGGCCCGGTCCAGTCGGGATGGCGCGAGGCCGAGCGCTGGTCGATGCCCTTGGGCAGGGTGCGCATCTCGGCGACGCGATCGGAGATCTTCTGTCCGAGCAGCATGCCGCCGCCGCCCGGCTTCGCGCCCTGGCCGACGACCACTTCGATGGCGTCGGCGCGGCGCAGGTCGCGCGGGTTCATGCCGTAGCGAGACGGCAGATACTGATAGACCAGTTGCTTCGAATGCCCGCGTTCCTCCTCGGTCATGCCGCCGTCACCGGTCGTGGTCGAGGTGCCGGAAAGCGTGGCGCCGCGTCCGAGCGCCTCCTTGGCCGGGCCGGAAAGCGATCCGAAACTCATGCCGGCGATGGTGATCGGGATCTTCAGCTCGATCGGCTTCCTGGCATGGCGCGAGCCGAGCACCACCGAGGTGTCGCAGCGCTCGCGATAGCCTTCGAGCGGATAGCGCGAGATCGAGGCGCCGAGGAAAAGCAGATCGTCGAAATGCGGCAGCTTGCGTTTGGCGCCGGCGCCGCGGATGTCATAAATGCCGGTTGCTGCCGCGCGGCGGATTTCGGAAAGCGTGTAGTCGTCGAAGGTCGCAGATTTGCGCGGCGTCGTCGGCGGGTTGCGGTAGGTCATCTTGCCTCAATACGCGTCGGCGTTATCGATGTTGAAATTGTAGAGTTTGCGGGCCGAGCCGTAGCGCTTGAACTCCGAGGCCTTGACGCCGGTCACGCCGGCCTTGTCGAGCAGGGCCTGCAGCAATTCGATATGCTCGGGCCGCATCTCCTTGGCGATGCAGTCGGCGCCGAGGCTTTCGACCTTGCCGCGCACGAAGAGCCGCGCCTCGTAGATGGAATCGCCCAGCGCATCGCCGGCATCGCCCAGCACGACCAGATTGCCGGACTGTGCCATGAAGGCCGACATGTGGCCGATATTGCCGTGCACGACGATGTCGATACCCTTCATCGAAATGCCGCAACGCGACGAGGCGTTGCCTTCGATGACCAGCAGGCCGCCGCGGCCGGTGGCGCCGGCATACTGGCTGGCGTCGCCCTTGATGACGATCGAGCCTGACATCATGTTCTCGCCGACGCCGGGACCGGCAGAGCCGTGCACGGTGATCGCGGCGCCGTCATTCATGCCGGCGCAGTAATAGCCGACGCTGCCGCGCACATCGATGCTGACCGGCTGGTCGACGCCGACCGCCACAGAGTGGCTGCCCTTGGGGTTGAGCACTTCCCAGGCGGTCTCGTTGGAGCCGGGCGTGAGCTTGTGCAGCGCCTGGTTCAGTTCGCGCAGCGACTGTTGCGAGAGGTCGAAGACCCTCGCATGGCTCTGATCCCGCTCGGCTTTCGACATTATGGTTGCCGGCATCGGCTCAGTGCTCCCAGAAATAAACGGTTGCGGGCTCGGGTTCCCAGACCCGCGCATTGTCGATGCCGGGAAGCTTGGTCAGCGCGCGATATTCGGAGCCGAAGGCGACATACTGGTCGGTCTCGGCCATGACGGCGGGCTTGCAGGCGATCGGATCGCGCACCACGCCGAAGCCGTTCTTGGTGCCGACGACGAAGGTGAAGAAGCCGTCGAGGTCGGAGAGCGTGCCTTCCAGCGCCTCGCCGAGATTCTTGCCGTGCGCCATGCGGTTGGACAGATAGGCGGCCGCCACTTCGGTGTCGTTCTCCGTCTCGAAGGTCATGCCGTCGCGGATCAGCTCTCGGCGCACATTGTTGTGGTTGGAGAGCGAGCCATTGTGCACCAGGCACTGGTCGGCGCCGGTCGAGAACGGATGCGCCCCCATCGTCGTCACCGCCGATTCCGTCGCCATGCGGGTGTGGCCGATGCCGTGGGTGCCGGTCATGGAGCGCACGTCGAAGCGATCGACGACGGCTTCCGGCAGGCCGACTTCCTTGTAAATCTCGACTGCTTCGCCGGCGCCCATGATGCGGATGTCGGGCCGCAGCGTCTGCAGCGCCTCGCGCGCGGCGTCGACCTTGTCAGGCGCGGTACGGATGACGGCGTGGGTGGATTTCGTGGCAAGACTGACGGGAGCGCCGATCGCCTTGGCGAGCTCGACATCGAGGCCGCGGAAATCGCGCTCCGGCTTGGCCGACTGGATGGTGATCTTGGCTTCATTCTTGGAAGGGGCGCCATAGATGGCGATGCCGGCACTGTCCGGGCCGCGGTCGCTGAGCGACACCAGCATCTCCGACAGCATCGCGCCGAGCTTCGGCTCCAGCGCCTTGTCCTTCAAGAAAAGTCCGACGATTCCGCACATGCCAGCCTCCGGCGTTTTTTGGCTCTCAGATGATGTACCCAATGAGTTGGCCAAATTCAATTGGTATGAAAGAAATTTTCCTGTCGTTATATATTCGACGGCACATCACCTTCGGCACTATCGCCGTCCGGACGCGCCTTGTGAACCCAGATCGCGTGGCGGATGCGCGCCATCCTGTAGGCGTCGAGGATCGAGAGGGCATAGATCAGGAAACCGCCGGCATGGCGGCCGATGAAGCCGGCTTCGGCCGGCGCCAGCTTGGTCGTTATCCAACCAAGGATCACCATGAAGAACAGGAACTGCAGGCCGCGCGCCGGCACGCCGAGCATGACATGGCCGCTTGCCGGCAAAACGATCGCCGCGCCGAGCACGAGATACGGATTGGCCGGGGCGGAGGAAGCGGTCTCGTCGGTCATGCTGCCTGCCTTTCGCGCCGGTTGATGGCTTCGCGCAGGCCCGAGGCCACCGCGAGCAGGCGTTCGATCGAGGCAGGATCGATCCTGGTATCGCCGAACGCCGCCTGCCGGAACACGCCGTAGCGGGCGCGTTCGGCCTCCGCCAGCAGCCAGACGATGCGCACGCCGTTCGGCGTGACCAGCAATTCCTTGGCGCGACTTTCGGCAAAAATGCCGGTATGCGCGGCGATCAGGTCCTGCGGGAAAGCGACGCCCTTGCGGTCCGTCCTGAGCACTGCGTCGGCGGGAAAGCCGAGCACCTTCGGCAGCGTGTGCGCAAGATGATCGAAATTGGAAAACGTCGTCGCCGAATTCGGCCGCATCATCATGTCGAACGTACCCGGCACCGCGACCGGCTCGGTGATCGAAACGCTGAGCCAGCGTGTCGGCAGCTTTCGTGTCGCCAGCGTGTCGACGATGGTGCGCAGCTGGACGCGCTGGCCGTTCCAGGAACCGGCCCAGGTGACGACGCCGGCCGTGCCGTCGGAAATGTCGGCGGCGTCCGCAATGACGCTGCGAACGCTGGCCGTATCGGCGGCCAAGGCAGCCTTCGCCCTGTCGCGGCCGGCACGCGCCAGCCAGGCGATATGGACGACGACGCCCAGTGCGATCGCCCCGGTAAGCAATACTGACGTCAGCTCGGACATCGCGACACGCCACGGCCCGCCATCGAAAGGCGGGCCTTCACTCCACTCAATAACCCTGCGGCTTCGGCCACGGCATGGAGAACTGGTCGCCGCGCCGCACGAACTTGTAGCGGTAGAAGTGGAACCACAGCGAAATCAGGAAATAGAACACCGTCATCGCGATCAACTGCGAGCCGAAGCCGAGGAAGATGGCGAAGAACGTCACCATGCACAGGCAGAACAGCACGATCGCGGGCAGCGGGTGGAAGGGGTGCGTGTAGCCGCGGCGGATCGAACCCAGCGGCCACTTCTTGCGGAACATCATGATGTTGATGCTCATGAAGGTGTATTGCAGCACGCCCGACAGGATCGAGAAGGTGATCGCCTGGTTGAGATCGGCGATGAAGGCGAAGGCCAGCGCGATCGGCAGCAGGAACAGGATCGAGCGATAGGGCGTGCGGTATTTCGGATGCACCGCCGAGAACCAGCTCGGCAGATAGCGGTCGCGGCCGAGCGAGAACCAGGCGCGCGCCGCGTCGTTGATGCAGCCATTGGCCGACGCGAGCGCGGCCAGCAGCGTCGCGATGAAGAGCAGGTTTTCGAGCAGCGGGCTGCCCGTCAGTTTGCCGGCGTCCCATAGCGGATAATAGGTGATGCCGAGATATTCCCAGGGCATCAGCGAGGCGCAGACATACCAGGTCATCGCGGCGGCGATCAGAAGCGTGATCATGCCGGCCATAGTGCCGTAAGGCAGCGAGCGCGCCGGCGAGCGCACTTCCTCGGCCGCCTGCGTCGTGCCCTCGATGCCGAGATAATACCAGATGCCGAACTGGAAGGCGGCAATGACGCCGATCCAGCCATAGGGCAGGGCGTTGCCGGGCGTGACCAGCTCGTTGAGCTTCAGCACCGCGCCTTGCGTCCACGGGCTGACGGAGAAGAACAGGATCACGATCGAGACATAGGCGATCGCGGTGATGACGAAATTGACGTTGAGCGTCATCAGCACGCCGCGATAGTTGAGCCAGGCGAGCACGACGATGGTGGCGGCGATGAAGGAGTTGTGCGTCAGCCCCTCGACGCCGGCCTTGGCGACGATCGTGTCGCCGAGCAGGATCGCGTCCGACACTTCCAGCATGGTGTAGGCGAACACCAGGAACAGCGCGACGTTGAAGGCCATCAGCGGCCCGACGATATGCTTGGCTTGCGCATACTGGCCGCCGGCGGCTGCGACGGTGGACGTCACCTCCGAATCGATCATGGCGACCGAGGTGTAGAGCAGTCCGACCACCCAGCAGACGATCAGCGCGGCGAGCGCGCCGCCCTTGTCGGCGGAGAAATTCCAGCCGGTGAACTCGCCGACCAGCACGATGCCGACGCCCAGCGCCCACACATGCGCCGGGCCGAGCACCCGAAGCAGCGAGACCCTGTCGCCGTGGATTGTCGTCGTTTGTGCCGTTTCAACCGCAGCCGTCATGTCAGTCCCCACTCAGATCCGGTGTTTTTCGGAAACGGCTTCAAGTTCACCTTCACGGGAAGACGTCAGAGTCTCCTCGGAATAGGTCGTATCGACCTTGAACCAGTCGTAGAGCATCCACAGCGCAAGCACGGCCGAGATGGCCCAGCAAACGTAAGACAGTCCCATCCACATGATGTTTTCCCCGGACTCTTTGTCGTCGAAGTCTCTTTGTCGTCGAAAGTCTCTTTGTCGTCGAAGTTTACTTGTCGTCGAACTTCTCGTTGATGACCTCGCGATATTCCTTATCGGAGGCGCGGAACAGGAAGACGAAATAGGCGATCAGCACGATCGCCATGATGATCAGCGTCGGCCAGTCGATGATGTAGTGGAAGCGGTTCTGGATGATGTCGTGCGCCGTCTCCGGCGTGTAGCCCAGCTTCTCCCAGATCGAGGCCATGGTCGCGTTCTGGCCGAGCGCGTCCCAGGTCTTGGCGTCAAGCGCGTCGATCGACTTCGCCGCCCCGGCAAAGCCGAGTTTCAGCGGCAGCCAGAGCGCCACGAAGATTGCGACCACCACGACCGCGATGTCGAAGACCTGTCCGGCCTTGCTTTGCTCCGGCGGGGTATAGCGGGCCATGGTTTCTCCCTTCAGGATTGACGGTTGCGGGCGGCGTCGGCGTTCTTGATGTCGAGCCCGTAGATGAAGTCCTTGTCTTCCTTGTAGTGGTTGAGCATGGCGAGGATCGCGGCGGTGTTGAAAATCAGCACCGCGGCGGCTGCAACCGCCACCACGAGCTTGATGCCGCTGTGCGGAATGTATGGCCATGTCATCAGGAGGACGAAGAGGATCGTTGCCCACAGGCAGACGATCAGGAGCACGGACCCACGCACGTCGGAACGGTACAGCGCTTCGATGCGCTGCTGCATGTCGGACATCGGTTTTCCCCTTCTGGCGACGTCCGGCCACGCAACCGACCGGGCGTCCACTCTTTCAACAGAGTGAAATTTTTTTCATAAATTCCGCTCGATTCCCGAAATTGTCAAGCCGGATTTACGCATCGTAAACCGTTTGTTCAGGTCAAGAAATTTGCCTGACAATGAAATTATTTGCTTCAAGGGGATTGCAGGGCTTCGCCGTTTGCGGTCAATATTCGACCAAGCTCCGCCACCAAGCAGGAGCAGGGAACGGCAACGACTTAAATCGCACGGAGGACGATCGGATGACGGCATCCTGGAGATTCTCGACCCTGGCGGATCGCCATCGCGCGCTCGGCTCGAAACTCGAGGACTGGAGCGGCATGGGCACCGCCTGGACTTACGACAAGGATGCCGACGCGGAATATGTCGCGATCCGCACCAAGGCCGGGCTCATGGACGTCTCCGGCCTTAAGAAGGTCCACATCACCGGGCCGCACGCTTCGCATCTCATCGACCTCGCCACGACGCGCGACGTCGAAAAGATCTATCCCGGCAAGTCGGCCTATGCCTGCATGCTGAACGAAGCCGGAAAATTCACGGACGACTGCATCCTCTATCGCATCAGCCCGAACTCCTGGATGGTCGTGCACGGCTCCGGCACCGGCCACGAGGAACTGCAGCGGGCGGCGATGGGCCGCGATGTTTCGCTGCGCTTCGACGACAATCTGCATGACCTGTCGCTGCAGGGACCGACCGCCGTCGACTACCTTGCCAAGCACGTGCCCGGCATCCGCGATCTCAACTACTTCCATCATATGCACACGCAGCTCTTCGGTTTCCCGGTGATGATCTCGCGCACCGGCTACACCGGCGAGCGCGGCTACGAGATCTTCTGCCGCGGCCAGGATGCCGGCACGATCTGGGACAGGATCCTCGAGGAGGGCAAGAGCGCCGGCATCATTCCGTGCCGCTTCACCACGCTCGACATGCTGCGCGTCGAGAGCTACCTGCTCTTCTACCCCTACGATAATTCCCAAAGGTATCCGTTCGAGAACGAAGGCCCCGGCGACACGCTGTGGGAACTCGGCCTCGACTTCACCGTCAGCCCCGGCAAGACCGGCTTCCGCGGTGCCGAGGAACACTATCGGCTGAAGGGCAAGGAGCGCTTCAAGATCTATGGTGTCCTGCTCGACGGCAAGGAGCCGGCCGACGAAGGCGCGCCTGTCTACCGCGACGGCAAAAAGGTCGGCGTGGTCACTTGCGCCATGTATTCGCCGCTGGTCGAGAAATCGATGGGCATCGCGCGCCTCGATGTCGACTGCGCCGTCAAGGACACCAAGCTCGAGATCCGCAACAAGAGCGGCTCCATCAAGGCGACGGCGCAGCCCTTGCCGTTCGACGATCCGAAAAAGACCAAGCGGACCGCCAAGGGCTGAGGCATCATCAAGGGGGAGGGATTTCGGGGCACGAAGGAAAGAATGGCAGCCAAGACGATCATCAGCCGGCCCATTTACGGAACGCTCTCTCCGCAGCCCGGCAAGCATCATCTTTTCATCGCCGACGCAGAAGGCGCGCTCGCGATAACGAACATGGCCGGCAAGGCTCCGCCCGGCTTCTTCGACGGAGCCGAGATCGTCTTTATTCCCGACTCCGAGGGCAAGCACATCTCAGCGCTTGAGGCGCTGAGGCCGGCCCAGCTCCATCTGCCGCCGTCCTTCGCCAGCCTCCTGCCGCGGCTCAGGCAGACGCTGACCAACGCCCATATGGGGTTGCGCCTCTATCTTGCCGGCACCGAGGGCCTGATCGGCCAGGCCATGCAGGCCGCCCTCGAAGCCGGCATCGACCACACCTCGATTGAGACCGAGCATCGCGGCTCGCTGGCGCGGCGCATGCAGTGCGTGCACTGCAAGGGCATCACCGAGAATGTGACCACGCAGCCGGCCACTTGTTCGCATTGCGGCCTGCTGCTTCTGGTGCGCGATCACTATTCGCGGCGCCTCGCCGCCTTCCAGGGCGTGTGCATCAACGCCGAGGATCGCTCCGAGATTCCTCCGATGGAGGAGGCCTTCCCATGAGCACCGGCACCACCAAGCTCGACGTCGTCGTCAGCGACGTCGTTCCCGTCAACGATCTCGTCACCCGCTTCCATTTCCGCCGCCGCGACGGCGAGCTGCTGCCGACCTTTTCCGGCGGCGCCCATGTCGTGGTCGAGATGCGCGACGGCGACCGCACCAGGCTCAATCCCTATTCGCTGATGGGCTCGCCGCTCGACACGCGCGAATACACCATTTCCATCCGGCGCGACGATGTCGGCCGCGGCGGCTCGCTGTTCATGCATAGGTCCGTCAAGCCTGGCCTGGAGATGGTGATAAGCTATCCCGTGAACCTGTTCTCGCTCGATCTGAGAGCAAAAAAACACCTGATGCTGGCTGGCGGCATCGGCATCACGCCCTTCATGGCGCAGACCGCGCAACTGGCAGGGGACGGCGGCAATTTCGAATTGCACTACACCTGCCGCACCGCTTCGCTCGGCACCTATGCCGATGTGCTCCGAGAGCGCTACGGCAACCGGGTCAGGCTCTATCACGACGACCGCGAGGAGCGCATCGACCTCGAGCGGCTCTTGTCCTCGCAGCCGCTCGGCACGCATCTCTATATCTGCGGCCCAGCCGGCATGATCAACTGGGTGCGCGATCGCGCGGCAAGCCTCGGCTGGCCGCCGGAGACCGTGCATTTCGAGCATTTCGCGGCCCCGCAGCCCGGTGCGCCGTTCGACGTGACCTTGGCCGTCAGCGGCAAGACGATCCGTGTCGGCGAGCAGCAGAGCCTGCTCGAAGCCATAGAGGCAGCCGGCGTCGATCCGCCTTATCTGTGCCGCGGCGGCGTCTGCGGCCAATGCGAGACCAATGTGATCTCGTCCGACGGCAAGTTCATCCACAACGATCACTGGCTGAGCGAGGAAGATCACCGTTCAGGCTGCAAGATCATGCCTTGCGTCTCGCGCTTCGAGGGCAAGTCGCTGGTCCTGGAAAGATAGGAGGCGTCAATGGGCATCACCTTTCGCAAGGAAACTTTTCGCGACGACTTCACCTTCAAGAACAGCCCGGAGCACATCAGGCGCTTTCCGTTCCCGTTCAACGAAGATGCCTACATGTATGCGGTCAACATCGAGCCGCATGTCGTCGGGCCGAAGGGCAGCGTGCTCGAAAACCTGATCGACGTCGACGAGCACTATGTCGCCGAGATGCAGGACCGCGCGCTGGTGCTGGCCGAGGATCCGCTGCGCTGCCAGTCGCTGCCGCACATGACGCTGGCCGGCTGGGACCTGCTCGAGCTTCTGATGGAGCAGCAGGCGCTGGGATATCCCGAGCATTTCACACTGGAGCGAAACGGCGACCGCTGGCGCTGGATCAACCGTCCCCTCGGCATCGACGACACCTTCACCTTCGGCGACACCTCGACGCTGCCCTACGGGCCGATGGAGTATATCACCCGCCAGAGCCAGGGCGATTTCTGCATCCTCGACCAGCGCGACGGCAATCTGTGGATGGATGCCGGCATGGTCACCACCCAGGCCGACTGGTCGCTCGACTTCGACATCGGCATGAATTTCTTCGAATGGCACGCGCCCGTGCCGTTGGCGCATGAGAAGGGCATCTTCACCCGCGCGCTGAAATTCCTCACCAACATCCAGCAGGGCAAGCCGGCCAGGCGCCTCAACTGGACGATGACCATCAATCCGCGCCTCGACACCAGCCCTGAGAATTATCACAAATGGGGTCCGGACCGCGCCACCGTCACGCCCGAAAATGTCGGCGACAAGGTGCATCTGCGCGTCGAATTGCAGAGCTTCTGGCGTCTGCCGCGCTCCAACGGCATCGTCTTCCCGATCCGCTGCTACCTGATCAAGATGGACGAGCTGGTGACGCAGCCGAAATGGGCGCGCCGCCTGCACCGCGTCATCCGCGACCTGCCGGAAGAGCTCGCCACCTACAAGGGCCTGACGCGGTACAGGTCGACGCTGGTCGAGTGGCTCTCGAAGCTCGACGACGGCAGCCCGACGTCACCGGGATTCGGGCCGGATTGAACCGCTGATCTCCGCCTTGGGCGCCCCGGCGCCGACGTCGGAGATTGGCCGAAACCCCCATGATGTCGTCATACTCGGGCTTGACCCGAGTATCCATGCCGTGACCTCGGGTGTAGGGCGCAAGTGCGCGGAATTCCGTAACCGTTGCAACGCTTTAGCGTCGCGGCATGGATTCTAGGGTCTGCGCGCGTCGCTTCGCTCCCTGCTTCGCCCTAGAATGACGAGCGCGGTAAGGGCGAGATCAGCCAATCACCCGGCCCTGTTCTGCGGATAGCAGATGATCGACAGATATCGCATCGGAAGCTGCGTCAGCTCTTCCGGTCCGTGCGGCGCGTCGGCGTCGAAGAAAAGGCTGTCGCCCGGCTTCATCGGATAGAGATTATTGCCGTGCCGGTAAACGACTTCGCCCTCGAGCATGTAGAGGAACTCCATGCCTGCATGCTGGAAGGTCGGGAACACGTCCGAATTCTCGGTGAGCGTGATGAGATAGGGCTCGACGACGACACCGCTGGTGTTGGCGCCGATGTGGCCGAGCAGATTATACTGGTGGCCGGCGCGCGTGCCGCGCCGCTCGACGTCGACGCCTTCGCCGGCCTTGACGAAGACGGCGCTGTGCTCTTCCTCGAAACGGCGGAAGAACGCGGTCACCGGAACGCCCAGTGCCCGCGACAGCGCCTGCAATGTCGTCAGCGATGGCGAAGTGATGCCGTTCTCGATCTTCGACAGCATGCCGAGCGAAATGTCTGTTGCCGTGGCGAGATCGGCGACGGTGATGCCGAGCTTCTTGCGGAACGCGCGAACCTCATGGCCGATCGCCACTTCCAGCACTTTTTCGCGCGTGTCGCGGATGGCGTGCGGATTCTGCGTCAGCGGCGTGCGGATCGTGCGCCCGTCCGCCGAAACGCGCTTCGACGGCGCCTTGCCCTTCGCTGCCGCATCGGTGGACCTGGTGCCGGAATTCTTGTTCGCCATGTCGCCCCCGACTCTCGCGGATTTATTTCACTCAAGGTGAACATATGCGGTGGCGATACAAGAGCGCAACCGCGACTGCAAGCCGACGAGTGTCGCAGGGGACCGATGGCTGGAACGCGAACGCCACGGCTTTTGCGCACAAAAACCGTTTCACGCAAACGTCGTTGCCGCAGATGTTTGTTGACAGCACCGAAGACCCAATTACTGTCACTGTGAGTGAAATTTGTTTCGCTGGGGAAATCAAAAAAGAGGAGGCCCGCAATGAAATCTCGTGTTGCCGTCATCGGCGCCGGACCGTCCGGTCTGGCGCAACTAAGGGCCTTCAAGTCGGCTGCCGACAAGGGTGCCGAGATCCCGGAAATCGTCTGTTTCGAAAAGCAGAGCGACTGGGGCGGCCTGTGGAACTACACCTGGCGCACCGGCCTCGACGAGCATGGCGATCCGGTGCATGGCTCGATGTATCGCTATCTGTGGTCGAACGGCCCGAAGGAATGCCTCGAATTCGCCGACTATACGTTCGAGGAGCACTTCGGCCGGCCGATCGCCTCCTATCCGCCGCGCGCCGTGCTGTGGGATTACATCAAGGGCCGCGTCGAGAAATCGGGCCTGCGCGACTGGGTGCGCTTCAACAGCCCGGTGCGCATGGTGACTTATTCCGACGACACCAAGAAATTCACCGTCACCGCGCATGACCGCAGCAACGATGTGACCTACTCTGAAGAGTTCGACAACGTCGTCGTCGCCTCAGGCCATTTCTCGGTGCCCAACGTGCCGTTCTTCGAAGGCTTCCTGACCTTCAACGGCCGCATCCTGCACAGCCACGACTTCCGCGACGCCATGGAGTTCAAGGGCAAGGACATCCTCATCATCGGGCGTTCCTACTCGGCCGAGGATATCGGTTCGCAATGCTACAAATACGGCGCCAAATCGATCACCTCCAGCTACCGCTCCAAGCCGATGGGCTTCAAATGGCCGGAGAACTGGAAGGAAGTGCCGCTGCTGCAGAAGGTCGTCGGCAAGACGGCGCACTTCAAGGACGGCACCACCAAGGATGTCGACGCCATCATCCTGTGCACCGGCTACCTGCATTCCTTCCCGTTCCTGACCGACGACCTCAAGCTCAAGACCGCCAACCGCATGTGGCCGCTCGATCTCTACGAAGGCGTCGTCTGGGAGAAGAACCCGAAGCTTTTCTACATCGGCATGCAGGACCAGTTCTACACCTTCAACATGTTCGACGCGCAGGCCTGGTACGCGCGCGACGTCATCATGGGCCGCATCAAGCTGCCGTCGGCCCAGGCGATGGCCGAGCACGGCGCCAGGTGGCGCGCGCGCGAGGAGACGCTCGAGGATGCCGAGCAGATGATCTGGTTCCAGGGCGACTACACCAAGGAACTAATGGACCAGACCGACTATCCGGGCTTCGACGTCGAGGCGGTCAACCGCACCTTCATGGAGTGGGAGCACCACAAGATGGAAAACATCATGACCTTCCGCGACAACGCCTACCGCTCGCTGATGACCGGCACCATGGCGCCGGTCCATCATACGCCCTGGCTGCAGGCGCTGGACGATTCCATGGAGAGCTATCTCGAGGTGAAAGGGGTCGCGGCCGAGTAGGACGGCGCGCTCACGCCAACGCTCCCGATGTGAAATCAAAATGTGCGGGGTGTCTCGCGGGACACCCCGCACGATCTACCAGCAGACGTAGCCGCCATCGACGATCAGGTCGAGGCCGGTCACGAAGCTGGACGCGCGGCTGGCCAGGAACACGGTCGGTCCGACCATTTCCTCCGGCGCCGCCATGCGACCCATGGGCGTGTCGCGTTTGAAAACCTTCACTTCTTCCGCCACCTCGGGCCGTTTGTTCATCGGCGTCAACGTGTAGCCGGGGCTGATGACATTGACGCGCAGGCCGCGATCGGCCCACTCCATGGCGAGGCTCTTCGACATGTGGATGACGGCGGCCTTGGAGGAATTGTAATGCGCCTGCGTCAGCCCCCGGTTGACGATGGTGCCCGACATCGAGGCGATGTTGATGATGGAGCCTCTTTGCCGCGTCAGCATCTTGCGCGCTTCAGCTTGGCAGGACAAGAACACGCCCGCCACGTTGACATCGTGAATCTTGCGCCACGTCTCCAGCGACAATGTCTCGGCAGGGTCGGAGCCGGCGATGCCGGCATTGTTGACGGCGACGGTCAGCGCGCCAAGCTCTGCCTCGACGCGGTCGATCGCCGAGGCGAGGTCGCTCTCGGAGGTAACCGTGCCGGTCAGCACCAACGCTTTGCGGCCAAGGGCCGTGATCCGGTGAGCAGTCTCCTCAAGCCCGCCCTTGGACGCATGGCCGAAACAGGCGACGTCGGCGCCTGCTTCCGCCAGCCCGATCGCGATGGCCTGGCCGATGCCGCTGCCGGCCCCGGTGACCAGCGCCACGTCGCCATTCAGCTTGAAAAGATCCATTGCTCGCCCTCCCTGACTGCCGGGAAGGTATGCGCTGAACTGGGTCTCGATCAAGCGGCCTGAGATGGCTGCGCCGGCGCGCCTCGAAGCTCAGAAATAGCCGTCCGACGCCGCCGTCGCTTCCTTCGGGATTTCCACCCCGTCGACCAGGATCTTGTCGACCAGCTCATGGTGGAAGCAGACCAGCCCCTTGATCCGCTCGGCCTCGTGCACTGGCTCTGGATAGTACCAGACCAGGTTCTCGTGTCGCTTCTTCGGGGTCGTCACATGGTAATAGTTGGAGATGCCCTTGTAGGGGCAGCGCGAGATGTAGCGGCTGGGCGAAAACATATCGAGCCGCGTGTCCGAGATCGGCAGATAATGCCGCACCGGATGGCCGGTCTCGAACAGGAACACGCCGCGCCGCGAATCGGCCACCTGCTCGCCGTCGAGGATCACCTGTACGCGCCGCGATGAAGGCAGGCAGTCGACGCGGCGGAACGGATCGCGGGCGTGCACGAAGATCTCTTCGTCCTCTTCATACCAGTGGGTCATCTTCGGCCAGTAGAAAGAGATGTGGTCGCCGATCGGCGGACAGCCCTTGACGGGGTCGAGGTAGCGCCAGGCGCCGTCCTCGACCAGCGTGATGCCGGTGTTCAGCGAGTAATGCGTGGCGACACCCTTGAACGGATCTTCGGTCGTCGTCCGGCTCGGCAGCAGGAACTCTTCCCGTACGTCGCTCATCGGGAAGTAGTATACGGGCAGATGGTCGCTCTCCTGGAACACCAGCGCCTTGGTGGTATCGGCGACGATCATCGGCCCGATCTGCACCCTGATCCGTTTGGGCGAGGGCATGGTGAAGGCGACATAGCCCGGTTCGAACTCGTACTGCACGATCGTGTCGAGCACCGGGAAATGCGGCCCGCGGCCGCGCAGATGGGGCTTGCGAATGGTCGTCGTCCTCTTCTCGTCGTTTGCCGCCGGGTTCTTTCGCGCAACCATGGTCATGACGCCACCGATACGCGATCGAGCAGCAGCCCGGCCGCGATCGGCGGCAGGCCGCTGACATTCTTGCGCACCGGCACCAGAAGGTCCGGGAAATAGCTGAAGATCACAGGCGTCTCGTCCAGCAGCAGCTTCTGGATGTCGGAAGCGGCCTTGCGCTGGGAGTCGAGGTCGAGCGCCTTCAAATAGCCGGCGACCATGCCGTCATAGGTCGCGTTCTTGAAATGCGCCGCGTTCCACGGACCATCGCTGACCAACGGGCTCTTCAGGAAGACGTTCGGCACGCTGCGGTGCGCGTAGTCGGTGATGCCGAGCGGGCTGTCCAGCCAGTCCGACTGGCCGAACACCGCCTTGCCGTAATATTTGTCCTGGTCCTCGATGTTGAGCGAGATGCGGGCGCCGATCTCCTTGGCGAAGTTCTGGAACAGTTGCGCGTAGCCGGGAATGTCGGAATAGCGCAGCGTCGTCAGCGTCATGTCGAAGCCGTTGGCGAGCCCCGCCGCTTCCATCAGTTGCTTGGCCTTGGCGATGTCCTGCGTACGCTGCGGCACCGACTTGTCGGTGACCGGGAAGGCCGGCGCGAACGGGCTGTCATTGCCGGTCGCGGCCATGCCGCGGCAGAGTCCGTCGACCAGTTGGGAGCGGTCGATGCACAAGGCCAGCGCCTGGCGCACGCGCTTGTCGGTGAATGGCGCCATGTCGCAGCGCATATGGAGCTGGCGATGCGCGGTCGAGGCGACGCGCAGCACGGTGATGTCGGGATTGCCCAGCACCACCTGGCTGACGTCGAGCGGGATCGCGTCGAGAACGTCGACCTCGCCCGCCTGCAGCGCCAGGATGCGCGGCTGCACGTCGGCATAGAACTTGAACTCGAGCCGGTCGGGCAGCGCTTTCTCGCCCCAATAATCGGGATTGCGCACGAAGCTGGCGCCGACCTTCGGCGTGTAGCTTTCGAGCCGGAACGGACCGGTGCCTTCGAAGGTCTTCTCGTAGTCGCCCTTGTAGCTCGCCGGCAGGATGACGGCGTTGTAATTGTCGATCGACACCGAATAGGGGAAGCTGCCGTTCGGCGCGTCGAGATGGAATTCGACCGTGTGGTCGTCGACCTTGCGCGTGCCGCCCTTCGACAGCAGGCCCTTGAACACCGACAGCGCGTTGGACGTGCCGTTCGGGTCGGCAAGGCGATCGAAGGTCGCCACGACGTCGTCGGCTTTAAAAGCCTCGCCATTGTGGAATTTCACGCCCTTGCGCAGCTTGAAGGTCCACACGCTGCCATCGGCGTTGGGCGACCAGCTTTCGGCCAGCACCGGCTTCAGCGTCAGGTCGGGCTGCGTCACGCACAGGAACTCGGCCGTCTGGAAAACCAGCTGATAGCTGCCGCTGTCATAGTAGGTGACGGGATCGATGGCGCCGCCCGGCACCGCGACGCCGGCGCGCACCGTGCCGCCTGGCTTGCCTTCGGCGCGCGCTTGCGGAGCGCCGAGGCCGATCGCCGAAGCGATGCCGCCGAGGAAAGGCAGCGACAGGCCGAGCACGCTGCCATGGCGCAGGAATTCGCGCCGGCCGATCCTGCCGGCGAGCAATTCGTCGATAGCGGAATTTTCGATTGCGCCGAGGGTTTTGCGAGCGGCGTCGATCGTCCTGAAATGCTTCGGCATGGCGGCATTCCCTGTTTTTGTCGCGGGGGGCTTTGGCATTTAGGCCACTGTTGACCGCGACCGGAAAGCGATATTTTTTGATTGGAGCCATCGGAATTTTCGATGGCGGCACACTGAAGGCGAGGAACCATGGACACCGAGAATCTGCGCAGTTTCCTGGAGGTCGCGGCGCATGGCAGCTTCACCGTCGCCGCTCATCGGCTGAACCTCGCCCAGTCCACCGTCAGCGCGCGCATTCGCGGCCTCGAGGAACAGTTGGGCCGCAAGCTGTTCGTTCGCGATAGTGACGGCATCACGCTGTCGCCGGCCGGCCGGCAGTTCCTGCCGCATGCCTCGACGATCACCCGCACCTGGGAGCAATCGCGCCAGGACATCGCCGTTCCCGATGGTTACGAAACGCTGCTGAGACTGACCGCGCCCGCCTATCTCTGGGACAGCATCACTTCGCCCTGGATCGAATGGATGCGGGCGAAGCGGCCGAATGTGGCGCTCAGGCTGGAAGGCAGTTTCCCGGATCTGGCGGTCGACCAGATCGCCGAGGGCTTGCTCGACATCTGCATCCTCTATCTGCCGAAGCCGCATCCCGGCATCGTCTATGAGACCTTTGCTGTCGATCAGGTGGTGCTGGTCCAGCACGCCGAGCAGCCAGGATCGTGGACCGACAACTACATCCTGATGGATTGGGGGCTGGAGTTCCGTATCGAGCACGACCGTGCTTTTGCCGGCATGGTGAAGCCGGCGATCTCGGCCGGGCTGGTGTTCATCGGCCTGCAGCACGTCTTGTCGCAGAAGGCGGCCGCTTACTTGCCGCTCAGCGCGGTGAGCTCGCATATCGAGCGCGGCGAGTTGAAGCGCGTGGAGGGCACGCCGGTGTTCCAGCGCCCGATCTATCTTGCCTATCCCGCCAATCCGGCATCGTCCGATGCTCTCGACATTGCGCTGAAAGGCCTCCGCATGCTGGTAAGGGACTGGTCGGACGCAAGCGGCTTCGCCGAGGGCGACCGCGCCCTCAGCATGGCGGATGCGCCGGTGCCCTGATTGTCGTCAGGCCGTCTCCACGGTCTTTGACCTCTGCAGCCGTGCCAATTCCGCGAAGGGGATATGGCAGCGGATCGTGTGGCCTGGCTGGGCCTCGGTGAGGTCAGGTTCCTGCGTCTCGCAGATGGCGCCGATCTTGCGTGGGCAGCGCGTGTGGAAGACGCAGCCCGTCGGCGGGTTGGCCGCACTCGGGATCTCGCCGTCGAGACGGATGCGCGAGCTCTCGGTGCGGTCGAGTTTTGGAACCGCCGACAGCAGCGCTTCGGTGTAGGGATGGTGCGGGCCGGAAAAGACCGCCTCCGACGGCCCGAACTCCATGATGCGGCCAAGATAGAGCACGGCGATCTTGTCGGAGAGATAGCGCACCACGCCAAGGTCGTGCGAGATGAAGATATAGCTGACATCCTGCCTCGACTGCAGGTCGGCCAGAAGGTTGAGGATCGCCGCCTGCACCGAGACGTCGAGCGCCGAGGTCGGTTCGTCGCACACGACGATGCGCGGATCGCCGGCGAAGGCGCGCGCGATCGCCACGCGCTGCTTCAGCCCGCCCGACAGCTGGCGCGGCTTGACCGCGAGATGCCGGTCGGTGAGCCGCACCGAGCGGACGAGCTCTTCCAGGCGTGTATCCAGCGTCTTGCCGCTGAGCCCGCCCAGCCGCTTCAGGGCTCGGCTCAATATATGCCGGATCGAATGCGAGCGGTTGAGCGCCGAGTCCGGATTTTGGAAGACGATCTGCACTGCCTTGACCTGGTCTTCCGAGCGGCTGGCAAGCCGCGGCGCCAACTGCTTGCCCTCGAGCTCGATCGAGCCGCCGCCGTCTGGTGCGACGAGGCCGAGCAGGAGCCTGGCGAAGGTGGTCTTGCCGCTGCCGGATTCGCCGACCAGGCCAAGAGTCTCGCCGGGCCTCAAGCTGACCGAGACGTCCTTCACCGCCCGCAGCGGGCGGCCGTGGCTGGCATAGGTCTTGTTCAGCCCCTCGACCTGCAGCACCGGCGGCGCCTGCTTCGGCGGGACGGCAGCGATCTCGGCGGGCGTGGCGCGCGGCAGCGATTGCGCCTTGTCGTGATAGTGGCAGCGCGACAGGCGGCCATCGCCGAGCTCGTAGAGTGGCGGCGGCTCGGCGCGGCAGCGTTCGGTGGCCAAGGCGCAGCGGTCGGCGAAGGCGCAGCCGGTGATGGTGGCGCCGATGCCGGGCAGGAAGCCCGGAATGGTGTCGAGCCGGCCCTGGTCCTTGCGCTGGCCGCCGCGCGGCAGGCAGCGCAGCAGCGCCACCGTGTAAGGATGGCGCGGATCGTTGAAGACGTCCTTGGTCGAGCCTTCCTCGACCAGCATGCCGGCATAGAGCACGCCGACGCGGTCGCACATGTTGGAGACGACGGCGAGGTTGTGGCTGATGAACAGGATCGAGGCCGACAGCTCGCGCCGCAACTGCCCGATCAGGTCGAGCACTTCCGCTTCGACCGTGGCGTCGAGGCCGGTCGTCGGCTCGTCGAGGATCAGCATCGAGGGGTCGTTGGCCAAGGCCATGGCGATCGCCACGCGCTGCTGCATGCCGCCGGAAAGCTGATGCGGATAGCGCTGCATGACGCTGGCCGGATCGGAGATGCGCACCCGGTTCAGCATGGCGAGCGCCTTGTCTTGCGCCGCCTGACCGGTGACGCCGGTAAGCTCGAAAATCTCGGTCAGCTGGCGGCCGATGCGCAGCGACGGGTTCAGCGCCTTGCCGGGATCCTGGTAGACCATCGACACGCTGTCGGCGCGGGCGCGCCTGAGCGCTTCCGCGTCGAGCCTCATCACATCCTTGCCGTCGAGCGCGATCGAGCCGCCGGTGATGGAGCCGTTGCGCGGCAGATAGCGCACCACCGAAAGTGCCACGGTGGATTTGCCGCAGCCGGATTCACCGACCAGCCCGTAGGCTTCGCCCGCCCCGATGGTCAGGTTGACGTTGCGCAGCACCGCCCGGTTGCGGCGGCCGACGCGATAGGCGACCGAGAGGTCCTTCAGCTCGAGCGCATTGGCGGCTTGGCTAGGCTCAGTCATTGAACGCTCCATGCACGCCGTCGGCCACCAGGTTGACGCCGATCACCAGCGAGGCGATGGCCAGGGCATCGAACAGCACCGTCCACCAGAAGCCGCCGCCGATCATGCCGTAATTGGAGGAAATCGACAGGCCCCAGTCGGGCGAGGGCGGCTGGATGCCGAAGCCCATGAAGGAAAGCGTGGCCACCGCGAAGATGGCGTAGCCCAGCCGCACCGTCGTCTCGACCAGGATCGGCGGGATGACGTTGGGCAGGATCTCGACGAACATGGTGTGCAGCGCGCCTTCGTGGCGCAGTTTCGCCGCGGCCACATAGTCGAGCTCGCGTTCGGCCAGCACCGCCGAGCGCACGGTGCGCGCGATGATCGGCGCGAAGCTCAGGCCGATGACGACGATGACGGTGATCTTCGAGGTGCCGAGCGCGACGATGGCGAGCAGCGCGATGATGACCACCGGGATCGCCATGAAGGCTTCGAGCACGCGGCTGACGATGTCGTCGACGATGCCGCGGAAATAGCCGATGACGAGGCCGAGCGCGGTGCCGGCGATGGTCGCAAGGATGGTGGCCAGCGGCGCCACCGTCAGGATGTCGCGCGAGCCGACGATGACGCGCGAGAACACGTCGCGGCCGAGCTGGTCGGTGCCGAACCAGTGATCGGCCGCCGGCGGCGCAAGGGCGTTGATGATGTCGCTTGCCAGCGGGTCGTAGGGGACGAAGTGCTGGCCGAACAGCGCGCAGACGACCCAGAACAAAAGGATGAAAAGCCCGGTCAGGAAGGTGCCGGACCTGGAGAGCGAATGCAGCACTTCGCCCCAGGGGCTGCGCTGTGCGGTGTCGGGCGTCGGCAGGCTGACAGGTGTATCTGTCGCGCTCATTGCTCTGCTCCCAGCCGGATGCGCGGATTGAGCACGGAATAGAGGAAGTCGGCGATCAAGGTCGCCACCGCATAGACGATGCCGATGGTGAGGATGCCGGCTTCGAGCATCGGGAAGTCCTTGCCGCGCGCGGCGGTGAAGATCAGCGAGCCGATGCCTTGGTAGCGGAACAGCGTCTCGATCACGACCAGGCCGCCGATGAGATAGCCGGTCTGGGTGGCGATCACCGTGATCGTCGGCAACAGCGCGTTGCGCAGCACATGGCGCCAGATCACCGTTCGCCAGGGCAGGCCCTTCAGCACCGCGGTGCGCGTATAGTCGGAATCGAGCGCCTCGATCATGCCGGAGCGCGCCATGCGCGCGATATAGCCGAACAGCACCAAAAACAGCGGCAGCGAGGGCAGGATCAGGTAGTAGAGCTGGGTGAGGAAGCCTGCGCCTTTCGGCCAGGCGGCGGCGATCGGCAGCCAGCGCAGCCACACCCCGAAGATCAGGATCAGGATGATGCCGGTGACGAATTCCGGCAGCACCGTGACCGACAGGCCGCCGAGGCTGATGATGCGGTCGAGCGGCCGGTTGAAATTGAGCGCGGCGATCACCCCGCCCAGGATGCCGATCGGCACCACCAGCACGAAGGCGACCAGCGCCAGCTTCATCGAATTGCCCAAGGCATCGACGACGAACGGCGCCACCGGCGCGCGGAAGACATAGGAGGTTCCCATGTCGCCGTGAAGAAAATTCCAGATCCAGCTGCCATATTGGACGAGCAGCGGCCGGTCGACGCCGAGCGAATGGTTCAGCGCATCCACCGCGCGCTGGTCGGCGAACGGCCCCAGAATGGCCCGCCCGACATTGCCAGGCAGCACCTGGCCGCCAAGGAACACCATGACGCTGAGCAGGAACAGCGTGACGAGCGACAGTGCCAGGCGCCGGACGAGGAAAGCTAGAATGGCAGCGTCTCCTTACAAAAGACCTTTGCGCCCAGCCGAGCCGGATGCATCGGACAAGCTCATAGTGGCAGGCGGATCGAAGGCTGTCACGGGCGGAACGGCTCCCGTAAACCGCGACACCTGAACCAGCGTCGAATTGCAGGTCGGCGATTGCGCAAGCCGCGAAGTGCCGCGATCGGGCGTCAGCACATTCGGATTGCCGTGCTTTTCGAGGCCCTCCGGCTCGCCCGGCCGGGCCGGATCGAACCAGGCGCCGGTCGGCAGCTGCACGACGCCGGGGATCAGATTGTCGGTGAGCACGGCGCCGGCGAGGCACGATCCGCGATCGTTGAAAACTTTGACCACCGCGCCGTCCACGATGCCGCGTGCCGTCGCGTCCTCGCGATTGATCAGCAGCGGCGCGCGGCCCGCGACCTTGTTCGCCCGGCTGACTGACCCATGGTCGTACTGGCTGTGCAGCTTGTCGGCCGGCTGCGGCGACAACAGATGCAGCGGAAATTTCTCCGCCAGGCCGGCATTGCCCAGCCACTCCCGCGGCTCACGCCATACGGCGTGGCCGGGGCAGTCGTCATAGCCGAACGACTCGACCGTTGCAGAGAACAGCTCGATGCGTCCGGACGGCGTCGCCAAGGGATGCCGCTCCGGATCGGCCCGGAAGGCGCCAAGGAAGGTCTGCGACGTCACCGAGCGCGCAAGCTCGGCGTGACCGTCCTGCCAGAACCGGTCGAAGGGCGGCATCTTCACACCGGCCGCGCCGGCATTCTCCACCGCCTGGCCGTAGAGATGCCGGATCCATTCGTCGGCGCCGCGCCCTTCGGTGAAGGCATCGCTCGTGCCGAGCCGCACTGCCAGATCGGCGAAGATGGCAAAATCGTCGCGCGCCTCTTCGAAGGGCTCGATCGCCTGCTTCATGGCGACGATGAGGTTTTCACGGTTCGAGAAGGCGAGGTCGTTGCGCTCCAGCGCTGTCGTCACCGGCAGCACGATGTCGGCATGACGCGCCGTCGCCGTCCAGAATTGCTCGTTGACGATCACCGTCTCGGGCCGCCGCCAGGCCTCGACCAGTCGGTTGAGATCCTGGTGGTGGTGGAACGGATTGCCGCCGGCCCAGTAGACGAGCCTGATGTCGGGATAGGTCAGCGCAGCGCCGTTGAAGTCGAACGATCCGCCTGGATTGAGCAGCATGTCGGCCATGCGCGCGACAGGGATGAAATGCGCCACGGCATTCTTGCCCTGCGGCACCGAAGGCCAGCGGAATCCCATCTCTGGCCTGCCGGCGCCGTTGGTCGACGAATAGCCGAAGCCGATGCCGCCGCCCGGCAGTCCGATCTGGCCGAGCAGCGCGGCGAGCGTGATCGCCGCCCAATAGGGCTGCTCGCCATGATCGGCGCGCTGCAGCGACCAGCTGACCATCAGCATGGTGCGCTTGGCGGCCATCTCCTGGGCCAGTGCATCGATCGTTGCCGCGTCGACGCCGCTGAGTTTCGCCGCCCATGCCGGATCCTTCGGCTGGCCGTCGCTTTCGCCAAGTATATAGGCACGCACTGTCTGGAAGCCGGTGCAGTAGCGCTCCATGAACGCCTCGTCGTGCAGACCCTTGCCGATCAGCGCATGGCAAAGCGCCAGCATCACGGCGGTGTCGCTGTTCGGCCGCAGCGGCAGCCATTCGGTGTCGATGCCGCGCGGCGCGTCGTCGCGCACCGGCGAGACATTGATCAACCGTGCGCCATTGGCGACGGCGTTGCGCAAGGCCGCCGACGCCTCGTGCCGCGCCGAGCCGCCGCCCTGCACCTGCGTGTTGCGCCATGGCAGCCCGCCGAAGGCGACGATCAGCTTGGCATGTTCTTCGATTCCGTCCCAGGTGGTGTGGTTGCCGGTCAGCGCGTCGGTGCTGCCCAGCACATGCGGCAGGATCATCTCGGCCGCGCCATAGGAATAACTCAGCACCGAGCCGGTATAGCCGCCGATCGTGTTGAGGAAGCGGTGGACCTGGCCCTGCGCATGGTGGAAGCGCCCGGCGCTCGCCCATCCATACGAGCCCGCATAGATCGCGCTGTTGCCATGCGTCGAGCGAACGCGCTCCAGCTCAGCCGCCACGATGTCCAGCGCGATTTCCCAGGACACTTCCACGAAGGGCTCGTCGCTTCGCCGGCTTGCCGGGCTGGACCTGTCTCCCTCCAGCCAGCCGCGCCTGATGGCCGGGCGGGCGACGCGCAGCTCGCCTTGCACCGTGCCGAGCATCGATCGGCCAATCGGCGACGGGTCGGGATCGCCGCTCCACGGCTCGACGCCGACGAGCCGGCCGTTCTCGGCGCGGATCTCGTACGTCCCCCAATGCATGGTGGTGAGCAGGGTTGCGGTTCCCATGGGACGCATCATCCAGCCACGACGGTCGGGGCAGGGTGCCTTGTCGCCCTGCTCCGACCGGCCGCGAACCGCCAGCCCCCTTCGAGACTGGCGGTGCGGGATCTATGCTTGCCTCATGCTCAGCCTTTCGACGCCTTCTCGAGGAACAACTGCGACATGGCGGTGGGCTGCACGCCCGCCACGCCTTTCGCCGTCGCCGTCAGGTAGTCGTAGAAATAGCCGAAGATGGCCGGCGTTTCCTCGAGCAGCAGCTTCTGGATCTTGCCGGCCGTGGCCTTCTGCGCCTCGAGGTCGAGGGCCGCGATATAGCTCGCCGCCATCTGGTCGTAGTCCTTGTTCTTGAAGTGGGCGGCATTCCAGGTGCCGTCGCTCTTCAAGGGTGCCGCCAGATAGACGTTGGGCACGCCGCGGTGGCCGTAATCGGTGATGCCCATCGCCGAATCCAGCCAGTTCGACTTGCCGAACACGGCATCGCCATAATAGGCGCTCTGGTCCAAGATGTTGAGCTCAAGCTCGATGCCGATTTCCTTGACCCAGTTCTGGATGAGCTGGGCGTATTCCGGGATTTCCAGATAGCGCTCGGTGGTGAGCGTCATCTTGAAGCCCTGGCCGGCGCCCGCCGCTTCCATCAGTTGCTTGGCCTGCGCGATGTCCTGCTTGCGTTGCGGCACGCTGGTGTCCGTCGAAGGGTAGACAGGGGCGAATGGGCTATCGTTGCCGAGTGCCGAACGCCCTTTCATCAGGCCGGCGGCGAGCTTTTCACGGTCGAGGCAGAGCGCGATGGCGCGGCGCACGCGAGCGTCCTTGGTCGGGCCCTCGTCGCAATGCATATGCAGCTGCTGATGCGCGGACGACTTCAGGCTGATGACGTCGACATTCGGATCGTTCAGCACCGCGACGCCCGCTAGCACCGGCATCTGGTTGATAATGTCGATCTGGCCGCCCTGCAGCGCCAGGATCTGCGGCTGGATGTCGGTGAAGAAGGTGAATTCGGTGCGGTCCGGCAGAGCCTTTTCGCCCCAGTAGTCGTCGTTGCGCACGAAGGAGGCGCCGACCTTGGGCGTGTATTTTTCGAGCTTGAACGGCCCGGTGCCGTCGAAGCTCTGCTCGTAGCCGCCCTTGTAGCTCGCCGGGATGATGACGGCGTTGTAGTTGTCGGACGACAGCATGTAGGGGAAGTTGCCGTTCGGCGCATCGAGGTGGAATTCGACGGTGTAGTCATCGACCTTCTTCGAGGCGCCCTTCTGCAGGATGCCTGTGAATACCGACAGCGCGTTGGACGAGTTTGCCGGATCGGCGAGCCGGTCGATGCTGGCCACCACGTCGTCGGCCTTCATCTCGCCGCCCGAGTGGAATTTCACGCCCTTGCGCAGCTTGAAGGTCCACACCGTGCCGTCGGTGTTCGGCGACCAGCTTTCCGCCAGTGCCGGCTTCAGAACGAGGTCCGGACCGTCGACGCAGAGGAATTCCGCGACCTGTTGCATGACGAGCAGGCCACCGGCGTCGGCGATGGTGACCGGGTCGATCGCCGCTGCCGGCACGCTGCTGCCGACGCGGATGGTGGCGCCGGGCGCGCCGGCGCGAGCGAGCGAGGGTGCCGCGCCGAAGCCGGCGGCCATGCCGATGCGGCCGAGCAGCGGCAGCGACAGGCCGAGCAGGCTGCCGTGGCGCACGAATTCGCGGCGGCTGATGCGGCCGTCGATCAGGCCGTCGATGAGGTGGTTTTCGAGTGGCGTCCGGCCGCGCCGGATCAGATCGAGAATGCGATAGTTCTTGCTCATGGGTCTAAGCCCTTTCCCCAGTTGTTATGGTTGGCGGGTGCATTCCAGTAGACGAGTTCCGTGGAGTTCTCCGGTCCAGGCACTCGGTATCGGTTGATATACAGTAGCATGCGGTTCCGACCGGTCCATCCGCTCCTTGGGACGGAAAAGTCAGATTTTCTTGATGGATTGTCTGTCGGCCAGGCGGCCCGTGGCCGCCCTTTTTTCGATAAGTCCTGTTTACTTTTCGACATCCTCCTAATTCAGCGGCAATCTGCGGTAGGTCCCGGGCTTTTCCGGGTCGTGATATTTGTTGCAGGGGCCGTTTTCGACGAAGTCGCGATGGCAGGCGGCAAGCCCTTCCCGCGACAGTGTGACCCCGAGGCCGTGGCCTTCAGGCACCCGTACGACGTTGTTTTTCGGCGCGAACGGGCCTTCCTCGATGATGTCCATCGGCTGCATGCGAAACAGCGACTGGTTGGGCTCCCTGATCCAGCCGAGCGCGGCGCACAGATGCAGGTAGCAGGCGCTGCCGATGCCGGTGTCGCCGCTGTAGCACCAGTAATCGATGCCGGCGTGCTCGCAGGCGCCGACGAAGCGCAGCATCCGGTTTATGCCGCCATGCGCCGTCGGGTTGCCGACGAAGGCGTCCGGAACCTTCAGCTCAATGGCGCGGGCAATGTCGATGTTATGGGTCGAGAACGGGATCGAGGTGTGGCGGCGAAGCTCGCGCATCTCCTCGTTGGTCGCCACCGGATCCTCCCAGTTGCGCACGCCGAGCTCTTCCAGCGGCCGCGTCAACTGCCTGGCGGTCGCCAGCGAATAGGCCTGGTTGGAATCGATGCGGATCATCGCATCGTCGCCAAGCTTCTTGCGGATGAGCTCGACCATCTTCAGCGAAACTTTCGGATCGTGCGTCGAGAACTTGCCCTCGAAGAAGGTCGTGCCGTGGCGCTCGTTGAGTTCGACGCAGTAGTCGGCGACTTCTTCCGGCGTCTTCTCGCCTTTCACCTTGGCTCCATCGCCGCGCAGCGAAAAATAGTCGGTGAAGGGAATGTCCTTGCGCATCGCACCGCCGAGCAACTGATAGAGCGGCTGCTTCCAGGCCTTGCCGCGCAGGTCCCACAGCGCCATCTCGATGGCGCCGAAGGCCATGATGCGGGTGCGGTCGTTGGTCGATTGCACGCCGCTCCAGAAGGGCAGGCAGACTTCCTCCGCTCCGGCGATGTCGAAGGCGTCGCGCCCGGCAAGCCTCGGCGCCAGCACGTCATTGATGACGGCGGCCGCGCCTGGCGTCGGCGCCTCGCCGATGCCGACAAGTCCGTCCTCGGTCTCGACCTCGACGATGGTCGGCGAGAAGCCGTCGAGCTCGCCGAAGACCCAGACATAAGGGGCCTCCAGCCTGTAATTGATCGGTGTTGCCTTGACGCGCCTGATCTTCATTTCAGCCGATCTCGAAGAAGGGTTCGCCGAGCAGGCCCGGGTCTACGTCGATGCCGAGGCCGGGGCCGTCGGGAATGCCCATATGGCTGCCGGTCACCGGCGGTGCATTCCTGGCCGTGCGCACCTTCACCCATTCGTGAAAGGCGATCGCATGCAGCCGGCGCTCTTGCGGTGTCGACAGCGACAGATGCGCCATGGCCGCGGTGTCGATCTCGGCGCCGCCCGTATCCTCGACCGTGATCATGAAGCCGAGATCGACGGCAACGTCGCGGATCAGCCTTGTCTGCGTCACCCCGCCCAAGCGCGAAATCTTCAGCGTCAAACCGTCGGCGGCGCCCCTGCGGTGGATCTCCAGCATCTCGCCCAGCGAAGTGACGGATTCGTCCAGCACCATCGGCTTGTCGAGCATGCGGCGCACCGACATGTTCTCCTCGATGGTCGTGCAGGGCTGCTCGAACGTGTAGTCGATGCCGCGCGTGGCGTCGGCGAACTGCCGCGCCTGGTAAGGCGTCCAGCCGGCATTGGCGTCGCAGAAGATCACCGTGCCCTTCGGCACGGCGGCGGCCACCGCCGCGACCCGCTCGATGTCGTCATGCACATTGCCGCCGACCTTGACCTGCAGGCGCCGGCACCCTTCGGCGATGATCCGCTTGGCCAGCGCCGCCATCTGGTCGAGCGTGCCGTGGGTGACGACCCGGTAGGTCTCCGCCATGTCGCTCTCGCGCCCGCCGAGCATCGTCACCAGAGGCACGTCGGCCGCGCGGGCGGCCAGATCCCAGCACGCCATGTCGAGCGCCGACTTGATGTAGGGATGGCCCTTGAACACCGTGTCCATCAGCCGGCCGATGCCGGCCAGCCCGCGCGGATCCTGGCCGATGAGATGCGGCGCGATCTCCGGCACGCCCGCGCGTGTTCCCGCCGGAAACGCGGCCGAATAGAAATTGCCGAGCGGCGCCATCTCGCCCCATCCGGTCACGCCGCTGTCCGACGTGATGGCGACGATCACCGCGTCGAAGCAGTCGGCAACGCGCCCCTTGGACATGCGGTAAGGCCCGTCCACGAAGGGCTGGACGACATGATAGGCCTTGATGCTCTTGATCTTCATGTTCGTGTCCGTTGTCCGTACGTCTGTCAGTTCTTTGATGCGCGCTTTTCGAGGCCGCGCGCATAGGCAAGAAGTTCCTCGAAATCGAGGCCGATATGCTCGCGCGCATGGCGCTGGGCGGCGCGCATGTCCGAGCCCTTGAGCAGGGCGGCATAGGTTTCGTGCACATCCTCGGCCGGCACCGGCTCGTTGCGGGCGCGCTGGTGCAGGGCGAAATACATCTGCAGCCGGCTGGTCAGGCGCTGCCAGGTCTCCAGCAGCACCGAATTGTCGGCCCATTCGTAGATCAGCCCGTGCAGCTGCAGCGCCGTCTCGATCTGGCGCGTGGTGTCCTTCGCCCGCGTCGCCTGCTTCACCGCTTCATGGCGGCGGTCGAGCTCGTCGAAGAAGCGCTGGTCGCGCTGCGGCCAGGTCTTCTCGATGGCGAACTCGTCCAGCACCTGGTTCAGAGAATAGGCGTCGACGATATCCTTGGCGGTGACCTCGATGACGAAGGTTCCGGCATAGGGGATGCTGGTCAGGATGCCTTCCTGCACCAGCTCGCGCATCGCCTCGCGCAATGGCGCGCGGCTCACCCGCATCTGTTCGGAAATCCTGAGCTCATTGAGCTTTTGCCCCGGTTCCAGCTGTCCGGTCAGGATGGCGCGCCTCAGCAGGGCGACGATCTCCGCCCTGCGCGTCGTATCCGCGATCGGACTGAAATCCAGCTTTGCCATGTGTCGACTCCCGAGAGGAATTTCTGCAAGACAAGCAGATTGTCGACAATCTAACAAGAGCCGATTTCCGTGAATTCCGGATTTTGAACCGGCAGCCTCAAGCCGCTCGCCCGTAGAAGCCGATCCGCTCCTCATCGGTGAACATGACGCCAGGACGTTCGTAGTAGGAAAACACCGCGATCATGCGCTCGCGGTTGCCTTCGACGGTGGTCACGCGGTGCGCGGTGTTCTTGCCGCGGAAGACGTTGAGCGTGCCGGCATTGATGCGCAGGATCTTGGCTTCAGGATCGCGTCCCTCGAGCAGCTTGGCCACGCCGTCATAGTTCGGGTTGTCGTCCGAGCGCAGGTCGGTGCGGTATTCGAAGTCGCCGCCGACCTCCGGGGCTTGCAGCAACAACGTCGTGGTGAATTCCGAGCGGTCGAAATGCCAGTTTAGCGCTTCGCCGGCGCGGTAGCCCATGACATTGGCGCGGGCCAGCGGATCCTGCATGACATGCAATTGCGGCTTGTCCATCGTCGCCGCCAGGAACCGCGCCAGCGGCGCGTATTCGTAGATTGAAAGCACGGTGCTGCCGGGAATCTGGTCGGCGCAGACCGTATGGCTGATCGTCTCGACCTTGCGCAGCGCCGGATGGTCCGGCGAAAGCTCCGGGATCGACGGCTTGAAATAGATGTTGTGCATGCGCTTGTGGACATGCGAGCGCGTATCCATCACCGGCCGGATCTCGGCGACCGCCTTTTCGGCAATGCCCGGGCGCAGGAACCCTTCCAGGTTGAACATGCCGTTTGCCGCCAGCGCGGCCTTGGACTCGTCCACCAGCCGCTGCCATTCGGCACTGCCCTCGCGGTCGAGCGGGTAGCGGTCCAGGTCGAGAATATTTTCGATCATAGCGTCCTCCGAAATCTGAGGTCACTACACGGCAAGGAAATCTTTGCCGCAACGCGGAAAATTGTTAGGCTCTCCCAAGAAAAACTTTCGAGGAAAACGTGGACAAGCTTCCACCATTGAATGCGATGAGGACTTTCGAGGTCGCTGCGCGCGCCGGCAGCTTCACGCTCGCCGCAAGCGAGCTCGGTGTGTCGTCGGCCGCGGTCAGCCAGCAGATCCGCAACCTGGAAGACTGGTTCGGCAAGCAGCTCTTCATGCGCAACGGCAATCGCATCGCGCTGACCGATGCCGGCCACGCCATCTATCCGCAGACGGCGCATGCACTGGGCGAGATCGCGGCGGTCGGCCGGCGCATGCTGGAAGGCGGCTTGCGCACGCGCCTCGTGGTGAGCGTGCCGTTCTCGCTGGCCGAGCTGTGGCTGGCGCCGAGGCTCGCGGCGCTGCTCGACAATTTTCCGCGGATGGCGATCGATGTCCGGGTCGAGGACGATCCCGTCGACGTGGTGCGCCAGAATATCGACCTGCGCATCTCTTATGGCGACTACCACTATCCGGCGCTGAAGATGGTGCGGCTCGTTCATGACGAGGTGCTGCCGGTCGCCGCGCCCGATTTCTGGCAGCGCTACGGCAACGGAACCGACAGCCTTGCCGATGTGCATGAGAGCCATTTCATCCACACCAATTGGGGGCCGAACTATGCCTCGCACCCGAGCTGGGCGGACTGGTTCGCCGCCGCCGGCGGCAGCCGCGCGCCGGACCCCTCGCATGGCCGCCGCGTCGGCCTGTCCAGCCTGGCGATCGGCGCGGCGCGGTTGGGGCTGGGGGTAGCTTTGGGACAGAAGGCAATGGCGACCGCGGATCTCGAAGCCGGCCGATTGATCGCGCTGTCGTCCGTCTCGGTTCGTCTCGGCCAGCCCTATTGCGCCTTCATGCTGCCGGCGAAGGCGGAACGCGCGGATGTTGCGGGATTGGTCGCGCTGCTTGGCAAGTAATTCCACTAAGCCGCGCACGGAGCCAGCGTCGGGAGCCGCCTGAACCCTCATAGCAAAAACGGCGCCCTCGACGTGGGTGTCGAGGGCGCCGTCGGACCGGAAACTGATGGGGGTTATCAGCTGGCCGGTTTCGGTTGCGGCAAGGGAGAGACCGGCATTCCGGGTCCGATTTTCTGCAGATTGCCCGTGATCACCTGATCGGACTCGGAGATTCCGGAGGTCACGGAAATCAGGTCGCCATCGGTGGGCCCAAGCGACACCAGCTTCTGGTCGACGGTGTTGCCCTTGCCGATGACATAGAGGTACTTGCCGAGCTGGCTGGAACCCAGCGCCACCTGCGGCACCATCAGCGTGTTGGGCTGTTCCTTCACATGCAGGCGCACCCGCACATACTGTCCCGGCAGCAGCGTGAACTTGGCGTTGCCGATCGTGGCGCGCGCCGTGATCGTGCCGGTCGAGTGGTCGATCGTGTTGTCGATGAAGGTGAGCTCACCCTTCTGGCTGGGCTGGGTCTCGCCAGGCAGGAGCACGTCGACGGCGATCGGACCATTGGCCTTCGCCTGCTCGATCTGGACGAGGTCGGTCTCGCTCGGATTGAAGGTCACATAGATCGGATCGAGCTGCACCAGCGTGTTGAGCACCGTTCCGGCGACGCTGACCAGCGTGCCGACCGAGGCCTGGTTGCGGCCGATACGACCCGGGAACGGCGCCTTGATCTCGGCATAGCCGAGATTGAGCTCGGCCGTCCGCACCGCCGCCTGGTCGACGGCAAGGGCGGCTTGCGCCGTGCGCAGATTGCTGGTGCGCTGGTCGAAACTGTCCTTGTCGAGGTAACCGGCCTTGGCAAGATCGGTGCCGCGGCCGAGATTGGATTTTGCATAGTCGAGCGTCGCGGTATCGCGCTGCACCTGGGCCTTCGCCTGGTCCAGCGCGGCCTGATAGTCATCGGGCGCGATGCGGTAGAGCATATCGCCCTGCTTGACGTCGCTGCCGTCGGCTGCGTTCTGCTCCTGCAGATAGCCCGGCACGCGCGCCTGCAGCGTGATGCTGCGGATCGACTCGACCCGCGCGGCGTAGTCGAGATAGATCGGCAGCGTCCTCTTCACGACATTCACCACCGGCACCGGCATGACGAAGGCTGCCGGCGCGGGCGCGGCGCCCGCCGTGCCTCCGCCGAGATTGCCCATGTCGAGCAGGTGGACACTTGCCACCGAGATCGCGCCCAGCGCGACGGCCGTCCCCAAAGCGATTTTCCATCTACGCATTTTGATCTCCAATCCTTATTCAGCCGCTTGGCGAGCTATTCAGCCGCCTGGGCCAGCGGCTGAAGCGCCGGCTCGGCTGTCGGTTCAATTTCTTCTGGCCGAGGGGCGTCGTGGCGGCCCTTGGCCGATTCCTTTTCGCCGCGTTCGCGCAGCTGCTCGATCACCGCGTAGAAGACCGGCACGAAGACCAGCGACAGGATCGTCGCCGCCACCATGCCGCCGAAGACGGTGGTGCCGATCGACTGACGGCTGGCCGCACCGGCGCCGGTCGCGAACATCAGCGGCAGCACGCCGAGGATGAAGGCGAAGGCCGTCATCAGGATCGGCCGCAGGCGAAGCCTCGCGGCTTCCATCGCCGCTTCGACGATGGTGAGCCCTTCCTCGCGCCGGCGTCTGGCGAACTCGACGATCAGGATCGCGTTCTTGGCCGCCAGGCCGATCAGCATGACAAAGCCGATCTGCGAGTAGACGTCGATCTGCATGCCGCGCAGCAGGAGCACCACGAAGGCGCCGAACAAAGCGAGCGGCACGGCGAGCAGCACCATGAAGGGCATCGCCCAGCTTTCATACTGCGCCGCCAGGATCAGGAAGACGAAGACGATCGCCAGCCCGAACACGACCGAAGCGATAGATCCGGCCTTGAGCTCCTGATAGGTGATGCCGGTCCACTCGTAGCCGAAGTCGCGCGGCAGCACGTTCGCCGCCGCCCGTTCCATGGCCGCCACCGCCTGCCCGGACGAGAAGCCGGGGGCAGCGCCGCCATTGATCAGGGCCGAGGCATTGTTGTTGTAGTGCGGCACGGTCTCCGGACCGACAATCGGCACCAGCCTGCCCAGCGTGCTCAGCGGCACCATGCCGCCCGACGCATTGCGCACATAGAGCCGCGAGATGTCGGTGGCGTCGGCGCGCGCGTCCTTGTCGGCCTGGATGGTCACGCGGAAGGTGCGGCCGAACAGGTTGAAGTCATTGACATAGAGCGAGCCGAGATAGATCTGCAGCGTGTTGAACACGTCCGGCAGGTTGAGGCCGAGAAGCTTCGCCTTGCTGCGGTCGAGGTCGTAGTTGAACTGCGGCGTCGAGGTCGAGAAGGACGAGAACAGCTGTTGCGGGTTGAGCTCCGGCTGCTTGCGCGCTTCCGCGATCAGCGCCTGCGTGACATCGTTCAGCGCCGCACTGCCGCGTCCGGAGAGATCCTCCACCTGGAACTCGAAGCCGCCGGTGGTGCCTATGCCGGGGATCGAGGGTGGGTCGAAGGACAGCGCGAACGCATCCGGCATCTGCAGGAGCTTGCCGCGCACCTGCTCGACCAGTTTCGACGCGCTCTGGTCTGGGCCGCGTTCGTCCCATGGCTTGAGGATCGCGAACTCCACCGCCGAGTTCGATTGGGCGGCGCTGGTCAGGAAGTTCAGGCCGCTGATCGAGCCGACGATGTCGACGCCGGGCGTGTTCTGCAGGATGTCGCGCGCCTTCTGCGCCACCGCATCCGTGCGTTCGAGCGAAGCGCCGTCCGGCAGCTGGATGACGACGAAGAAATAGCCCTGGTCTTCGACCGGCAGGAAGGTCGAGGGCAGTTTCTGCCAGACAAAATAGGTGGCGACCAGACCCGCCGCGAACAGGCCGAGCATCGCCCAGCGCAGCTTGATCAGGATGCGCACGCCATGCGCATAGGCATGTGACAGCCAGTCGAAGCCAGCGTTGAACCAGCGGAACAGCACGAACTGGGTCTCGCCGCGATGGCGCAGGAAGGCGGCGCTCAGCGCAGGCGACAGCGTCAGCGAGTTGAAGGCGGAAATGCCGACAGAGATTGCGACTGTCAACGCGAACTGATTGTAGAGCCGGCCGGAGACGCCAGGGATGAAGGCGACGGGAACGAACACCGCCATCAGCACCGCCGTGGTGGCGATGATCGGCCCGGTCACCTCGGCCATCGCCGCGCGTGTCGCGGCAAGCGGCTTGAGCCCGGCCTCCAGTTGTCGCTCGACATTCTCGACCACGACGATAGCGTCGTCGACCACAAGACCGATCGCCAGCACCATGCCGAGCAGCGAGAGCATGTTGAGCGAGAAGCCCAGCATATACATGATCGCCAATGTCGCGATCAGCGAGACGGGAATGGCGATGGTCGGGATGATCGTGGTGCGCCAGCTCTGCAGGAAGACGAACACCACCGCCACGACCAGCACCAGCGCTTCGCCGAGCGTGATCAGCACGTCATGCATCGAGGCCGACACGAAGCGCGTCGTGTCGTAATGCATGGCGTAGTTGACGCCCTTCGGGAAGCGCTGCGACAGCTCCTGCATCTTGTCCTTGACCCGCTGCTGCAGGTCGAGGGCGTTGGAGCCGGGCATCTGGTAGACGGCCAAAACCACCGTCGGGTCCTTGCCGAAGAAGGCGGAGGAAGAATATTGCAGCGCGCCGAGCTCGATGCGGGCAACGTCGCGAAGGCGCACCAGCGAGCCGTTCTGCGAATTGGCGCGCACGACGATGTCGCCGAATTCCTTCGGGTCGCTGAGCCGGCCGACGGCGTTGACCTGCATTTCGAAGGCGGTGCCGGCGGGCGCCGGCGACTGGCCGATCTTGCCGGCCGCCACCTGCACGTTCTGCTCGGCGATCGCGTTCTGCACGTCGACGGCGGTGATGCCGAGATTGGCAAGCTTGTCCGGGTCGAGCCAGACGCGCATCGAATAGCGGCGCTCGCCGAAGATCTGCACGTCGCCGACGCCGGGCAGGCGCTTCAGCGGATCGACCACCTGCAGATAGGCGAGGTTGCTCAGCGCCACCGGATCGACCGAGCCGTCCGGCGAGGTGAGGTCGACGATCAGCACGAAATTGGGGTTTTGCTTCTTGATCGTCACGCCGCCCTGGTTGACGATGGCCGGCAGGGAGGATGCCGCTTGCGAGACGCGATTCTGCACGTCGACGGCCGCCGTGCTCAGCGGATAGCCGACGTCGAAGGTGATGGTGATGGTCGAGGAGCCGTCATTCGAGCTCGTCGACGACATGTAGGTCATGCCTTGCACGCCGTTGATCTGCTGCTCGAGCGGCGTGGTGACCGTATCGGCCACGACCTGCGCGCTGGCGCCCGGATAATGGGCGCTGACCACGACTTGCGGGGGCGTGATGTCGGGGAACTGCGAGACCGGCAACAGGAAATAGGCGATCGCACCGGCGAGCACCATGATGATGGCGATCGCCGACGCGAAGATCGGGCGGTGGATGAAGAAGTTCACCATGATGCGGACGCCTCGCCGAACGGTTTTGCGAAATGGCGCAGGCGCCGGGCCCGGCCGGAGCCGGAATCCGCCAGGAAGGATGGCGGGTCATCGTCGCCCGGCGCCTGTTCCGCAGCGCGCGAGCGCAGCATCCGTTCGAAGGCTTTTGGGTCGATCCCGTCCGCCTTCATCACCAGCCGGATCATCGGATCCCGGATGGCTTCGTCGATCGTCAGGTCTTTGCGCTTTTGCATAGGAGCGGCTCCTTGCTCGGCCCGCATCGATTGATCACGGGCCGCTTTTTCTCGTTCTTCACCGGCCGAAGCCGCATGACAGGCAGGTTTTGCGTCCTATCTCACTCTGGCAGGGCTATCGGAGGCCTTGTCGTTTGACGGCGAGCGATATAGGTGTTACCAGTAAGTAACATGCTGGAAGTTACAGACCGGTAACACCCTAGTCAAGAGGTGGCGACGGTTTTTTTGGAAACGACGAAAGGAGATCATGATGACTGACGGCGTCGCGGAGCGTTCCCGCCCCCGGGATCGAATCCTGGAGACGGCGCAGGACATGTTCCACAAGCACGGCATCAAGGGTGTTGGCGTCGACGCCATCACCGAGGCTGCCGGCACGAACAAGATGACGCTTTACCGTCACTTCGAATCCAAGGACGAATTGATCGTCGAATGCCTGCGCGCCACGGCGGCGAAGGCGTCAAGGATCTGGGACGAGTTCGAGGCCAAGCATCCCGGCGACAAGCTCGCCCAGCTGCATGCCTGGGTCCAAAAGGCTTCCGAACTGCTCAGCGCCGACAGCCGCGGCTGCGATATGGCCAATGCCGCCGTCGAGCTCACCGAGACCGATCACCCGGCCAGGCGCGTCATCAAGGAACTGAAGGAGGCCCAGCGCGAGAAGCTGGTTGCGCTTTGCCGCGATGCCGGCATCGGCCAGGCCGAGCTGCTCGCCGACACACTGTCGCTGCTGCTCGAAGGCGCGCGCGTCTCGATGCAGAGCGTCGGCGCCGAAGGCCCGAGCGCGCAATTCGTGCGCATGGCCGAAAGCCTGATCGCCTCGTTCCGCGCGCGCTGATGTCTTCGCCTCATCCTGACTCTGTGATCCTGTCTCAGAATCAGGCGCCCAGCCATGCAATGGGTCAGGCAAGTTTTCCGGAGATGTATGAGCGCTGGCTCGTGGGTCCTCTCTTTCGCCCTTGGGCCGAAGTGACCTTCGAAGAGGTAAGGCTGTCCCCAGGCCATCGTGTCTTGGACATCGCTTGTGGTACAGGGATAGTTGCGCGCGTTGCCAAGGAACGGCTTGGTGCCGCCGGCTATGTTGTCGGCATCGACATCAGCCCGGATATGCTCGCCGTCGCGCGCACCGTGGCGCCGGACATCGACTGGCGCGCCGGCAATGCCAGTGCGCTGCCGCTCCGTGACGGAGAGCAGTTCGACGTGGTTGTCTGTCAGCAGGGGCTGCAGTTCGTTCCCGACAAGCCCGCTGCGGCGGCGGAGATGCGGCGAGCGCTGGCGCAGGGCGGCATGTTGGCGGTTGCTACTTGGCGGTCCGATGAGGAAATCCCCTTCTTTCGAGAACTCCGCCGCGTCGCCGAGCGACTCCTCGGCCCAATCGCAGACCTGCGCCACAGCTTTGGGAACTCGGCGCCGCTCGAGGCGCTGCTCCGGGACGTCGGCTTCCACGACGTTCGATCAAGGACAATATCGCGTATCATACGCTTTGAGGACGGCGCGCCCCTCCTGCGATTGAATACGATGGCGCTGGTCGGCATGAGTGCTGCCTGCAAGGCAATGACCGATCAGGAACGCAAGCGCGTTGTGGAGGACATCGTAAGCGGGAGCGCTGCCGTGCTGCAGTCCCACTCCGATGGATCGGGAGTCGCTTTCGAACTCAGCGCCAACCTAGCGACAGCCAAAGCCTAGAGCAATTCAAGGAAAAGTGTGAGCGGTTGGGCTCGGCGCCTTCGCCGTAACGTCAGATGGACGCTCGCTCCACGGGGCTGGCGCCGCCTCCGCATCATCGCCGTGCGGGCAAAGAAAAAGCCCGCTGCCGGGAGGAGGTGGCAGCGGGCTTGATTTCGAATGCGGCACGGGAGGAGGTGCACCGTACTCAGCGTCGGCATCACATCTGGGAGGAGGAGACGGCCGACACCCAGGTAAATACGGGTTGCCTAACGATTCGGCAATTGCGAAACCTGCATAGCTGGTGTGCAGAATTGCGGGATCAATCGTCGGACAAATGCTAAAGCGCGTCGCGCTGAAGCGGATTCAGGCGACGCGCTTTAAGCCTGTGTTTTCATGCGTGTCGTTATCGCAAAACCGCTGCACACTTTTGCGCGACATGCACTAAGGCCGCCTTCGTGCGCCCACCCGCTGGTTTATTGCACCGGCACGTTTTCCTTGAAGATCAGCCGCGGCTCGATGAACTTTTTCGTCAGATAGGGCGCCGACGAGGCGATGGATCCGAGCAGGCGGATCACCGACTGCTCGGCGATCAGCCGCGCATTCTGGTCGATCACGACGTCGGCGAGATCGTCGACGAGATAGCGGCGCGTTTCCTTGGTCAGGTCGTGGCAGATGAAGACCGGCTTCTTGCGCGGCTTGACCTCGAGCAAGGCCTTGGCCACGCCCGACCGTCCGGCGCCGACGCAATAGATGCCGAGCAGGTCCGGTTCGTTGTGCAGCGCCTTGATGGTCGCGCGGTAGCTGGCGTCCGGGTCGTCATTGCTCTCGGCGGCGCTTGAGACCGTGAGGTTGGGAAACTCTTCGCTCAGCACCGAACGAAAACCCATCTCGCGCTCCTCGTGGCCGCGATAGGAGCGCGAGCCGACCACCATCGCCAGATGTCCTGTACGGCCGCCGAGGAAGCGGCCCATCAGCAGCGCCGCGGTGCGGCCCGCCACCCGATTGTCGATGCCGACATAGGCCGAGCGGGGTGCCGCCGGGACATCCGAGATCAGCGTGACCAGCCTGATCCCGGCATCGACCAGCTCGCGCAGGATGTTGCGCGTGCGCGGGTGGTCGACGGCGATGACGCCGACACCGTTGGCTTTGAGCGACAGGTTCTCCACCGCGCCTTGCAGCGCGCCAGGCGAAATGCCGGCAAGGTTGTGGATGCGGCAGGAGGCGACCAGCGGCAGGCGTGCCGCATAATCCTCGATGTGATGCGCAAGATCGGCCATGAAGCCATTGGACCCGATCGGCAGGAAGAATTCCAGGTGCGCCGGCTTCGACGGCAGCACGACCTGATCGAGCGTCGGCAGATAGCCGAGCTGCTTGGCCGCCTCCATCACCCGCTGCCGGTTGGCAGCGCTTGCCCCTGGCCGGTTGTTGAGCACCCTGTCGACGGTCGCGGTCGACAGGCCGCAGCTTCTGGCGATGTCGGCTACCGTGGCTTTCATGAGTCCAGTCATAGGATGGGAAGCGAGCCCCTGTCAGGACAATTCAACGTCAGGCCAAACCGACGCCGAGCCAAATCGATGCCAGACCGTCAGCCATGCCGCTGCGGGCCGTCGGAAATCGCGTCCCGGATCTCCTTGTCCGACATGCCGGTGATGACGCGCTCGACCTCGGCGACCGTAGTCTTTTTCGGATCGATGTCGTCGGCCACCACCTTGCCCCGGCGCATCACCACGATGCGGTCGACCACCTGGAAGACGTGATGGATGTTGTGCGCGATGAAGATGCAGGAGTGCCCGGAATCACGGGCGCTGCGCACGAAGCTCAGCACGCCTTGCGTCTCGGCGACGCCGAGATTGTTGGTCGGTTCGTCGAGGATGATGAGATCGCTGTCGAAATGCATGGCGCGCGCGATCGCCACGGCCTGCCGCTCGCCGCCCGACAGTGAGCCGATCGGTGTCGTCGGCGGGATATTCTTGGTGATGCCGACCTGCCTGAGCAGGTCGCGCGCCACCGCGTTCATTGCGTCCTGGTCCATGCGGTTCAGGAAGCGCGGCGCCCTGATCGGCTCGCGCCCGAGGAACAGGTTGCGCGCGATCGACAACTGCGTGACGAGGGCCGAGTCCTGGTAGATCGTCTCGATGCCGTGGGCGATGGCGTCGCTGGTGCTGCGCAGCGTGACCTTCTTGCCGCGGATGAAGATGTCGCCGCTGGTCAGCGGCACGGCGCCCGACAGCACCTTGATCAGCGTCGACTTGCCCGCGCCGTTGTCGCCGAGCAGGCCGACGATCTCCTTTTCGTTGACGTGGAAATTGGCGTCCACCAGCGCCTGCACGCGCCCGTAGGACTTGCGGATGTTTTCCATGCGGATCAGCGGTTCGGCCATGGTTCAGGTTCCTGCCTGGTGCCGGCGTTCGAGCCAGGAGTGCAGCGCCATCATGCCGAGGATGATCGCGCCGATGAAGATGTTGTAGGCGAGCCCCGGCACGCCGATCAGCACGATGCCGTTGCGCATGACGCGCAGGATCAGGATGCCGAGCACCGTGCCGATGATGGTGCCGCGCCCGCCGGTCAGCGCCGTGCCGCCGATCACCACCATGGCGATGACCTCGAGCTCGTAGCCGGTGCCGCTGTTGGGGTTGGCCGCGGACGTGCGCAGCGACGAGATCACGCCGGCGAGCGACGCCATCACCGCCGACAGGATGAACAGGCCGACCTTGACGCGGTTGACGTTGACGCCGCGCGCGCGGGCCGCGTTCGGATTGCCGCCGGCGGCCTGGATCCAGTTGCCGGTTCGGCTCTGCGTCAGCACATAGCCGAGCACGATCGCGGCGCCGATGAACCAGAACAGCGAGGCATAGATTCGGAACGGGCCGACATAGAAGTCGCCGACCAGGATGTTCGCCAGCCAACTGCCTTCCGCGCTCCAGGTGCGCTGCGGAAAACCGTCGGTGATGAACAATGCCGTGCCGCGCACGACCAGCAGCATGCCGAGCGTCACCAGGAAGGACGGGATCTTGAGCTGGGTGACGAACCAGCCATTCACCAGCCCGACCAGGGCAGCGACGATCAGCGCGATCAGCAGGCCCATCTCCAGCGAAGTGACGCCGCTGTTGAAGAGCGTCCACATCAGCACCGGCGAGAAGCCGAACAGCGAGCCGACCGAGAGGTCGAATTCTCCGGATGTCATCAGCAAGGTCATTGCCAGCGCGATCAGGCCGAGCTCGACTGTGAAGGCCAGGATGTTCGAAATGTTCTGCGGCGACAGGAAGTCGGGATTGATGCCCCAGAAGACGACGAGCTCGACGACGAGCAGCACCAGCGGACCGAATTCCGGCCGCGCGACAAGGCGTTGGACGAAGGAATGGTTTTCCATTGAACCCGCGACGTAAGCGCGGCCGTCCGATGGGGACGGCGCGGGGAGAAGGAAAAACGGTCGCGACAGGGTGTCGCGACCGTTCGCTCGAGGATTATTTGCCGGACAGGATCTTGTCGTAGACGCCGGCGGTGTCCTTCTCGTAGAGCGCACCGGTGATGACGTTGAAGCCCGGAGGAATGCCGCTGGCGGCCATATTGGCCATCGACAGCGCGATATAGCTGGTCGCCTGCGGGTCCTGCCACTGCCCGGCATTGACGTAGCCGTTCAGCACTTCCTGCGTGGTGTCGAGCGAGTTGCCCCAGCCGACGACCGGGATTTCGCCCGGCTTGACGCCGACCTGGTCGAACACGCGCTTGATCGAGCCGGTGACGAGATCGCCGAGGCCGATGATCGCCTTCACCTTGCCCTTGTGCGCGGTGAGGTAGTCGACCATGCGGTTGATCGCTTCGGCCTGGTCGAGCGTCGCCTCGGTCACCTCATAGGTGATGCCGGCCGGCTCGAACACGCTCTTGATGCCTTCCTCTTCCTGCACGCCATAGGTGGCGCCGGGGATCTCGACCGGCATCCAGACGAAGTCGCCCTTCTTCACCAGGCCCTTGTCGACCAGATACTGCGCCCAGTGCTTGCCGAAGGTGACGTTGTCGCCGCCGACATAGGCGTTGAAGTTGGCTTTCGGATCGGGCGTATTGAAGTTGATGATCGGGATGTTGGCCGCGCGGGCCTCCTTGACGATCTCGACCAGGCTGCCCGGATCGGGGCTGGTGGTGGCGATGCCGTCGGCCTTGGCCGCGATCGCGGCGCGCACGGCTTCCTGCTGGGACGCGACGTCGCCATTGTGGAACGAGGTGTTGACCGTGTTGCCCGTGTCCTTGGCCCACTGCTTGGCTCCGGCCAGGAAGTAGGTCCAGACCGGATCGGCCGGGCCGCCATGCGAAATCCAGTAGAACGTCTTGGCCTCGGCCATCGCCGGAATGGCGAGTGCCGCGATCAAGCCAAGCACGAGTAGTCTTAGCCGCGAAAGCATTCGATTTCCTCCCATGTTGAAACTCTCCTCCTGGATCAGCGCGATGCGACCTTGGAACCCGCATCTCCTGCCAGCGCCGACCGGAACGTCCAGAGCATTCTCTTTTTCGGGCGGTGGCAAGCCTCCATCGCCAGTGGATGTTGGCACAGGCGCGCGCGCCATCACCAATCCCATCAGATTGCATCAGCAACGGTGATATTCGTTGGGCAAGCGGCACCATCGACCATCCGCTGCACGGTGGCCTCCAAGCAAACCGCCCTTCTGGTGCGGCGTTAGAGAAGGCTCGCCTTGGCCAGGTCGCGCATCAGATGGCTGGCGCCGTAGGTCCAGTGCGGGCAGTCCGGCGACAGGCGCACGCGGTTGGTGAGCGCGCC
Source organism: Mesorhizobium sp. B2-8-3 (assembly GCF_006440815.1). NCBI lineage: Bacteria > Pseudomonadati > Pseudomonadota > Alphaproteobacteria > Hyphomicrobiales > Phyllobacteriaceae > Mesorhizobium > Mesorhizobium sp. B2-8-3. The sequence goes on from NZ_VFTW01000014.1 coordinate 117,192, forward strand.
GAGCTTTTCCGACGAGATGGTGACGATGTCGCCGACCTTGTGGGTAAAGCCTTTGCCCTTCTCGCCGCGATCCTTCGACGGCACGAACATGGTGCCGAGATAGAGCGCCAGCCCGTCCGGATACTGGTGATGCGGCCCCATCGCGGCCTTGACCAGCTCTTCCGGCGAGCGGCTGATTTCCGCCATCGAGCTCGCGCCCTGCAGCGAGAAGCTGTCCTCGCCCTCGACGCTGAGCCGCACCGTGGCGCGCTTCACGTCGGCGATGGAAAACGTCTCGTCGAACAGCCGGATGAAGGGGCCGAGCGAAGCGGAAGCATTGTTGTCCTTGGCCTTGCCGAGCAGCAGCGCCGAGCGCCCCTCGACGTCGCGCAGATTGACGTCGTTGCCGAGCGTGGCGCCGACGATGCGCCCCGAACTGTCGGCGATCATGGCGATCTCCGGCTCCGGATTGTTCCAGGTGGAGACCGGATGCAGTCCGACATCGGCGCCGAAGCCGACCGAGGCCATAGGCTGGCATTTGGTGAAGATCTCCGCGTCCGGGCCGATGCCCACTTCCAGATATTGCGACCAGGCGCCGCGCGAAATCAGCTTGGCCTTGATCTCCATCGCCTCCGGCGAGCCGGGCTTGAGCTTCGACAGGTCATGGCCGATCAGCCCGGCGATGTCGGCGCGGATGGCGTCCGCTTTTTCCGCCGAGCCGCGCGCCTGTTCCTCGATGACGCGCTCGAGCAGGCTGACGACGAAGGTCACGCCGGAAGCCTTCACCGCCTGCAGGTCGACGGGCGAGAGCAGGATCGGCCTCTTCGCATCGCGTTTGTCTTCGAAGCTGTTCGCTGCGATGTCGGCGAGCGCGCCGATCGCCTTGCCCTTGGCCGAGCGCAGATAGCCGGCCGGATCCTTCAGCTCGCAGACATCGCGCACCGTGGGCGCCGCGCTCGAGGTGACGTCGATGACCTGGCCGTCGCGCACCGTGACCACCAGCGGATGAGTAGCTTCGCTTGTCCTGGCGCGGCCGACGAAGAGGCCGTCGGCGGGCAGGCGGGTCGGATCGGTCATGGTGATGCTTCCTCTCAACTGTCGCGCGGCACTTTCCCCGGATTTGGGTCAAACGTCCATGCCGTTTGTAGCCCGGTTCGTGGGCCAGTTGTCCCTGTCATCAAAAGCGTAGCCGGCTGGCCCATCGAAACGCGCTTTCAAATTCATGAAATCAACAATAGGATTTTCACGAAGCTCCAGCGCCGAGGTGATCTTTGCCCGCAGCGTTTTCCGATCCGATTTGGCAAAGGCCGCAGGCTGCCCCGGCATTTCAATCGGGCTTGTCGGCCGACGGCACGCTGGACGCGGTCGTCGTCGGCGGCGGCATTATGGGGCTGTCGACCGCGCTGCATGCGGCGCGCGCAGGCCTTTCCGTCCAGGTGCTGGATGCCGGCGCGATCGGGCAGGGCGCTTCGGGCCTCAATGGCGGCCAGGTCATCCCCGGCCTCAAATACGATCCGGAATGGCTGATCGAACACTTCGGCAAGGAACGCGGCGAAGCCCTGGTCGCGTTCGCCGCCTCGACGGCCGATGCCGTGTTCGACGTGATCCGCGACGAGAAGCTGGCGGTGCCGTTCACGCGCAATGGCTGGATCCAGGCCGCGCACACCAAGACCGCGCTGAAGGCAGCGGCGAACCGGGATCGCCAATGGCGCTCGCGCGGTGCCGACGTCGAGCTGCTCGACAAAGCGGGAATAGCGGCGATGACCGGCGCCAAAGGCTATCTCGGCGGCTGGCTGGACCGCCGCGCCGGCGTCATCGATCCTCTGTCCTACACGCTCGAGCTCGCCCGCGTCGCCTCGGCCGCCGGCGCCCGCATCGCCGAGCAGCAGCGGGTGGTGAAGCTTGCCAAGAATACCGGTGTCTGGCGGGTTTCGACGCAAGGCGGCGCCGAATTGCAAGCCAAGTCGGTCGTGCTCGCCACCAATGCCTACACGGACGGCCTTCTGCCTGGTCTCGCGCAAACAATCGTGCCGCTGCATTCCTTCCAGATCGCCACCGCGCCGCTGCCGCCGGAGCTTGGAGCCAGCATCCTGCCGGGCGGTCAGGCGGTTTCCGATTCCCGTCGCATCCTCGTCTATTACCGCCGGAGTCCCGATGGCCGGATGGTGCTGGGCGGTCGCGGCCGCATGGCGCTGCCTTCGAGCGCCGCCGACTGGGCACATTGCGAACGCGCGCTCACCCGCCTCTATCCGGCGCTTGCCGGCATCGCCATCGAAAAGCGCTGGTTCGGCCGCGTGGCGCTGACGCCGGATCACCTGCCGCATCTGCATGAACCGGAAAAAGGCCTGCTCGCGGTCGTCGGCTGCCAAGGCAGGGGCGTCGGCCTGATGAGCGCGCTCGCCAAGCGCATGGCGAACTACCTTGCAAGCGGCGACGCCCGGCAGTTGCCGTTTCCGCTGTCGCCGATCAAGCCGATCCCGTTCCACGCTTTCCGCCAGGTCGGCGTCGCCGCGGCAATCACCTGGTACCGCATGCTCGACGCGTTCGAGCGCTGACCCCGAACGCGTGCGGCGCACAAGCGATTCAGCTTGACAGTTTCAGGAATATGAAAAATCATTTGGTGATTTCAGAATTTCGATGGACAGTTCGATGTCGTCGACCATCGCTGCAACGCGGCCCCTGCCGGAAAACCGCATCTCGCCGGTGTTCCGCTTCGCCATGCTGCTGCCGGGCGGACTGGTCACCTTCTTCCTGATCCTGTTCGCGCTTGGCCTGGTGGTCTTCCTCGCCTTCAGGGGGAATGACGGCTCGCTGCTCGGCGTCGGCCTGACGGCGGAGAATTTCGTCACCGTCGCTACCGATCCGCTCTACTGGACGGTGACGCTGCGCTCGCTGGTCATCGCCGGCCTGGTCACGCTCGCCACCGTCGCTACTGCATATCCGGTTGCCTATTACCTCGCCTTCCACGCCGGCCGGCGGCGCAACCTGCTGCTCTTCCTGGTCACGCTGCCGTTCTGGACCAGCTATCTGCTGCGCGTCTTCGCCTGGAAGATCGTGCTCGCCTATAATGGCGTTCTGAACTCGGCCTTCATCGAGACCGGCCTCTGGTCACAGCCGACGCTTGCCTTCCTCAACACGCCGGCAGCGGTGGTGGTGACGCTCGCCCACGCCTACGCGCCTTTCGCAATCCTGCCGATCTATGTGGCGCTGGACACGATCCCGAAATCGTTGCTCGAAGCCGCATCCGATCTCGGCGCGCGGCCCTTCACCTGCTTCCGCCGCGTCGTGCTGCCGAATTCCATGCCGGGCGTGCTGGCGGCAGCACTCGTCGTCTTCGTGCCGACGGTCGGCGATTATGTCACGCCGGCCATGGTCGGCGGCCCGGCCAGCACCATGATCGGCACGCTGATCCAGTCGCAGTTCGGCAAGGCCAATGACTGGCCGTTCGGGGCGGCCCTCTCGGTCTGCGTCATGCTGGTCATCCTCTGCGTGGTGCTGGTGGCGCGCGGCACCGACCGCAGATTTGGCAGCCGCACATGAGCGCCCGGGCCAACACTAATAGCGACGGCCGCTGGCTCGGCCTCTATGTGCTTGGCTATCTTGTCTTCCTCTACCTGCCGGTGCTTTTGATCCCGCTGTTTTCCTTCAACAACTCCATCCAGGCGGCGTTTCCGCTGCAGGGCTTCACGCTCGAATGGTACCGCACGCTCTATGGCAATCCGGCGCTTTCCGGCGCTTTGGCCAACAGCCTGGCCATCGGCGTCATCGCCGCCTCCGGCGCGACGCTCTGCGGCATCACCGTATCCTATATGGGCCTCTACGGCCGCTCGCCGCTCGCCGCCACGATCAGCGCCATCGCCCGGCTGCCGATCCTGATCCCCGGCGTCATCGTCGGCATTTCGCTGTTGATCCTGGTCAACCTCATCGGCCTTGGACCATCGCGCGTTTCCATCGTGCTCGGTCACATCCTCGTCGCGCTGCCGACCACCGTGGTGGTGATGCGCAGCCGCTTCGCCGCCATCCCGAAGACGATCCGCGAAGCGGCGCTCGACCTCGGCGCTTCCGACTGGACGACGTTCCGGCGCGTCATGCTGCCGCTCAGCCTGCCAGCCGTGCTGTCGGCTTTCATGCTCTCCTTCCTGATTTCCTTCGACGAGTTCATCGTCGTCTTTTTCCTCGCCGGCACCGAGCCGACGCTGCCGCTCTACATCTGGAGCCAGCTGCGCTTCCCGCGCTCGCTGCCAACCGTGATGGCGCTCGGCACGGTGATCCTCACCGTGTCCTTCATCATCGCCGGTACAGCCGAAATCCTTCGCCACCGCGGTCTTGGAACTGCGCGCCGCAATCCAGTCTGAACCACAACAAAGAAGAGGAGAACGAAAATGACATTCCACCTGAAATCGACCGCCGGACACAAAGCCCGGGCCGGCCTTGCCGCACTGGCGCTCGCGCTGTCGTCGACGGTCGCTCTGGCCGCCGACAAGCTGCAATACTTCACCTGGTCGGGTTATGAATTGCCCGACTTCAACAAGAGCTTCCTTGCCGCGCATCCCGACGGCGTCGAGGCGACGATCTTCGGTGACGACGACGATGCCTTCACCAAGGTCAAGGCCGGCTTCAGGCCCGACATCGCGCATCCCTGCTACGACAAGGTGGCGCGCTGGAACAAGGAAGGCCTGCTGCAGCCGATCGACACCAAGCGCATCAAGAACTGGGATTCGATCTTCCCGGTGTTCAAGAACCTGCCCGACCTGCAGGCCGGCGACGGCAAGGTGTGGATGGTGCCGTGGGACTGGGGCAACACCTCGATCCTCTACCGCACCGACCTGGTAAAAAATCCCGAGGCGAGCTGGAACCTTCTGTGGGACAAGCAATATGCCGGCCGCATGGCGACCATCGACGCCGTGCACGACACGCCGATCGTCGCCGCCCTCCTGGCGGGCGTGAACCCTTTCGACATGACGCCGGACCAGATGGACAAGGTGGCCGAAAAGCTGCGCGAGCAGCGGCCGCTGCTGTCGAGCTACACCACCGACATGACCTCGGTCGAGCAGGCTTTGGCCAGCGGCCAACTGGTCGCCGCCATGACCTGGAATGCGTCGGCCACCTCGCTGAAGAAGCAGGGCGTTCCGGTCGAGTTCATGAAGCCGAAGGAAGGCATGCTGACCTGGGCCTGCGGCTTCGTCATGCTCAAGGAGGCCAAGAACGTCGATCTCGCCTATGACTTCATCAACAGCCGGCTCGACGCCGACTCGGGCAAGTTCCTGATTCAGTCCTACGGCTATGGCAGCTCGCTCTCGACCGCCTTCGCCGGTGTGTCGAAGGAGGAACTCGATAAGCTGCAACTGCCGGCCGATCCGGACGTGATGCTGAAGAGCACCATCTTCACCGGTCCGATGAAGCAGAATGACGATGTGGCCAAGATGTTCGAGAAGGTGAAGGCCGGGGGTTGAGCGATTAATTGCCGAAGTTTTGCGCTGCCCCGCACCTGCCTGCCGGCATCCTCTCCCCGTATAGTGACGGGGAGAGGGGCGCTGTCGCCGGCGGTTTCGCCAATCACCTCGTCGCAGGACTGGCGCCAGCGTTGCGGCCAGTTCCTTCTCCCCGTCACTATACGGGGAGAAGGAACTGGCAGGGCGATGAGGGGCAGTGCCAGCGTCCGGCAGGATAAGAAACTTAATAATGAGGCCGGCTTGGTCAATTGCCGGCCTAATTGACTGCAACGAGGACCATTGCATGGACATTCTCGACGAAGCGGCGGCGAAGCCGAAAGACGATGCCGATATCCGCGTCGGCCGGCGCGTCCGGGCGCTCAGGCTGGAGCGCAAGCTGTCGCTGGCCGAGCTCGCGGCCAAGGCCGGCATCTCCATCGGCGCGCTGAGCCAGATCGAGCGCGGCATGTCCTCGCTGCGCGTCAAGGTGATCTGGCCGCTCGCCGCCGCGCTCGACATCGAACCGTCGGCGCTGATCACCGACGGCAACGAAGCGGTCAACGACCTATATTGCGTGCGCGCCGACAAGCGGCGGCAGATCCCGGTGAAATCCGAGGGCATCGCCAAGGCGCTGCTGTCGCCGCCTGCCGCGACGCTCACCGGCATGCTGGTCACGGTCGAGGCCGGCGGCGGCACCGCGGAAGCCTATGCCCATGCCGGCCATGAATTCGGCTTCGTGATGGCGGGCGAGGTCGAGCTGGTGGTGGACGCCACGACCTATGTGCTGAAAGCCGGCGACAGTTTTGCCTTCAAGAGCACGCTGCTGCACGCCTTCCGCAATCCTGGCGCCGAGCGCTGTCAGATCCTGTGGGTCAACACGACAAAACCGTCAGAGGTGCGCGATGGCGCCTGATGCCTCAGAGCAATTCCAGGAAAAATGTGAAGCGGTTTTCCGTCCGGAATTGCGAGAACCATTGGTTCGGCTGCAGAAAGTCTCGAAAGTCTTTCCGGGTGGCGTGGTCGGCCTCGATGCCGTCGATCTGGATATCGCCAGCGGTGAGTTCCTGACCTTGCTCGGTCCATCCGGCTGCGGCAAGACGACGAGCCTGCGCGTCATCGCCGGCTTCGAAAGTCCGACCAGCGGCAATGTCCTGCTCGATGGCCGCGACATCACCGGGCTGCGGCCCTTCGATCGCCCGGTCAACACCGTCTTCCAGGACTACGCCTTGTTCCCGCATATGGACGTCGCGGCCAATGTCGGCTTCGGCCTGTCGCTGCGCAAACTCACCGGCGCCGAGCAGGCAAAGCGGGTCCGCGAGGCGCTCGACATGGTCGGCCTCGCCGACAAGCTGCGTGCCCGTGTGTCCGAGCTTTCCGGCGGCCAGCGCCAACGCGTCGCTTTGGCCCGCGCCATCGTCTGCGAGCCGCGCGTGCTGCTGCTCGACGAGCCGCTGTCGGCGCTCGACGCGCATCTGCGCGAGCAGATGCAGGTCGAATTGAAGCGGCTGCAGTCGCGGCTCGGCACCACCTTCGTCATGGTCACCCACGATCAGACCGAGGCGTTGTCGATTTCGGACCGCATCGTCGTCATGAACAAGGGCCGCATCGAGCAGACTGCTGCGCCGGCGACGCTCTACGACCGGCCGGCGACGCGCTTCGTTGCTTCCTTCATCGGCACGATGAATTTGTTGCAGTCACGCTTCCTCGGTCGCGACGGCGAGCGGCTGCGCTTCGCCGCAGGTGAGTTGCCGCTGGAGGCTACATCCGACAGCGGCGAGACGCCGGCTGCCGGCGACACGCGCACCATCGGCGTGCGGCCGGAGGATCTTCTGGCTGCCGGTGAAGCCGCCGAGGGAACCGCGCCGGCACGGGTCAGCGGCGTCGTCTTCCATGGCCGCACGCTGCGCCTGCATGCCGAACTGGATGAGGGGACCGCGATCGTCATCGATGCCCCGCGCCGTGCCGGCGGTTCACAATTCAGCGTCGGCGACGTGGCGCATGTCAGCCTGCGGCGCGGCGCCAACTGTCCCATGCTATCCAACTGATGCGATAGCGTTGGTTCAAGACGCCTTGGCGAAGAATCCCTGATAATCGGACTTGGCCTGCAGCAGGCGCAGGATGTTCTCGCGCGAGCCGCGCACATGCGAACGGGCGCGCTCGCCGGCCAGAGTGACATCGCCGGCGCAGATCGCGTCGACGATGCCGGCATGTTCCTCGCGGGTGAGCTTCCATTCGTCCAGCCACAGGAGCTCCGTCCAGACATATTGCTGGCATTTGTCGAGGATGCCGCAAAGCATGCCGTGGAGCATCTCGTTGCCGCTGATCTCCGCGATCACCCGGTGCAGGTCGATGCCGACCTGCAACTCCTCGAATTTCTCCCTGGTGCTGCGATCCGGGATCGCCGCCAGCCGTTCGCATTCGGCGAGCATGTCGCGCAGTTTCGCCTTGTCGGCGGCGGTCGCGTTGGCTGCCGCCAGTTCGGTCGCGCGCCCGTCGAGCAGTTCGCGGATGTCGAAAGCCTCGCGGAACATGGTGAGATTGAACTCTGCCACCACATAGCCCTGGCGCGGCCGCCCGATCACCAGCCCGTCGCGCTCCAGCCGGTTGAAGGCCTCGCGCACGGGCGTGCGGCTCACCTTCAGGCGCTCGGCGATCTCGTTTTCCGTCACGCGGCCGCCCGGTGGGATCTGGCCGGTGATGATCAACGCCTTCAGCGCCTCGAACACCGAGTCGCGCAGCGTGTTCTTTCTCTCCTTCAAGCGTTCCGTCTCCAACGTTGCGTCACGGATTCGCGAGCTTAGTTCGTTTTAGGGCAGGCTTGAACAGGAGCATTTCGCCGGAGGCAATTGCCTCCCGCGGAACGGTCGTCCTCTACCGCAACCAAAAAACGCGAAAACCCGAGTTGACATCGGCCTCCGAAAAAATACACTCAAAATTGTATACAAATTCGCATACCAAATCAACGATAACGGGAACACCGGTTGGAGAAGCGAAAATGACGAAGAGACTTTGTATTCACGGCATGGCCGTCGCCAGCCTGCTGGCCATAGTCGCCGTTCCGGCCTCGGCCGCCGACACCATCACCGTCGCCTCATGGGGCGGCACCTACCAGGAAGCGCAGACCAAGGCCTTCTTCGATCCGACGGCCAAGGAACTCGGCATCACCATTAAGCAGGACACAACCAACGGCCTCGACGACGTGCGCCTGCAGGTCACCGGCAATGCCGTCAAATGGGACATCACCGAGCTTGGCGCCGACGAATGCGCGCGCGGCTCCAAGGAAGGTCTGTTCGAAAAACTCGACTACAACGTCATAGACAAGAGCGGCATCAACCCGAAGCTTGTCCACGACGACTGGGTCGGCATCTCCTACACCTCCGTGGTGCTGATCTATCGCACCGATGTCTTCGGCGACAAAGGCCCGAAGACCTGGGCCGATTTCTGGGACGTCGAAAAATTCCCCGGCCGCCGCGCGCTTTCCGGCAGCCAGTCGACCGAAACGCTGAGCGTTGCGGCACTCGCCAAGGGCATTCCGATCGACAAGGTCTATCCCGTCGACATCGACGGCGCGCTGCAGTCGGTGGACAAGATCCGCGGCCACATCGATGCCTGGTGGACATCCGGCGCGCAGGCCATGCAGCTTGTCAAGGACGGCGAGGTCGATATGGCGAGCATCTGGAACGGCCGCGCCGGCACCTTGAAGAAGGAAGGCGCGCCCGTGAGCTTCTCCTTCGACCAGGGCGTGCTCACCGCCGATTGCATGGTCATCCCGAAGGGCTCGAAGAACAAGGACATCGCGATGAAGGCGCTGGCCAAGTTCGTCAGCCCCGAGTTGCAGGCCAATCTGCCGCTCTATGTCGACAATGGCCCCGCCAACGAGAAGGCCTTCGAGACCGGCAAAATCCCGCCGGAGCGCATCAAGGACATCAATTCCGCGCCCGAGAACGTCAAGAAGCAGGTGCTGCAAGATCCAGCCTTCTGGCGCGACACCCTCGTCGAGGCGACCGAGAAGTTCAACAACCTGATCCAGCAATAGCGATCCTGTTGGAGCGGCGTCGGCGAGACGCCGCTCCGTATCGTTTCGCGAAAAATGATCCGGAGTTGAAGGAGATGCTCTTGTCTCTCGCGCAGACCGCGCTTCCCATCGGCATCAGCGGTATCGAGAAGCGCTTCGGCGGCGTGTCCGTGCTGCATGACCTCGGTCTCGATGTCACCGCGGGCGAATTCCTGACGCTGCTCGGGCCGTCCGGTTCGGGAAAGACGACGCTGCTGATGATCCTGGCCGGTTTCGTGCGGGCCAATGCCGGCTCCATCAAGGTCGGCGGCGAGGAGATCATCACCATGCCGCCGCACAAGCGCAACATCGGCATGGTGTTCCAGAACTATGCGCTGTTCCCGCATATGAACGTCTTCCACAACATCGCCTTTCCGCTGAAGCAGCGCCGCGTGTCGACGGCCGAAACGGCCGAGCGTGTCGAGAGGGCGCTGGACCTTGTGCAGCTGAAAGGCCTCGGCGAGCGCCGCGTCGACCAGCTCTCCGGCGGCCAGCGGCAACGTGTGGCCTTGGCCCGCGCCATTGTCTTCGAACCGCGCATCGTTTTGATGGACGAGCCGCTGTCGGCGCTCGACAAGAGCCTGCGCGAGCATATGCAGATCGAGCTGCGCAACCTGCACCGAAGGCTCGGCATGACGACGGTCTATGTCACGCACGACCAGCGCGAGGCGATCACCATGTCGGACCGCGTCGCCGTCATGAATGCCGGGCGCATCGAGCAGATCGACCAGCCCGAAGCCCTTTATGCGAGGCCGAAGACCAAATTTGTCGCCGGCTTCATCGGCGAATCCAGCTTCATTCCGGTCGAATGCCGCAATGGCGGCGTCTGGCATGAGGGGAGCAAGCTGCGCATGAAGAATCCAATGCCGTCATCGGGCCGGCACCTGATGGTGGTGCGGCCGGAAAAGCTGCGCGTGATCGCCGGCGAACCTGCAGGCGACGTCAATGCGCTGCCGGCAATTGTCGGCGATGTCATTTACCAGGGCGACAGCTTCGTCTGCTACGCGACGCTCAGGGATGGGCGACAGGTGACGTTGCGCGACTATTGCCGTTCCGACGTGCTGGCGAAACTGCCGGCGCCGGGCGAGCCGATAACGCTCGGTATCGACGCCCAGGACGTCGTTCTGGTGGCCGACCAATGAGCCTCGCCTCCGCCAGTCTCAGTCATGCCGGCCGGCCCGATAGGGCGCTCAATGCCGATGCGCTCAACGCCGACGCGCGACGGGAGGCGCGTGGCCTGCTCGCGCTTCTGTCGCCCGGGCTGCTTCTGGTCTTCGCCGTCATCATCGTGCCGATCGGCTGGCTGTTCTGGCTGTCGCTGTTCGACGAGGCCGGCCAACTCAGCGCCGCCAATTACGCGCGCTTCTTCGAGCAGGCCTCCTACATCAAGACCTTCGTCACCACCTTCAAGGTGGCCTTCGTCGTCACCGGCGCCTGCGTGCTGTTCGGTTATCCGCTGGCTTATATGCTGTCGCAGCTGCCGCGCCGCGCCGCCGGGGTCTGCCTGGTCTTCGTCATCCTGCCGTTCTGGACCTCGGTGCTGGTGCGCACCTATGCCTGGCTGGTCATCCTGCAGCGCAAGGGCCTGGTCAACACGTGGCTGATCGACCTCGGCGTCATCGGCCAGCCGCTGCCGCTCGCCAACAATTTCGCCGGCGTGGTCATCGGCATGACCCACATCATGCTGCCCTTCCTGGTCCTGCCGCTCTACGCGTCGATGAAGAGCATCGACACCGACTGCCTGCGCGCCGGCATGAATCTCGGCGCCAGCCCGGCCGCCACCTTCCGGCAGATTTTCCTGCCGCTGTCGCTGCCCGGTCTCGCCTCGGGCGTGGTCATCGTCTTCGTGCTGTGCCTCGGCTTCTTCGTCACCCCGGCGCTGATGGGCGGCGGCAAGGTGATCATGTGGGCGATGCGCATGGAGCAGACCACCAGCCTCTATTCCAACTGGGGCGCGGGCGCCGCGCTCGGCGTCGTGCTGCTTGGCGTCACGCTGGCGCTGCTCGGCCTCTTCCAGTGGCTGCTCGGCGCCCGCGCCACCGGGGTCTGGAGCCGGCGATGAGCATGGAAAACGCCCTGCCCATCTCGCATCGGCAACGCCTCTGGCTCTACGCGCTCGGCTGCCTCGTCATGCTGTTCCTGATCGCCCCGTCGGTGATCATCGTCATCATGTCCTTCTCCGGTTCGACGCTGCTGCAGTTCCCGCCGCAGGAATGGTCGCTGCGCTGGTATGAGAGCTATTTCGGCTCCGTCGAATGGCGCGACGCCACCGTCGTGTCGGTCAAAGTGGCGGTGATGACGGCGGCCGTCGCAACCCTGCTCGGCACCGCCGCGGCCTACGCCATCAACGCCCGCACGCTGCGGCTGACCGGCTTGATCAACGCGCTGCTCACCGCCTCGCTGATCATCCCGGTCATCCTGATCGGCATCGGCACATTCTTTCTCTATGCCCGCATCGGCCTCAACAACACGCTGACCGGCCTCGTCATCGCGCACACGGTGCAGGCGCTGCCGCTGGTGGTGCTGACCGTGCTCTCGGGCCTGCGGTCCTATGACATGAACCAGGAGATGGTCGCGCGCAGCCTCGGCGCCGGCCGCTTCTCCGCCTTCTTCCAGGTGACGATGCCGCAAATAAGATTCTCCATCGTCTCGGGCGCGCTGTTCGCCTTCATCACCTCCTTCGACGAGGTGGTGGTGTCGCTGTTCATCTCCGGCGGCGAGACCACGACGCTGACGCGCCGCATGTTCAATGCGCTGCGCGACCAGATCGATCCGACGATCGCCGCCATTTCGACTTGCCTGATCGTGCTATCGATCGTCTTGTTGTCCGCTGCCCAACTTTTCGGCCGCGGACGTTGATACAGGGATACCCAGAACCGCATGCGTGACTTCCAGTTTCCAGGCCGCTCGCCGGTTCGCGCCACCGAGGCCATGGCCGCGACCTCGCATCCGCTCGCCACGCTTGCGGCAATTGACATGCTGCGCTCCGGCGGCAACGCCATGGACGCCGCGGTCTGCGCGGCCGCGGTGCAGGCCGTGGTCGAGCCGCAATCGACTGGCATCGGCGGCGATTGCTTTGTCCTCTATTGCCCGAACGGCGACGGCAACGTGCTGGCCTTCAACGGCTCGGGCCGCGCACCCGCCGCCGCGGCCGTCGACTGGTACCGGGACAAGGGATTCAGCGAACTGCCGAAACAGGGGCCGCACGCGGTCACCGTTCCCGGCGCCATCGACGCCTGGTGCCGCTTGTTGGAGGATCACGGCCGCAAGGGTTTGGCCGACGCGCTCGCTCCGGCCATTCGTTACGCGGAAGAAGGCTATGTCGTGCACGACCGCGTCGCCTTCGACTGGGAGGATCCCGAGACCGACCTGTCGGCCGACGAGGTCGCGACGCGCATCTTCCTGCCGGGCGGCAAGCCGCCCAGGGCGGGTGACGTCCATCGCCAGCCGGAGCTGGCTGAGACGCTGCGTGTCATCGCAAGGAAAGGCCGCGCCGGTTTCTACGAGGGCGCGGTCGCGGACGATCTGGTCGGGCGGCTTCGCGCGCTCGGCGGCCTGCATACGCTCGACGATTTCGCCGCCACCAAGGGCGATTACCGGACCCCGGTCAGCACCTCCTATCGCGGTTACGATATCCACCAGATGCCGCCCAACAACCAGGGTCTCACCGCGCTTCTGATGCTGAACCTGCTCTCGGGCTTTGATCTGGGCAAGCTCGATCCGGACGGCGCCGCGCGCCTGCACCTCGAGATCGAGGCGGGCCGGCTCGCCTACCAGGACCGCGATGCGTTTTTCGCCGATCAGGATCATGTCGACGTGCCGGTCAAGGCGCTGCTTTCCGGCACCTATGCCGATCGCCTGCGCGCGGCGATAGATCCCGAGCGCGCCATGACCGATCTGCCGCGCCTGGATCTCCCTGGCAGCGACACGGTCTATATCAGCGTCGTCGACCGCGACCGCAATGCGGTCAGCTTCATCAACTCGACCTATTATTCCTTCGGCAGCGGCGTCGTCGGCCCGAAGACCGGCGTCGTGCTGCAGAACCGCGGTTCCAGCTTCCGCCTCGATCCGAAGCACCCGAACGCAATCGCGCCAGGCAAGCGGCCGATGCACACGATCATGCCGGGCATGATGACAAGGAACGGCCGCGCCTTGATGCCCTTTGGCGTAATGGGCGGCGGCTATCAGCCCTTCGGCCATGTCCATGTGCTGACCAACATGATCGACTTCGGCATGGACCCGCAGCGGGCGATCGATGCCGCGCGGGTGTTCTACAACCACGACATCGTCGAGGCCGAGCGAAGCATGCGTGCCGAGACGATCGGAGACTTGCGCCGGCTTGGCCACAAGGTGGTCGAGCCCGATCATCCGCTGGGCGGCGGGCAGGCGGTGCTGATCGATTGGGAAAAGGGCACGCTGACCGGCGCGTCCGATCCGCGCAAGGACGGGCTGGCGCTCGGATATTGAGCAGCGCTGGACATCGGCCGATCGTTCGAAACATAGTCCGGAACCATGACAAACAGCGAAAACGCCACCGATCTCGCCCATCGCCTTGCCCCTGGAGCCGACGACGCGCCGGCCATCGCCGCGCCCGAGCGGACGGCCCTCTCGCATGGCGGACTGCGCCGCCTGATCGGCGATACCGTGGCTCGGCTCAATGCGCTCGGCATCGGCCGCGGCGACCGTGTCGCCATCGTGCTGCCGAACGGCCCGGAAATGGCGACGGCTTTCATCGCCGTGGCGGCGGCCGCGTCCACCGCGCCGCTCAATCCGGCCTACCGGGCCGACGAGCTCGATTTTTATCTCAGCGATATCGGCGTCAAGGCGATCCTCGTCGGCAGGGACGAGCAGGGCCCTTCGGTCGAAGTCGCCGGGCGCCTCGGCATCCCGGTGCTGCGGCTGGCGGCGCCGGAAGGCGCGCCGTCTGGCGTGTTCACGATCGAGGGCGATCCCGCCGGGCCGCCGGTCGCCTCGGGCCTGGCCGCCGACGGCGATGTCGCGCTCCTTCTGCATACCTCCGGCACCACGTCGCGTCCGAAACTGGTGCCGCTCAGCCACGCCAATCTCGCGGCCTCGGCAACGCATATCGGCGCCACGCTCGGCCTGACGCCAGCCGACCGCTGCCTCAACATCATGCCGTTGTTTCACATCCATGGCCTGATCGCCGCGGTGCTTTCCTCGCTCGCCGCCGGCGGCAGCGTTTTCTGCACACCGGGTTTCAACGCGCTGCGTTTCTTCCAGTGGCTCTCCGAAGCCAAGCCCAGCTGGTACACCGCCGTGCCCACCATGCACCAGGCGATCCTGCCGCGCGCCGCCCGCAACCCCGAGCAGCTCGCCGAGGCGAAGCTGCGCTTCATCCGCTCGTCGTCGGCTTCGCTCCCGGCGCAAGTGATGGCCGAGCTCGAATCCACCTTCGGCTGCCCGGTGGTCGAGGCCTACGGCATGACCGAGGCCGCGCACCAGATGGCGTCCAACCGCCTGCCGCCCGGACTGCGCAAGCCCGGCAGCGTCGGCGCGTCGGCGGGACCGGAAATCGCCGTCATGGCGCAGGACGGGCGGCTGCTCAAACCCGGCGAGATCGGCGAGATCGTCATTCGCGGCCCCAACGTCACCGCCGGCTATGAGAAGAACCCGGACGCCAACGCCAGCGCCTTCGCTCATGGCTGGTTCCACACCGGCGACCAGGGCGTGCTCGACGAGGACAGCTACCTGCGCGTCACCGGCCGGCTGAAGGAGATCATCAATCGCGGTGGCGAAAAGATATCGCCGCTCGAGGTCGGCGAGGTGCTGATGGACCATCCGGCGGTGGCACAGGTCGTCACCTTCGCCATGCCGCATGACAAGCTGGGTGAAGAGGTAGCGTCCGCTGTCGTGCTGCGCGAAGGCCAGAGCGCCAGCGAGGCCGATATCCGCGGCTTCGCCGCCACCCGGCTCGCTGATTTCAAGGTGCCGCGCAAGGTGCTGATCCTCGACGAAATCCCGAAGGGCGCGACCGGCAAGCTGCAGCGCATTGGGCTGGCGGCCAAGCTCGGTCTCGGCTGATGCGCATCACTGTCTTCGGCGCCGGCGCCATCGGTGGCTATCTCGCCGCGAAGCTCGCGATCGCCGGCTCGGTCGATCTGTCGATCGTGGCGCGCGGTGCGCATCTGGAGGCGATCAAGGCTGACGGCCTTCGCCTGATCGAGGACGGCAAGGAAACGGTGGCGCGGGTGAGGGCGGCGGCACGTGCCGAGGAACTCGGCGTGCAGGACTATGTCGTGCTGGCGCTGAAGGCGCATTCGCTGGCGCCGGCGCTCGATCAGATCGCGCCGCTGCTGGGCGAGGGGACCGCTGTCGTCACCATGCAGAACGGCGTGCCCTGGTGGTATTTCCACAAGGCCGGCGGCGCGCTCGAAGGCACGCGGCTCGACGCGGTCGATCCAGGCGGTGCGATCTGGGAGCGCATCGGGCCCGAGCGCGTCATCGGCTCCGTCGTCTATCCCGCCGTCGAGGTCGATGCGCCCGGCCTGATCCGCCATGTCGAGGGCACGCGCTTTTCGCTGGGCGAGCCTTCGGGCGAGAAGAGCGAGCGAGCCACCGCGCTTGCGCGCGAAATGGTCAAGGCCGGGCTGCAGGCGCCGGTGCGCGAGGACATCCGCTCGGAGATCTGGGTGAAGCTTTGGGGCAATCTCTCCTTCAACCCGATCTCGGCGCTGACCGGAGCCACGCTTGCGGCCATTGTGGCAGACGAAGCCACACGCGCCGTCGCCCGCGCCATGATGCTGGAGGCGCAGGCGATCGGCGAGAGCCTCGGCGTGCGTTTCCTCATCCCCGTCGACCGACGCATCAAGGGGGCCGGCGATGTCGGCGAGCACAAGACCTCGATGCTGCAGGATCTCGAGCGCGGCCGTCCGATGGAGATCGACGCGCTGGTTACCGCCGTGCAGGAGCTCGGCCGCCTGACCGGTCAGCCGACGCCGACCATCGACACCGTGCTGGCGCTGGTACGGCGGCTTGCGATCGAGCGCGGGTGTTATTCGCCCTTGTAGATTGTTCTTGATTTGTTCTAATCTGATCCTTTGGACGATATCCGAAAGGGATCAGCCATGAACGAACAACCGTGGTTCGGGATCGGCAGGAATGGGCAGGCTTTTTTTCGTTGGGACGAGCCCAGTCAGGAGCCCAACGACCGACTGTTCTTCGCCATCCTTCTCGAAGAGATGATTGCTCGTATGCTGGCCTCACGAGCCGTGACTTGGCAGCGGGAGTTAGGGCTCGGCGGAAAGCTCATTCGAACCAGGCATCTGCATATTTCGCTTGTCATGCTCGGCGATCACGATGGATTGCCAAGATCTCTGGTCGACGCCGCTTGCTCGGCAGGCTCTCTCGTCCGAGCTCAAGCCTTTGATGTGTCGTTTGACCGTCTGTCGGCCTTTGGTGGCGGCGCTCTCGTTCTGCGCGGCAGTGACGGCGTTCCCGCATTGCAGGCCTTCTGGCGAGCGCTCGCCGCTGTGCTGTCCGACAGCCCGTTTAAGCCGCTTGTCGGGAAGTCGATCGAGCCGCACGTCACATTGCTGCGTGACAAAGTGCGTGTTCCGAAAGTCAATGAGCGGCCAATTGAGCCGATTGGTTGGACCGTGCGCGAGTTCGTGCTGATACACAGCTTCCTGCGTCAGGACCGCTATCAGGTCATCAGACGCTGGCAATTGAACGGTCAGGATGACGCGCATGCTGTCATGTGAGCATCTCAAATCGTCTTTAGCGTCAGCGCGCAGGCCTCGCCATGCTGACAGGAATTGTCACCTGCGAAGCGACCGAGCCGTGGCGGGCGTGCAATCGGTACCTACTTGATGTCTGGTCCAAACCGGGAGGATCCCATGACCACTGCCGAAATTGCCAAGGACTTCACTGAACTCCTCAAGCAGGGCGACAGCCATAGCGCCGCCGCGAAATACAATGCCGACGACATCGTCAGCTACGAAGCCATGGAAGGCCCGATGTCCGTGTGCAACGGCAAGGAAGCCGTCAAGCAGAAGGGCGAGTGGTGGGAAGCGAACCACGAGGTCCACGGCGGCTCGGTCGAGGGTCCCTATGTCAATGGCGACCAGTTCGCCTTGCGCTTCAGCTTCGACATTACGCCCAAATCCACCGGCGAACGTGTCAAAATGGACGAGGTCGGCCTCTACACGGTCAAGAACGGCAAGATCAGCGAAGAGCGTTTTTACTATTGAGGCCGATGCGCTGAGGCTTTTTGCTTCCTTTCGCTTGCAAATTTGAAATCAGGGATGGCGACCGGGCAGATATTCCGGTCGCCATGCCGGCTTCTCAAATCGTCTTCACATACTGAGCCAGCTGGTCGGCCACCGCGCCCCAGCCGTCGAAGAAACCCATCTCCTCGTGGCTGTTGCGCGTCGCCTCGTCGCGGTGGATGGCGGTGGCGGTGTAGCGCGTGCCCTTGCCTTCCGGTGTCAGGGTAATGACCGCGGTGATGAACGGCTTGCCCGACGGCCGGTAGCCCGGCAGCAGCGCGTCGGTCCACACCAAGCGTTCGTTCGGCACGATCTCGAGATAGCAGCAATGGCGGTCGCTCACCTCCTTGCCGTCGGGCGACTGGATGCGCGTGCGGAACAGGCCGCCCGGTCTGAAGTCGATCTCGCAATCGGTGATGACCCACGGTTTTGGCGTGAACCACTGCTTGACGTGCTCCGGCGTCGTCCAGGCGCGCCACAGCAATTCGCGTGGCGCATCGAGAAAGCGCTCCAGCGTCAGGTCCAGTTTCGGGTTCGGCTTGAACGGATAGCTCACTTTTCACTCTCCTTGAGGCTCATCACATAAGCGTCGAACTGGTCGAGGCGGCGCTCCCACAGCGCGCGCTGTTCGACGAGCCAGTTTTCCGCAAGCTTCAGCGGCTCGGGTAAAAGACTGTAGGTTCTGACGCGGCCGGTCTTTTGCGACTGCACCAGTCCGCAGCCCTCCAGCACCTTGAGATGCTCGACGAAGGAGGGCAGGGCCATCTCGAACGGCTCCGCCAGTTCGCTGACCGAGGCTGGGCTTCTGTTCAGCCGCTCCACGACACCCCGGCGCGTCGGATCGGCAAGCGCGCGAAAAATGCCGTCGATGGGCGGCGGGCTCTGGCTGGCGGTATCGAGGCTCATCATTGGCTCTCGGTCCTGGCGTTGCGAATAATACTTAGGAAAAAACCTTGGTGTTGGCAAGAGCCAAAAACGAGCCGTCGTGAAGCGCTGGCAAAGCTGCTGCTGCGGGCCTAGGATTCGCTCAGATTCGCAAACCCACCGAGGCCTGCCTTGTCCATCGCCATGTACGGCATCACCACCTGCGACACGATCAGGAAGGCGCGCGTCTGGCTGGAGAGCCATGACGTGCCGTATCGCTTCCATGACTACCGCGCCGAAGGGATCGAGGCGGAAAGGCTGAACGGCTGGGTCGGCAAGGTCGGCTGGGAAAAGCTGCTCAACAGGGGCAGCACCACTTTTCGTGAGCTGCCGGAGACGGACAAGGCCGGGCTGGACGAGAAGAAGGCGAAGAAGCTGATGCTCGCCAAGCCGACGATGATCAAGCGGCCGGTGCTGGAGGTCGGGGATCGGATTTTGGTAGGGTTCAAGCCGGAGGTCTATGAGGAGGCGGTTGGCGGAAAGTAGTCGCTAAGGACCCTCGCTCTTACGTCGAGTTCCTTCGCCCCCCTCTCTGTCCTGCCGGACATCTCCCCCTCAAGGGGGGAGATTGGCAGCTTTGACGAGGCGCTCGTCTTGCAACGTCTGCGATTGGCGAAGGCCGGCGTGACCGGCTGATCTCCCCCCTTGAGGGGGAGATGTCCGGCAGGACAGAGAGGGGGCGAAGGAACTCGACGTCTCAATAATTAAATTATGCTTGGCTTCCAAAAATTAAATTATGGATGGGCTTCAAAATATCCCGCCAGCGCCACCGCGTTGTTATGTGCCTCGTCATGCGCGCCGTAGAGCAGCGTCACCTTGCCCCTGCCGAGTAGCGCACGCAGCTCTGCCACCGCGTCGCCATTCGCATCGAGCTCAGCCCGATACCGCTTCTGGAACTCTGCCCAGCGTTCCGGCTCGTGCCCGAACCATTTGCGCAGTGCGTCGCTCGGCGCGATCTCCTTCAGCCATAGCGTCAGTTCGGCGTCCTTCTTGCTGACGCCGCGCGGCCAGATTCGGTCGACCAGCACCCGCTGGCCGTCGGCTTTCGCCGGCGGCTCGTAGACGCGCTTCACCGCTATGTCGAAGGCCATGAAATCTCCGCTGGCAGACCTCTTACGCCCACTCGCCCTTGCGCATCACCGGCACGCGGCCGCCGTCCTTGGCGACGCCGTCAATGTCGATCTTGTCGGAGCCGATCATCCAGTCGATGTGGATGAAACTCTTGTTGCCGCCGCGCTCGGCGATCTCGTCCTGGCTGAGCGAAGCGCCGTCGACGAAGCACTTCGAATAGCACTGTCCGAGCGCGATGTGGCAGGCGGCGTTTTCGTCGAACAGCGTGTTGAAGAACAACAGCCCACTCCGCGAGATCGGCGAGGAATGCGGCACCAGCGCCACTTCGCCGAGGCGGCGCGCGCCCTCGTCGGTGTCGAGCACCTTCTTCAAGACGTCCTCGCCCTTCGAGGCCTTGGCCTCGACGATCCGCCCGCCCTCGAAGCGCACGGAAATCTCGTCGATCAGTGTGCCCTGATAGGAGAGCGGTTTGGTCGAGGAGACATGGCCCTCGACGCGCCTTGCATGCGGCGTGGTGAAGACTTCCTCGGTCGGGATGTTCGGGTTGCAGGTGACGCCGTTCTTCGCCGTCGAGGCGCCGCCCATCCATTCATGGCCATCCGCCAGCCCGACGGTCAGGTCGGTGCCTGGACCGGTGAAATGCAGCGCGTGGAAACTATGCCCGTTCAGCCATTTCGTGCGCTCGGCCAAGGCGGCGTTGTGTGCCTTCCAGTTGCCGATCGGGTCCTCGACGTCGACCCGCGAGGCCGAGAAGATGGCGTCGGCGAGCTTGACCACCGCGACGTCGTCCGCCTCGCCCGGAAAAACCTGCTTTGCCCAGGCAAGGTCGGGATAGGCGACGATGTTCCAGTTGATGTCGAAGCCGGTGATTTTTTCCAGCGCCGGCTGGTAGGCCATCGAGTTCGCCTTGTTGGCGCGCGCCACCTTGGCCGGATCCTGCGACGAGAGCAGCGACGGATCTTCGCCGCGCACGGCGAGCCGCGCCGCATTGTTCGAGAAGGCCTTCGCCATGCCTTCATACAGCCAGCCGGCGGCGCGGTCGAAGCCGGCGTCGGCGCCGTAGCGGAAACGCGCCAGCGTGATCTCGTCGTCGTTGAAGATCGGCGTCACCAGCCCGGCGCCGGCCTTGTAGGCGTGCTCGACGATGCGGCGGGTCAGCGGCAGCGCCGCGATCGACGAGGTCAGCACCAGATCCTGTCCGGGCTGCAGCTGCAGCCCGACCTTGATGGCGACTTCCGCCAGCCTGTCGAGCTTCACCGGGTCGATGGTTGCCGAAACGCCGCGCGAATGTGTGGTCATGGGTCCTGCCTGCCGTTTGTTGGGGTCTTGTTCCTACATAGACCGCTGCGGTTGGCCTTTCCACCGCGATCGACTGGGCCTAATTTCAGGCGGCGCTGTCCAGCGCCCGGAACTGTGCCATGGTCGCCTCGATCTCCTCGCGGATCCAGGCCTTGAAGTCGCGCACCTTGCGGCTTTCGCTTTTTGTGGCTGAGGTCACCAGCCAGTAACCCAGCCCGCTCTCGGCCCGCACACCGAAGGGCGCGACCAGCCGGCCGTCGGCCAACGCGTCGGCGGTGAGCAATTGCCAGGCGAGCATCACGCCGTGGCCGGCGATCGCCGACTCCAGGCACAGCATCGGATCGGTGAAACGCGCTCCCTTCTGGAAGGTGACCGGCTCGACGCCGGCCGCCTCGAACCAGCCGTCCCAGCTGAACATCGCCCGTTCGTCGGTGATGGCGCAGGTCTGCGCCAGATCGCCGATCGACTTCAGCCTGGCCGCGATCGATGGCGCGCAGACCGGAAACACTTCCTGGGCAAGCAGAAGCTCGGCGCGGTCGCCCGGCCATTTGCCATCGCCAAGCCGGATGGCGATATCGATGTCCGAGCGGTCGAGATCGGCGACCCTGGCCGAGGCGTCGATGCGCAAAAGCACGTTCGGGTGTCGGGAGAAATGCCTCGATAGCCGGGGCAGCAGCCATTTCGAGGCGAAGGCCGGCGCCACCGAGACGACCAGCGTGCATTCGTTGGCCTCGTCGGCCAGCGCCACCGCTTGCGCGATCTCGCGGAAGCCGGCTCTGAGCCGCGCCGTGAAGGCAGCGCCGAATTCGGTCGGCACGAGCCCGCCCGGCGTCCGTTCGAACAGCGCCTGCCCCAGCTGCTTTTCGGTGCGCTTGACCTGCTGGCTGACGGCGCTGACCGAGACATTCAGTTCGGCGGCCGCTCCCGCCAGCGATCCCAGCCGAGCGACGGTTTCCACGGCACGCAGGCCGTTGAGATGGACGCGATTGAGCATAGCCATTCAGTTTTTCTAAAGTAGATGGATCGGAATCTCAATTGAAACCCGACAGGAAAGGGCGGAATTTAACAGGAATAGCCTTGAGCCAGGAGGTGGTCCCATGAAGATTTTATCCTTGCTGAAAGGGCTTTCCGGCGCCAAGGCGAGGCCGCGCGATGACGATGACGATGAGATGACCCGCTGGATCACCGATCCGCTGTCGCATCCGGTGCTCGACACCATGTCGGAGCGCGAGCTCGGCGACATACCCTTCCGGCTGACGGCCCGCCGCACCGCATACGAGATCGTAGGCACAACCTGTCTCTGACGCCATTCGGCCCGGTTGCGGGGCAGCGCTGGCCCAACGCAAGCACATTGTTTCGCGGCCGCGCGCACTTATTGTGCGCCGCAATGAACGCCATCTCGCCATCTCCGCTGCGCCTTGCCCTGGCCGGCATGGTCGCGCTCGCCGTTGCCATGGGCATCGGCCGCTTCGTCTACACGCCGATCCTGCCCGGCATGATGGAAGAACTGCACCTGACGCCGGCCGATGCCGGCTGGATCGCTTCCGCCAACTATCTCGGCTACCTCATCGGCGCGCTCGCCGCGGCCGGCGGCTGGGCACATGACCGCGAGCGCATGCTGATGTTCGCCGGCCTCGCCGCCAGCGCCGTGCTCGCGGCCCTCATGGGGCTCAATGAGACCATGGCCGCCTTCCTCGTCATCCGCTTCCTCGCCGGCCTCGCCAGCGCCTTCGTCATGGTGTTCATGGCCTCGATCGTCTTCAGCCATCTGGCTGAGGCCGGCCGCGGCGATTTGCAGGCGTTGCACTTCGGCGGCGTCGGTCTCGGCATTGCCGCGTCCTCGGCGTTGCTGGCGATCCTCGTCTCCGAACATGCGGGCTGGGCCGCCGGCTGGCTCTGGTCCGGAGCGCTTTCGGCGGTCGGCCTGCTCGTCGTCATGTTGCTCGCCGGCTCGACCACGCCGGCCAATGTCACCGACGGGCGCGAGCCGGCGCTGCCCAAGGACGGGTCCCTGGTGAAGATGATCGTCGCCTACGGGCTGTTCGGCTTCGGCTATGTGGTGACGGCCACTTTCCTGGTCGCCATCGTGCGCCAGGGCGGCGGCGGGCGCGTCTTCGAGGCCACCGTCTGGATGGTCGCCGGCCTTGCCGGCTTTCCCTCGACTTGGGCGTGGCAGAAGCTCGCCGGCCGGATAGGGCTCTATGCCGCTTATGCCGCGAGCTGCCTGGTCGAGGTGGTCGGCGTCACCGCCAGCGTCGTCGTCAAGGGCGCAGCCGGACCGTTGATTGCCGGCGTCCTGCTCGGCGGCACCTTCATCGCCCTCACGGCGCTGGGCATACAGATGGGCAGGCAGCTCGCGCCGCGGGCGCCGCGTCGCATCTTCGCGGTGATGACGGCAGCCTTCGGCCTTGGCCAGATCGTCGGCCCGATCGCCGCCGGCCTGCTTGCTCAGGCATCGGGCAATTACGTGCTTGCCTCGATCATGGCGGCGGCGGCCTTGCTGCTCTCCGGCGTCATTGCCTGGTCGGCTGCGCCAAAATCGCCATGATTTGCGGCCTTGTTCGATGCCGGGCATCGGGCACGGGCATTTTCTTTCCCCCTAATGTGTGACCTTATGCCCGCCGAACAGCAATGCCGCTGATTTGCGGTCAGACCGAGGAAACCCGCCACAGTGTTCGTATCTTTTTTCCCGCAGCCGAAGCTCTTCTTCACCTCGGCCGCCGTCTGGAGCCTTGCGGCGATTCTGTTCTGGTTTTTCGGCGGCGAGCAACTGGGAGCCGTCTTAGGCTTCCCTCCCGCTGCGGCCGGCGCGCCGCCCATCATCGGTATCGCGGTGCTGTGGTCGAAGCCCTTCCTGTGGTTCTACATCTACTTCGCGGCCTGCGTGGCGGTCTTCTATGCGTTCTGGAGCTGGTATGCGCCGCATCCGTGGCAGAACTGGTCGATCCTGATGACCGCCGTCATCCTGTTCTTCATCTATTTCAACGTGCAGGTCTCCGTCGCGGTCAACAACTGGTATGGTCCTTTCTTCGACTACGTTCAGGGCCTGATGTCGGGAACGACAGCCTCGACCGACACCGAATTCTACAAGGGATTGGCCGACTTCTCCTGGCTGGCGCTAGTCGGCATGAACGTGCAGGTGATCAACGCCTTCATCGTCAGCCATTGGATCTTCCGCTGGCGAACCGCGATGAACAATTACTTCGTGGCCAACTGGAGCCGGCTGCGCCATATCGAGGGCGCCTCGCAGCGCATCCAGGAAGACACGATGCGTTTCTCGCAGATCATGGAGGACCTGGGCTCCAGCTTCGTCCAGTCGATCATGACCCTGATCGCCTTCCTGCCGGTGATGATCCAGCTTCAGGCGCACATCACCGAGCTGCCGATCATCGGCGCGGTGCCGCAGCCTCTGGTCGTTGCGGCCCTGGGCTGGTGCCTGTTCGGCACGGCCTCGGTGATGCTCGCAGGCATCAAGCTGCCGGGCCTTCAGTTCCGCAATCAGCGCGTCGAGGCGGCCTACCGCAAGGAACTTGTCTACGGCGAGGATCATCCCGATCGGGCGCAGCCGGCGACGACGGCGGAGCTGTTCACCAATGTGCGCCGCAACTACTTCAGGCTCTATTTCCACTACATCTATTTCAACGTCGTCCGGTACACGTACCTGCAGGCGGACAACATCTTCTCGCTGCTGATCCTCGGCCCATCGCTGGTCGCCCATAAGATCACCTTCGGCGCGCTCAATCAGATTTCGAATGCCTTCGGCAAGGTGACGAATTCGCTCCAGTTCCTGCTGAATTCCTGGTCGACCATCGTCGAACTGCAGTCCGTCCACAAGCGCCTGCGCGCCTTCGAGGCGACGCTCCAAGGCGAGCCGCTTCCGGACATCGACCGGCGCTATCTGGCTCGGCAGGGCGCTGAGGACCCGGCCTGATCTGGAACAACCCAGGAGAGCGTAAAGATAAGCGATCCGGCGGGCGGCTCAGCCGCCCGCGGTCGCCTGCGCCTGGCCGGCGCGCCGGCGCGCGACATAGTCGCGGAAACTGATGCACTCCACTTGCTGCATCACGCAGACCTCGCCGGCAAAGCGCTCCAGCGCGTTCCAGTAGGCGCCGTCGTTCATCAGCGTGAAATGGAAGCCGAGCTCCAGCGGCAGGCGCTTGCCGTTGTACTGAGCCTCGAAAGCGGCGTGGAACGCCTGGTAGGCGCGCTCGGTGAATGCGTCCGCCATGGCCGGCTTCTCGGTGCCGTCCGAGTGGCGGACATAAAGATTGTAATCCATGGCGACCACCGGCTTCGCCTTCGGTCCCTCCGGGATGAGCGGCAGGGCAAAGCGGGTTGTCCCATTCAGGGTCGGCGGGACGGTCGGGCCTTTGGAGACACCGCTGGCGTCATACTGGAAACCGGCCTCGGGCAGGGCTTCGTAAAGCGCCTCGCCGGTCGAGAGATAGGGCGCGCGGAACCCGACCAGCGCATGATGCGCGAAATCGTGCCAGTCGGCCGGCTCCTGGATGCCGTTGATCGCATAGGCGTTCTCGAAAATGCGCCGGACGGAGGCGAATTCGGCCAGCCAGTCCGTCTTGCTCCACGCGTTGCCGTCGAAATGGCCGCAGGCATGGCTACCGATGTCGTGACCCTCGGCCGCGGCCAGCCGGACCTGTTCCAGCCGGTCGGCCACGTCCTGTTTCGAGGCGCCGAAGCCGACATTGGATTTGCCGGCGGCCTTGCCGGGGCCGGCATAGTCCTGCCGCGTCTCCGGCGAGAGCAGGAACACGCAGGACAGGAAATAGGTGAAATGCGCGCCCGTGCGCTTTGCCAGCGCACGGCTGCGTTGCCATTGCGAGATCTCGCGGGCGGCGTCGAACGAGATCAGCACCACCTGCTTGGGTCTGGCGGGCGAAGCAGCCGGCGATTTCGGCGGATCGGCGAAGGCCGCATTGGCCGAGGCGAGCGAGGCGAGACTGAATGCAAGGAAGCGGTACATACGAAGCATTGGCAACCTCTGGCGGGACGTCTCCGGCTGATCGGAAGCCGGCTATCGCGCAAATGTGGCGCGGTTGCGTTCAGGCAAGGGCTGTGGGCGCCCGGTATTCCAAGCCGATTTTCCGGTCCGCCCCCTTCCATGCCGACAAAATTTCGCTAAAACGCGGGCTCAAGAGGCGCCCCCTTCCGGGGCAGCAATGGTTTTGATTGATGTCGGACGACAGTTTTATCCGCGAAGTGAACGAAGAGATGCGTCGCGAGCAGGCGCAGAAGCTATGGGACCGTTTTGGCCCGGCCATTCTCGGCCTTGCCATCCTCATCGTGCTCGGCACCGCCGCTGTCGTCGGCTACCGCTACTGGGACGAGACCCGCGCCAACCGTTCCGGCGACGCCTTCTCGGCCGCCCTCAAGCTTGCCAATGACGGCAAGAACGACGAGGCGATCGCTGCGCTCGACCAGTTGGAGAAGGACGGCTACGGCGCCTATCCGCTGCTCGCCCGCATGCGCGCCGCGACCGTCAAGGCCGACAAGGGCGACGTCGACGGCGCGGTCAAGGATTTCGACGAGGTCGCCGCCGACAACGCCATTCCGGCCGGCATTCGCGACATCGCGCGGCTGAGGGCGGCGCTGCTGCTCGTCGACCATGGTTCCTACGCCGACGTCTCCAGCCGTATCGAGGCGCTGACCGCCGACACCAATCCGCTGCGCCACTCGGCGCGCGAGGCGCTTGGCCTTGCCGCCTGGAAGGACGGCAAGTCGGCGGACGCACTCAAACTGTTCGACCAGATCTCTTCGGATGAAGCCGCCCCGCGCAATGTGCGCCAGCGGGCGCAGCTGATGTCCGAGCTGATCCGCGGGTCGGGCAACGCGTCGTGATCCTGGATGGGCTTCAAAGTCGCCATCATCGGCCGGCCTAACGTCGGCAAATCGACTCTTTTCAATCGGCTGGTCGGAAAGAAGCTGGCGCTTGTCGACGACACGCCGGGCGTCACGCGCGACCGCCGCGTCCACGCCGCCAAGCTCTACGACCTTCACTTCGACGTCATCGATACCGCCGGCTTCGAGGATGCCGCCGCATCGACGCTGCCCGGCCGCATGCGTCAGCAGACCGAGATCGCCATCCGCGAAGCCGACCTCATCTTCTTCACCATCGATGCCAAGTCCGGCCTGCTGCCCGACGACCGCACCTTCGCCGACGTCGTGCGCAAATCCGGCAAGCCGGTCGTGCTCGTCGCCAACAAGGCCGAGGCGCGCGGCGCTCAAGGGGGCATGCTGGAGGCCTGGGAACTCGGCCTCGGCGAACCGATCCCGGTTTCGGCCGAGCACGGCCAGGGCATGCCCGACCTGCGCGACGCGGTGATTGCGGCGCTGGGCGAGGAGCGCGCCTTCGGCGACGACGAGGAAGACGGCAGCGACGAGATAGCCGCCAGCGAAGTGCTGATCGGCGAGGACATCGCCGACCCGGACGCTGAAGCATCCTATGACGACACCAAGCCGCTGCGCATCGCCGTCGTCGGCCGCCCCAACGCCGGCAAGTCGACGCTGATCAACGCGCTGATCGGCGAGGAGCGGCTGTTGACCGGTCCGGAAGCCGGCATCACGCGGGATTCGATCTCGGTCGACTGGGACTGGCGCGGCCGCCGCATAAAGCTGTTCGACACCGCCGGCATGCGCCGCAAGTCCAGGATCCATGAAAAGCTGGAGGTGCTCTCGGTGCAGGACGGCCTGCGCGCCATCCGTTTTGCCGAGATCGTCATCATCGTCCTCGACGCCACCATTCCCTTCGAGAAACAGGACCTGCAGATCGCGGACCTGATCACCCGCGAGGGCAGGGCGCCGGTGATCGCCTTCAACAAATGGGACCTGATCGACTACCCGCAGGAATTGCTGGCCGAGCTGCGCGAAAAGACCGAGCGGCTCTTGCCGCAGGTGCGCGGCATCCAGGCGGTGACGGTCTCGGCCGAGACCGGGCGCGGCCTCGACAAGCTGATGGAAAGCGTCATCAAGACGCACAAGGTGTGGAACAGCCGCGTCTCGACCGGCAAGCTCAACCGCTGGCTGGAAGGCATCCTCGCGCATCACCCGCCGCCCGCCGTCGCCGGCCGCCGCCTGAAGATCAAGTATGTCACCCAGGCCAAGACCCGCCCGCCGGGCTTCGTCGTCTCCTGCTCGCGGCCGGACGCGATGCCGCAATCCTACGTCCGCTACCTGACCAACAGCCTGCGGGAGGCCTTCGACATGCCGGGCGTGCCGATCCGCATGGCACTGCGCACGTCGGACAATCCGTTTGCAGGGCGCGCGAAGAAGCGGTGAGGTCTATTCTCCGTCGCGGGTAAAATCCTCACAATGCTGGCGGGACAGCACCCCCCTCTGCCCTGCCGGGCATCTCCCCCGCAAGGCAGGGGAATCGCATATGGCGTTTTTTGGGGTTGAGTTTAGGCTGAGAAAGGATTCTTTGGAGAGGCAGTTGAGCGAAGGAGCGACTGCCATTTCCTGCCTTGAGAGCTACTTTGGCGCGGTGCCTGATCCCCGCGCGCCCAACGCCACGCA
>NZ_VFTW01000015.1:0-144749 GCF_006440815.1 Mesorhizobium sp. B2-8-3
GCTCAGCACTTTCCCTAAGACCATCAAAACCCAATGAGTCGTGTACTGTGGAATCCGCTTCAGCGCGACACGCTTTAGCCGCTGGGATAACGCCTACCGGTCCACAAGAGACATCGTCCGCTCGTTGTAGCGCGGCCCTGACACCTTGTCGGGCGTCAGCGCCATGTCGAGCCCCAGCATCTCGGTGGCGTCGAGCGCGATGTCGGCCGCCGCGACATTCTCTTCCAGATAGGTCCGGCGCTTGGTGCCGGGGATCGGCACGATGTCGATGCCGAAATCGGGACCTTTGGCGAGCAGCCAGGCGATTGCGATCTGGCCGGGCTTCACCCCCTTGGCGCCGGCGATGTCGCGCACCGTGGCGGCCGCGGCGACATTGGCGTCGAAATTCTCGCCCTGGTAGCGCGGGTCGCCGCGGCGGAAATCGCCTTCGGAATAGTCTTCCGCGCGCCTGACGTCGCCGGCGAGGAAGCCGCGGCCGAGCGGCGCGAACGGCACCAGGCCGACGCCCAGCTCCTTCAGCGCCGGGATGATCTCCGGCTCGAGGTTGCGCTCCCACAGCGAATACTCGCTCTGCAGCGCCGAGACAGGATGCACGGCATGCGCGCGGCGGATGTTGGCGATGCCCGCTTCCGACAGGCCGAAGAAGCGCACCTTGCCCTGCGTCACCAATTCGCCGACCACACCCGCGACGTCTTCCATCGGCACCGACGGGTCGACGCGGTGCTGGTAAAGGAGGTCGATGCGGTCGGTGGCGAGCCGTTTGAGCGAAGCGTCGACAACCTCGCGTATATGCTCCGGCCGGCTGTCGGTGCCGGACTGCTTGCCGTCGGCGATGCGGAAGCCGAACTTCGTCGCGATCGTCACCTGGTCGCGCCGGCCTTTCAGCGCGCGTCCAAGCAGTTCCTCGTTGACGAACGGCCCATAGACCTCGGCGGTGTCGAGAAAGGTGCAGCCGAGCTCGATCGCCCGGTGCAGCGTCGCGATCGACTCCGCCTCGTCGGCCGGCCCATAGGCCTGGCTCATGCCCATGCAGCCGAGGCCGATGGCCGAGACTTCGAGCCCCTGGCTGCCGAGTTTGTGTTTGCCGAGGCTCATGCGTCTTGCTCCGCCGAATTTTCGATCCGGCTAAATTATAGGGCCGGGCGTGAATGCGTCCAGCGCTGGCCCTATTGACGGCGCAATCGTCGCCATCCTTGCCCGCGATGACTCCATTGTGGTGACAGCCAATGCGGCACGACAGGCTTGTCCTGATATTGCTCTGGCGCGAGCTGGTCGCCGGCCTGCGCGCAACGCGGCGCCGCGATCTCGCCTGGATTGCGCTCGGCGGCGGTGGACTTCTGGCCTATGCGGTTGCGGATATCGTCGTCGCCCTGCATGCCGCGGGTCCGAAGCTGCGGCACGACCAGCTTTTGTGGATGCTTGGACTGCCAGTCGCTTTCGCCGCGCTGGGATGCCTGGCGGGCAATGCAATGTCGCGCCTTTGCCTTTCTCGCGCCTTTGCCCCCTTTCTCAAGGCGCTGCCGCTCGCTTCGGCGGAGCGCTGTCGCATGGCGGCGGTAGGAGCCTTCGCGCTCGGCCTTCCACTCACGCTGATGATCGCCACGGCGGTCGGCTTCGCCTGCGCTGTCATCGGAAAGCCGTTGGCGCCGGCCTGGGGCTTGGGCGCGGCCATCCTGTTTGCCTTGAGCTTCGGCATGGCAGCCTTTTGGCGCCTGCGGCGGCGGCCGCGCCTTGTCGTCGATGCGGCGAGCGAGGCGGCGCCGGTCGGAAGGCCCTGGCTGCGCCGCCTCGACCAGGCGCGTCCAAGCTGGCTTTCCAGCTGGGCCTGGAAACTGCCGGCCGGCAATATACGGCCGTCTTGGAAGCTGGCGACCGCCAGCCTGCTGCTCGGGCTTGCGGCCATCCTTGGCGTATGGGCCAGCCTGGCCGGCCGAACGGCTGGGCCGGCGGCTGTCGCAGGCCTGGCGGGCGGCATTTTTGTTTTCATGCTCAGCCTGCGCTGCCAGCCGCTCGGCTCGCCGGTGCTGCGCACGGCGCCCATCGGTTTTACCCGCGTATGGCTGCGGCTGGTACGACTGCCGCTGCAATTGTCGCTCGCCTTCTTTCTGCTGCCGGCCGGCGCGGCGCTCGCGGCCGAACCGTCGGCCTGGTCGGTGCCGGTCGCGAGCGGCCTTTGGCTGCTGGTGCTGAACGGCGCCTATGCGGTGTTCGGCGCCTATTTCCTCAATGCGCCCTTCGTCGCAATGCTGAGTTTCGCCGGCGCGCTCGCCTATGCCGGCTACGAGACGCTCGAATATGGCCGTACCGTGCTGATCGGCTTGGCGGCGCTGGTGTTTTTCTTGTGGCATCGAACCCGACAGAGATATCGCAATGGCTGAAGTCCTCACCATTAAAGAGCTCAGCGCCGGCTATCGCGGGCGCATTGTCGTTCGCGGCATCGATCTTTCGCTCCGTCGGGGCGATATAGTCGGCCTGCTCGGTGCCAATGGCTCGGGCAAGTCGACGCTCATCAGGGCGATCACCGGCCAGATCCCGTTGATCGGCGGCAGCGTGGCGATCGACGGCATCGACCTCGCCGCCGCGCCGGAACGCGCCAAAGCCGGCTTCGGCCTTGCCATCGAGCCCCACGAGCTGCCGGCGCTTTCGGGACGCCAGTATATCGAGCTCGTCGCCTCGATCCGTGGCTGCGCGCCAAACGACCTGCCAAACGGCGACCTGCCGGGCGGCGACCTCCTGGAGCGACTAGACCTTGGACGCTGGATCGACCGCCCGATCGCCGAATATTCGCTCGGCACGCGAGCCAAGATCGCCATCGTCGCGGCGCTTCTCGGCCGGCCGCCGCTTCTGATCTTCGACGAGACGCTGAACGGCCTCGACCCGGTCGCTGCCTGGGAGGTGAAACGCGTGATCACCGCGCTCTGCGCGAGCGGGCGGCGTGCCGCCATCGTCTCGACCCATGTGGTGGAGGCCGTGCCGGCGCTCTGCAATCGCGCGGTGCTGATGGCCGACGGCAGCCTGAGCCGAAGCTGGGATGCGGCTCAGCTGGCCGAAGCGGGCAGGGCGCCTGGGGCGTTTGAGGAAAGCGTCATGCAGGCGTTGCGCATGCGGGCCGCTGCCTGATGTCGACCTAAGCCCTCGGCAGCATGTGGCGCATGATCAGCGATGCATGCCCGCCGACGCCGTGTGCCGCTTCCCGGCGTTCGACCACTTCGAAGCCATGCTTGCGGTAGAAGGCGATCGCGCGGTCGTTGCCTTCGATCACCTCCAGCGCGATGCTGGGGATGCCGGCATGCGCGGCAAGCACCGCGTGCAAAAGGTCGACCGCGAGACCGCTGCCGAACGCCTGCGGCTCGATATGGAGCCGTTCCAGCATGACGTCGCCCTTTGCGTCCATCGCCGCCATGGCGTAGCCGGCGATCGAGCCGTCGGCGCCTTCGGCGACGAAGGACATCTTGTCCTCGTCGTCGAGCTCGGCCGCGAGCTGGTCCGGCGCATGCCTTTCGTCGGAAAGCCGTGCCACGGTTTCGTCGCCCATGATCGGCGCATAGGTCCGCCGCCAGGATTGGCCGAGCAGCCGCGATACATCGGCCAAGTCGTTCCTCGTCATCGCCCGGATGCGGGTCATCTTCGTGGTCCTTGTTACAACCTGAAGATAGGGCGAAGCGCGGGGCGCGACCAACCCCGCGCGAGCGGCTCCGGATGCAGCAGACGCAAGAGGGATGCCTTTCGGCTCAGGCAGCGCTGGGCGCCGGCAATTCTTCGCGATCGCGCATCTTGCGCCCGAGGATCACCAACTGGCGCGCCGTGTTGTTGCGCAGGCGGCGCAGCCGCCATTCGAGCCCTGTCTCGATGGTGATCCGCTTGGCGTAGATGCTGGAGCGCATGCCGGCTTTGTCGGTGGCGACCTTCACCGGATCGTCGTAGAAGGCGCAAATCTTTTCGGCGTCCATGCCGGGCGTCGAGAGCCATTGCGGGATATAGGTCGACGCAAGCCGGTCGACGTCGGTCACCACCCGGTTGATGCCGATGCCGGGCGTCGGGCACGTCGTCCAGAACGCGTCGCCGATGGTGACGACGCCGGCGCGACGATGCTGCCTGGTCGTCGTCAGGCTGACCTGCCTCACTTCGACGGGCCCGGCGACGGCGAAGTTGCCGCATTGCCTGGCGATTTCCGGCATCAGCTCGCAAAGCATTTTCTGCGGATTTTCGCGGAACGCCCGCGTCCATTCCTCGGCCACGGTGCGATAGGCGAACATGTTGCCCCGCATGCGGTCGCCGATCGGGAAGACGCTGAGATAGGCGACACGATCCGCCGGGTTCCTGGCGTAGCAGGCAAGGGCCGGGTAGGCGCATTGTTGCGGCGTGATCGCGAGGTCGAATCCGATCGATAGCGAATGCGCCTTCGATTCCTCGACGCGTTCGATGCCGATGGCGCGCCGCACCGCCTCGCCGTAGCCGGTAGCCACCACGAGCAGTCGGGCATCGATGACGGAACCGTCGGTCAGCACCAGGCGCTGCCGGTCCGGCCCGGTCGAAACCCCGGCGACCTTGCCCACCGTCAGCGGCACCTGCCGAGGCAGGGCCTGCCGCATGCCGTTGACCAGAGCGCCGTAGGAGAAAGCAAATTCCCATTTCCGTTCGCGCCGGAAGAACTGGCCGAGGCGGAAGACATGGATGTCGGTCATCGGCGTGACCAGGGGCCTGATGGCAGGGCCAAGGCCGAGCTTCTCGAAAACCTGCATCTGCTTCATGCCGATCTTCTCGGCCCGGAACTCGTCGTGATGCACCAGATGCGGGTCGACCAGCGCCACCTTGTGGCCGGCTTTGCCCAGCACCGCGGCCAGGCTCGTGCCCGCCAGCCCGGCACCAACGATCGCCACTTCGACTTCGGCCGCGCCAGCCTGGACGGCGGGCGTTTCGCGGCCCTGTGCGGTGCTCATTGTTCTGCTCTCCACAGCCCACGGCGAAATATCTAGAGTAGCTGAAACAATCTCAAGCAACCCAGGCGCGAGCAGGGTAGCAATGGAAAATTAGGTTAATCCGCGGCACTGGCCGGCACGTGCCGCCGCTCGATAGCCCGCCGCCGAGCCGATAGAGACGGCAGCGGGCCATTGGTGCGACGGGAGTGCTGTCCCGCCGAGCAGGAGACACTGCTCGCCACGATCTAAGCCAGCTTCGCCAAGGATCGCGACTTACGGATTGGTAAGATCGCTCACGATCATGTTCCCAGGCCGGGCCGGCGTCTTGCCGGTTTGGTCGAACGCAGTTTCCCCTGGGTCACGCCCGGCGCCACTCGGTTTTCCCGCCTCGCGGAACCGTCGGCCGAAGATCATCAGGTGCCGCGCGGTATTGTTGCGCAGGCGGCGCAGGCGCCATTCAAGCCCGGTCTCGGTCGTGATCCGCCTGGCATAGATGCTGGCGCGCATGGCTCTTTCGTCGGCGGCGATCTTGATCGGATCGTCGTAGAAGGCGCAGATCTTGTCGGCCGCCATGCCGGGCGTTTCGAGCCAGGCGGGGATATGCGTCGAGCCGAGGCAATCGACATCGGTAAGCACCCGGTGGATGCCGTCGCCTTGCGCCGGGCAGGTCGTGGCGAACGCATCGCCGATGAAGACGACGCCGTCGCGGCGATGGCCCTGCGTCGTCGTCAGGCTGACCTGCCTCACTTCGACCTTGCTGGCGACGGCGAAGTTGCCGCACCGCTCGGCGATTTCCGGCATCAGCTCCATGAGCATCTTTTGCGGGTCTTCGCGGAACGTCCGCACCCACGGATCGGCGACGGTCCGGTAGATGAACATGTTCGCCCGCATCCGCTCGCCGATCCGGAAGATGGTAAGAAAGGCAATGCGGTCGGCGACCCGCCTTCCATAGAAGGTGAGGGACTGGAGGCCGAATTCCTGCGGGGTGATCGCCAAATCGAAGCCCATCGTCAGCGAATGCGCCTTCGATTCCTCGACGCGCTCGACGCCGATGGCGCGTCGCACCGCCTCGCTGTAGCCGGTGGCCACCACCAAGAGCCGGGCTTCGATGACGGAGCCGTCGGTGAGCACCAGGCGCTGGCGGTCCGGTCCCGTCGAGACCTCCGCGACCTTGCCAATCGTCAGCGGCACTTGCGGAGGCAGAGCCGCGCGCAGGCCGTTGACCAGCGGCGTGTAGGAAAAGGCGTACTCCCAGCCTTGCTTGCGCTCGAACAGCTGGCCGAAGCGGAAGACATGGACGTCGGTCATCGGCGTGACGAGAGACCTGAAGACCGGGCCGAGGCCGAGCTTCTCGAACAGCCCCATCTGCTCCGCCCGGGTTTTCTCGGCCCGGAACTCTTCATGGTGGATGCGATGCGGATCGACCAGCGCGACCTTGCGGCCCGCCTTGGCGAGCGTCATCGCCAGAACGGTGCCGGCGAGCCCGGCGCCGACGATCGCCACTTCGACCTCGGACCGCCCAGGCGGCGCGCCAGCTGTCTCGTGGTGCTCTGCGATGCTCATTTTCCGTCTCCAGGGGCCGCCGGGATGACATCATGCCGCCGCGTCCTCCAACGCGGCGCCATTGCCGAACCATCTATGAATTCCAGTCCGCCTGCCTCGTTGAGTGTATGCAGCTTGCGGCCGGCCCAGCCGGCGCCTGGGTTGAGGATCGTTTCGACGGTCTGTTCCATGCCGCTATCGTCGAGTCGGGTGACCCGCGCTATGCCGAGCCCGGCGCCATAGCTCCTGCGGCAATCCTGCACCGGGCGCAGGAGCTGGCCGCCGCGGCTGACCATGCGGCCCGCCGGCCGTGCCGAGGCGATGTCGATCAGCAACGGGTTCTTCGGATGCGCCGTCCACGGTCCACGGAAATCCGGCGCCGACCACAGATGCAGCTGGTCCGAGAAGGAGCCGCCGCCGTCGCGCACGGTGGCGAACATCCACCAGCGTCCGCCATGCTCGGTGAGCGTGGCGTCGCTGGCGACGATGTCCGACAGAAGCGTCGCTTCCTTCACCCAACCGCCCGGGAAGGCGGTGGCGCGGTAGAGATCGACGCTGCGGTTGGCGCCACTTTCCGGCACCATCCACATCTGGCTGTCGCGCTCGAAGACGAAGGGGTAGGAGAGGTGGTAGGGCAGTTCCAGAACTGGTTTCGGGGTGCCGGCCGGTCCGTTCGGACCGAAAGCCACGGCCGAAAGGATCGCCTTGCCGGTGCGGTGGATGTAATCCTCGACGAACAGCGTCACCTGGCCGCGATAGAGCACCGGGAAAGGGTCCGCGTAAAAGCGGCTGCCGTCGTCCGGCAGATCGCGCCAGCCCGATTGCGGATGGGCGCGCAGCTCGTAGAGGTCCTTGCCTCCGGTCTCGCGCCAGCCGACCCGCCAATGCGGGGCGTTGTAGCAGAGATGGTATATCTGCTGCACGATGCGGCGCGCCATCGCCTTCGCCGCACGCACGCCGAGCTTCGTGGCCGACGGCATGGCCGGAGCCGGCGCCTCGGATGACGGTTCGGGCAGCACCGGAAGCGACGAGCGCGCGGCACCGCTGACCGCCGCGACGATCAGGCTGGCGCTACGCGCCAGCCTGTCCTGGAAGGAAGCCAGCGCGATTCCGTGATATTCGGTGCCGAGCCGCCCTTCGGCGACGGTCGCACCGTTCTGTTCCAGACGGGCGAGCGGGGTGCGGCCGGCAAGGATCAGCGCCAGCAGGGCCTCTTCGCCGCAGGCGCCGTCATAGGTTAGGCGCCAGACCCGTCGACCCTGCGGCTCGACATCGCCGATGAGATCGACGGTGATATCGGCCGGCGCGGACGCTCTCGCATGGCCGGCCAGTGTCGAAAGTGGCACACGCCTTGCCGTGCCATTGGCGGGCAGCCGATGGATCAGCGTCTCAAGTTGGAACAGCGCCTCGGCGGCGCGCGGCACGCCGTCCCCCGCCGGCCGGGCGTCGACGGCAAGCTCGACGCCGGGCAGCAGCGACAGCCGCTCAGCCAGCGCCACATGGAAAGCGCGCACGCAATCGCCGTCGAGGCGCATGGTCAGGCGCATCGCCAATCCCCGGGCGACTCATATCCGGTGCCGGCGGACCGGCCGGCCAAGTCAAGCTCCCGCCGCATGCGCACGATGTCTCCAATTTTTACGCTGCACTTAAATTTCTACTGCGTTGGTGCAAACTTCGTGCCAGTATCGCATCAATTTATGAACATAATTAACAGTGTTTTAATCGTTGCCGGGAATAGCTAGGCCAACGCCGCATTTCTCGTCTTGCCGGCCGATGGAGCGTTGTCGGAGCGACCTTTGCAATCACCCCTGCTCATGGTGCCTCAGCAGAACGCTCCGGAGGCGATCGCGCCGGCGCCGACCTATTATGCGCCCGCGCCCGCCACGGTCGAGCTTGGCGATCTCGGCCGCATCCTGCTGCGCCGGCGCAAGCTGATCTTCGCAACCGTCGCGCTGCTCACCATCGCAACGCTGATCTACACCTTTCTGACGCCGGCGCTCTACTCCTCGACCGCGCAGATCATCATCGATCCGCAAGACCTCCAGGTCGTCACCAACGATGTCAATCCGAGCCGCATTTCGCCCGATGGCGGCATCACCCAGGTCGAAAGCCAGGTGAGCGTGGCCCAGTCGAACGGCGTCCTGCTGCGCGCCATCAAGGCGACCAACCTGACCGAGAACCCGGACTTCAACGGGCAGGGCGGACTTGGCCGCTGGCTGGACATGTTCTTCGGCTCCGGCGACGGTGACAGGACGGCTGAGACGCTTGATGCGCTGCGCCGCCGCCTGGCGGTGAAGCGCGATGACAAGGTGCTGGTCCTCAACATCATCATCACCGCCAAGAGCGCCGACCTGGCGGCGGAACTCGCCAACGCCATCGCGCAGGCCTATCTCGACGACCAGGCGGAAGCGCGCTCGAAGGCCGCCGCCGACGCTTCCGACGCGATCAGCGCCCGGCTTGATGACCAGCGCAAGCGCGTCGAGCAGGCGGCCAACGCCGTCGAGACCTACAAGGCTGAGCACAACATGGTGATGGCGGCCGGCAATCTGGTCAGCGACCAGGAACTGACCGACCTCAACACGCAGCTGACCGCCGCGCAGACCCGCACCGCGCAGCTCAAGGCGCAGGTCGACCAGCTGCGCCGGCAGGGCGGCGCGCCGGACGCGACGTCGGAGGCGATGCGCTCGCCGGTGATCGCCAG
This sequence comes from Mesorhizobium sp. B2-8-3, assembly GCF_006440815.1. NCBI lineage: Bacteria > Pseudomonadati > Pseudomonadota > Alphaproteobacteria > Hyphomicrobiales > Phyllobacteriaceae > Mesorhizobium > Mesorhizobium sp. B2-8-3. Next base: position 9,163 of record NZ_VFTW01000015.1, read on the forward strand.
CCTCAGGGCGCAGGAGGCGACGCTGGTCGATCAGATCGCGCAGTTCGGCACCGAGCTCGGGCCGCGCCATCCCTCGATGATCTCCGCGCAGCAGCAGCTGAGCGACCTGCGCAAGCTGATTTCGCGCGAGCTCGGCCGCCTCGTCACCGCCGCCGAGACCGATTACGAGCGCGCCTTGGCCAACCAGAAGGCGCTGGAGGCGAAGGTGGCGTCGCTGAAGGGCAAGTCGCTCGACACCGACCAGGCGTCGGTCAGGCTGCGCGAGCTGCAGCGCGATCTCGACGCCGTGCGCACCGTTTATGCCAATTACCTGCAGCGCGCCCAGGAAACGCGCGAGCAGACCAACGTCAACAGCACCAACGCCCGCATCATCTCGCAGGCCATGCCGGCGCTGAAGAAGAGCTGGCCGCCGAAGGGGCTGCTTGTGTTCGGCGCGATCTTCGGCGGGCTGGCGCTGGGCGTCGGCATGGCGCTGATCGCCGAATATCTGTCGCCGACCGTGCTGTCCGCCAACCAGATGCAGTCGGCCATCGAGGCGCCGGTGCTGGGCGTGTTGCCGGGCAAGGCGCGGCGCCGCTCCGGCGGCGCGGCGCAAAAGACCGACGCCGTGGCGGGGCTCGCGCTGCAGCGCATCGCCGCCGCCACCAGGCGTCCGCCGGACTGGCCGCTGGTCCCGTCGATCCTGGTGGCGTCGTCGCCCGAGGACAAGGCCCAGCGGTCGAGGGTTGCATGGCAACTCGCCAACGCGGCGGCGGCCAGGGGGCGCCGCGTGCTGTTCATCGACGTCAATGCCGGCAAGGGCCAGAAGGATCCGCAGCCCGGCGTGCTCGACGTGCTGCGCGGCGAATATCCGCTCGACGCGGTCAGCCGCTATGCGCCCGGCAGTTCCGTGGCGCTTATCGGCAGAGGCCGGCCGACCGCGGTGTTCCAGGAAGCGCAGGCGCTCTATTTCGCCCATCGCATGCTGGCCGAGGCCAATCGCAGCTTCGAGCTCGTCGTCGTCGACGGCGGCGCGCTGGCGGACGACCTCAACGTCCTGCCGCTGGTCGCCATGGCCGACGAGATCCTGCTCGTCGCCAGGCTGAACGCGACGCCGATGCGCGACGTCGCCTCGACCTCCGAAGCGGTCTCGGTCATGGGGCGGCTGCCGACCGGTGCCATGCTGGTCGACGAGGCGGCCTGACATGGCCTCGACCCTGGCTGGTTCCGCCCGGCCTGTTCCTGCTTCGGGCTACGGCATGGCCGGCCCGCGCACTGTCCCTGTCGACACGCTGACCCGTCTCGGCATCACCGTCGGGGTGCTGCTTCTGTTTTCCGTCTCCGGCGGCATGCTGTGGCTCGCCGGTTACAATTACGACGGCCTGCAGGGCAGTCCACTGAGCAAGATCCACCCGTCCACCTATCTCTTCGTGCTCGTCTTCGTCTGGCGCTCCTGCACCTTCGGCAATCCGGTCGGCTATGCCGTCTACGTCGCCAACAAGCGGCCGGCCACGACGCTGATGGCGGTGATCTCGACGGTGCTTCTCTTCGTCGTCATCCTCAGGCAGCGCCCCGGCATGGCCGGCATGATCGACACGTTCGTCGCGCCGGCGCTGCTGGTGCTGCTGCTCAGCGAGGATGACGAGAAGACCTTTGCCCAGCTGCAGACCGTCATCCATGTCGTCATGACTGTGAACGCGCTGCTGGCGCTGTTCGAGTTCGGCACCAAGCATCTCGTATTCCCGTATCGGTTCGACGGCGCGGTGTTCGTCAACGATCTGCGCTCGACGGCTTTGCAGGGGCACCCGCTCTCCAATGCCACGGTCACCTCCATCTATGTGCTGTCGCTGCTGTCCGGCTCGCGTTCCCTGTCGACGCCGCTCAGGCTGGCGCTCGTCGGCCTGCAGTTCTGCGCGCTGGTCGTCTTCGGCGGTCGCTCGGGAATGGTGCTGACGATCCTGCTCGGCGGCGTCTATTTGCTCATCCGCGGCGTGGCGCAGCTCACGACCGGACGCGTCAACCTTCTGGGCGCTGCGCTGGTGATCATGCTCGCCGCGCTGCTGCCGCTGGCGCTCGCGCTTGCCGGCTATTACGGCTTCTTCGATGCGCTGCTCGAACGTTTCGTCTCCGACAGCGGCAGCGCCAATGCCCGCGTCGAGATGTTCGATCTCTTCAGGCATCTGGAACTGCGCGACCTGATCGTCGGACCTGATGTCGACCTGCTCGACAGCATGCGCCGCATCAGCGGCCTGGAGCAGGGCATCGAGAACCCGATCCTGCGCCTGACGCTTTACCAGGGGGCGTTCTTCACGCTTCTGATCTTCTTCGGCTTCGCGCTGTTCATGCACGAGGTCGCGCGCCGCTGTCATCCGGGCATCTGGCTGCCGATGCTAGGCTGGCTCATCCTGCTCAACACCTCCGAAAGCATCGCCTCCAAGACGACACTGATGACCAAATTCGTGGTGATGGCGCTGGCGCTTTATCGGCCGGCGAGGGTTGTGCGTCAACGGATGCAGGCATAGCGCTCTACGGCGCCCCCCTCTGTCCTGCCGGACAGAGGGGCGCGCGACGGAACTCCGCAGCTCGCATTATGCGTTCACAGGCTGACCAGCCTCACTCCTCCGTGTCCCAAGCAACACCAGCGGCACCGCGACCAGATTGATCGCGATCACCGAAAGCCAGATGGCGCCCGGCCATTGTCTTTGCGTGGCGAAGTAGAAGGTCGAGAAGGCGAGCGGGGCGATGACGGAGGCAAGGCTGACGGCCGAGGCCAGCACGCCCTGCAACTGCCCCTGACGCTCCGGATCGGCCTGCCTTGTTGCCAGGGCCTGGAAGGCCGGCGTGCCGATGCCTGAGAGCGCGAAGACCGGCATGATGGCGAACACCATCCAGCCTTGGCTGGCGAAGGCCATGGCGGCGAGCGCGATGCAGGCAAAGCCGATGCCGGCGACGAAGGCCTTGCGCTCGCCGAGCAGCCGCGCGGCCGGACCGGGCAGGAAGGCCTGCGCCAGCGTCTGGCAAAGGCCGAATGCGCCCAGCGAAAGTCCGATCCAGAGGCCGTTCCAGCCGAACGTGTCGAAGCCCCAGAGCGCCCAGCAAGTGCCGTAGGCCTCGCCGGCGCCGGAGAGGATGAAATAGACCAGAACGATGGGAAGCAACCCTTTCATCGAAAACACCCAGCGCAAGGGCTTCAGCGGGTTGAGCGCAGCAAGATCGATCCTCTGCCGGGCCGGCATACGCGGCTCCGGCAGGACGAAGACGGCCAGGAGCAAGTTCGCGGCGTTGAGCAGCGCGGCGGCAATGAAGGGCAGCCGGATCCAGTGGTCGCCGAGCACGCCGCCCAGAACCGGCCCGATGATGAAGCCGATGCCGAACATGGCGCTGAACAGGCCGAAGCGGCCGGCGCGCTTATCATGCGGCGTGATGTCGGTGATGTAGGCCGTTGCCACGGAGATGTTGGCGCTGGTCAAGCCGGCGATGGCGCGACCGATGAACAGCATCCAGAGCTGCGGCGCGAAGGCCATGATAAGGTAGTTGATCGCGGCGCCCGCCAGCGAAATCAGCAGGACCGGACGGCGGCCCAGATTGTCGCTCAAGGCGCCGAGGACCGGCGCGAAGAGGAACTGCATCGCCGCGTAGAGCGCGGTCATGATGCCGATATACGCGACGATATCGGGGCTGTGCGTCACCTCCTCGAGGAGGCGCGGCAGGATGGGAAAGACGAGCCCGATGCCGACGGCGTCGAGACAAATGGCGGCAAAGATGACGATGACGGGTTTGTTCATAAGGGATTGATCTCCGGGAGTGAAGGCCGTCTTGCCCATGGCGGCAAAGGGGTCGAACCTCGCCCCGCCTGGGCGTCAAATGTCGGTATACTGAGTTTAAATTTATACTGAGTACATATATCGGCGATCGATGGCGCGGAGTCAATGGAAATATGTACTGAGTACAAAAATCATGCTACCGGAAGCCATGCCAGAACCGTCCGACCGCCGCTCCAGAAAACGCCTCGCCACCAGCAAGGCCATCTCCGATTCCGCCACGCGCCTGTTCATGGAGCGCGGCTTCGATCATGTGACGGTGGACGAGATCGCCGAAGCCGCCGACGTCGGGCGCATGACGGTCTTCAACCACTTCCCGCGCAAGGAGGACATGTTCTTCGACCGCGACGAGGAGGGGCGCGAGATGCTGCGCGAGGCCGTGCGCCGGCGTGAGGCCGGTGTCGCGCCACTGGAGGCATTGCACCTGCTCGCGCGCCGGCTGGTCGCCGAACGCAGCCCGGTGGTCGAATTCTCCGCCAGAAGCGAGCGTCTGGTGCCGACGGTTGCCGGCAGCGAAACGCTGAAGGCGCGGGCGCGGGCGATCCGCGACGAACTGGCCGACCTCGTGGCGGCGACGCTGGCCGAAAGCGTCGGCCGCGACGCCGCCGACCCCGACGCGCAGCTCGCGGCCAGCCTGCTGCTGGCAACGTGGACTGTCGCCTTCCTCGAGGCGCATCGGACTTTTCGCGAGACCCGCAGTAGGGAGAAAGCGAACGATGCTTTCCTGGCGCTCGTCGACAAGGGGGCTGCAGGCCTGAAAGCCGCGATGACCGGCACGCCTTATCTGTGAGCAATGCAGGCTCGACGTCCCGAACGAAGCGCGGGCTGTCGGCCAGCTCTTGCGTGAAACCAGACCTTTAGCGCGATCTATTGATTCAACAAGTCAAGCGCGCGGCATCGTCAGCCCGAGCGCTTCGACCATCGCCGGGTCGAGCGCGCGCGTGGTGTCATCCATCATGCCCATGCCGTCGAATAGGTCCCAGAATGCCCAGGGGAAGCCGGCGGCGTCGGCGCTTTGCCGGACATCGGCGATGTAGCGGGCGCGGTCGGGATTGGGCGCTGCGGTGTATCGGGCATCGGTGCGCAGCGCGCCGAATTCACCCATGATGATGCGCTCAGGCGTGATGCCGTTTCTGTCCGCCCAGTCGCTCACCTGCTTCAGGTAGCCGTCGATGAAGCGGCGGTCGGGCTGGGCGTCGAAATAGACTTTCAGCACCTTTTCGGTCTCTTCGTAGGCGGCCCTCTTGGCCTCGTCGGACCTTTCCGTGTCCGCAGCCATCCTTGCCCTGACCGAGGCCAGCGTCTTGTCGAGCGAGCCCGCCGAAGCCGGCCACGGCACGTTGTTCAGCGCGCGGTACACCGGCTCGCGCATCCACGGCGCGCCCTGATGGCTGAACAGATAGGGCTCGTAGAAGTGGAAGGTGAACAGGATCGGCTCGAATTCCGCCAGCGGCGCCGGATCGAGCGCGGTCAGCCCGCGCACCATCGAGCCGCAGCCGCCGGTGGCGACCAGCGGCAGCTTTCGCGCCGAGCCCCGCGCGGCGGTCAGCAGCGCGGCCTGAACCTTGGGCCAGACATCGGAAGAACAGTCCTGCTGCGGTTCGTTGACCGGCTCCAGTGCGACCCTGCCGGGCGCAATGCCTTCGAGCATGCCGGCCACCTCGCCGACGAAGACCTGGTAGCGCGCAAACTCAGGCGCGCTGGTGCTGGAATACATGCGGTCGGGATTCCAGTAATGCGTAGCGCCATTGGCTTGAACGTTGATGATGACGCCGAGATCGGCGGCGACGGCCGCCTCGACCGCCGCGCTCAGCATTGCCATGAGGTCGGCGCGCTGGCCCGCATCGGCTGCAAGGAACGGGCCCGGATCGACGGGCAGGCGGATGAAATCGAGGCCGCTGGCGCGCAGCCGGACAAGGTCGGCCAGTGTCGGCACCGGCCGCTGCGATTGGAAGGGCGGCCAGTCATAGTCGGTGCGGGGCGCGGGAAATTCGCGCGTCAGCGCAAACCACGGCCAGGTGTTGACGCCGCGCCTGAAAGGCCATGCGCCGGTTGCGGCCTGCGACGAATATGAGAGTGGCGAGACCACTGTCGCCAGTGGCGCCATTGCCGCGGCCAGTGCCGCGCCGAGGATACGGCGGCGCGACCAGCCGGCCGTGTGTGGGCCAGTCATGCGTGCTTGGCGCGGTCGGCTTTCGCCGGCGCGGCGGTGGCAACGCCGAGCTGCCGCAGCGCTTCCTTCTCATAGGCGCTAAGCACGTCTTCCCAGCGGAAGGCCTCGCGGGCGCGGGCCCGCGCCGCCTTGCCGCAGCGTGCCGCCAACGCGTCGTCGGCCAGCGCCTCGTCGATCCGTTGGCTCAGGCTCTCGGTGTCGCTGAAATAGATCGCCGCATCGCCGGCGACCCAGCGATTGTAGCGGTTGTCATGCGCGATCACCATGTTGCCGGCGGCCAGCGCCTCGACCAGCGAGGGGTTGGTGCCGCCAACAGTGTGGCCGTGCATATAGGCGCGCGCATGATAGCGCAGCGCCTTCACCACCGCCTGGTCGTAGATCGCGCCCGGCATGATCACCGCGTTGCCCGCCGCAGCGCGCACGGCGCGGTGGTAAGGAATGTCGTCATTGAGCGTGCCGAGCACCACCAGCTTCATGTCGCCGCGATCGCGGCGGCGGAAGGCTTCAATGATCGGCAAGATGTTGTTGTCGGGCTCGATCCGCGCGATCGAGACCAGATATTTGCCGGGCTCGAGCCCGAGCGCGCGAATGGGTTCCTCCGGCGCCGAGGTCACCGGGTCCGCGCCATAGGCGATCGTGGCGATGGCGCTGCGCGGCCGCCGTGTCGCCAGATGGTCGGCGATCGCCGGGTGGTCGGCGACGAGCCGGTGCGAGAGCCAGGCGCCGATCCATTCGTTGAGCCAGAACCAGCTGCGCGCCGCCGGTCCCCATTTCGGCCGCCGCCACTCGATGCCGTCCATATTGGTGAGGATCTTGCGCCCTCTGAGCCTCAACCAGGTCAGGAACACCGCGCCGTTATAGCCCAGCACCAGGCAGACACCCGGCCGCCTGGCCGCGTCGAGCACGCACTGCCAGTCGAATTCCAGCGTCGCGCGCGGACCCTTGGAGGCGACCTCGATGGTGATGAGCTCGATGCCGCGCCAGGTCTCGCTCGTCACCCTTTGACCGACGCGCTCGACCTCCTTCTGGCAGTAGACGCCGACCTTCCAGCCGCGTCCGGCCAGGAAAAGCGCCAGCCGCTCGGCGAAGGTTTCGAAGCCGCCGTGAGAAGCCGGAATGCCGCGCGTCCCCAGGATCAGGATCGAAGGCTTTTCGATCAGGGTGGAAGGTCGTTCCGGTTTCAAAATAAAGGATTCCCCGGGGTCCGGTCATGGTTGTTGTTAAATCAATGACACGCCCAGCAACTTCCGTGCCAGGGTACCCCCAGGGCGAATATTCACATGAAGGTGTAAAATTTCTCTTCAGAACGGAGGGCTTGCTTCATTATCGGTCAACTTTCGCGACGTATCTGTATCGATACGGGGCACGGCCGGGTTCCCGGGTCGCAGCAGGGCGTTCAAGACCCGGCATGATCCTTGCTCCCGGGCCTGCAGTGGCCACCGCTGGGTAAGGCGGCGTGCGGATTTGGCATGAAGTTCCTTCCGCGCTTGAAGGGTCCGGTGCTGAGCGGACCCGGGGTGCAAGGTGGAAAAGATAGCGATGCGCATCGCCTGCGTTCATCAGGGCTACGAGCTCTATGGTTCGGACCGCAGCTTCGCGGAGAGCGTGGCTGCGCTGCGCGCCGCGTTTCCGGCCGCCGAGATCGAGGTCGTGCTGCCGCGCGAGGGGCCGATCGTCGATATCCTCAAGCCGCATGCCAGCCGCATCGTGTTCGAACCGCTCTGGGTGCTCCGGCGCCAGGCGATGCTCAAGCTCGCCACCGTCGAGATGGCGCGGTTGCCGGCGGCGCTCTGGCGGGCCTGGCGGCGCATGCGGGGCAGCGACCTGACCTATATCAACACCTCGATCATCGCCGACTATGCGCTGGCCGCGCGGCTCCTGCCGCGCAAGGCGCTGCTGCATATCCACGAGATCCCGGAAGGCGTCCTGCGCAAGGTGCTTGTCGCGCTGATGCGCTGGAGCAAGGCGGATCTGATCTTCAACTCGCGCGCAACGCGCGCCACCTTCGGCGATCCGCCGGCCCTCGATGCCAAGGGGCGGCGCACGCATGTCGTCTATAACGGCGTTGCCGGTCCCGCCGCGGCCCTGCCGATGACCTATGATGGCAGCCGCCCGCTCAAGGTCCTGCTGCTTGGCCGCGTCAACCGTATCAAGGGGCAGGAGGTGCTGCTTGATGCCGTCGCCTCGCTCCAAGCCGAATTGCGCGACCGCGTCGAGGTCCGCCTGGTGGGCGGCGCCTTCGAGAGCGTCGAACGCGAGCAGGCGTTGGCTGAACTGGTCGGGCGCATGGGGCTGACCGGGCATGTCGAGGTGCTGCCTTTCGTCTCCGACCCCGCCGACCATTATTGCTGGGCCGACATCGTCGCGGTGCCGTCGCGCCGCCCGGAATCGCTCGGCCGCGTCGCCATCGAGGCGATGGGCTGGGGACGGCCGCCTCTGGTGTCGGCGATCGGCGGGCTGGTGGAAGTGGTGGCCGATGGCGAGACCGGCTGGCATGTGCCGCCGGGCAACGCCGCGGCCCTTGCCGGCAAGCTCACGGAGATCATCCTGCGGCCGGATCTGTGGCGCGACTTCGCCGCCGCCGGTCGCGCGCGCTACGAGGCGGTCTTCAGCGAGCCGATCGCTGCCGCCGCGATCGTGGCGATCGTGGCCGATAAGCTTAAGGCGACGCCGCCGCGGCAGGGGCGGGCGCGTGTCGCCCGCGAGGCGGAGACGAGCCCGTGAAGTTCACCTTCCCGGCCCATCTGGTGCGGCGCCTCATGCTGATGATCGGCGGCGAGGCGATGCAGAGCGGCTTCCATTTCGCCCTCAACATCGCGCTGCTGCATCTTCTGTCGGCCGAAGGTTACGGGCTCTTCGCGCTGGCCATGGTGATGGGCGGCGTCGGCTTGTCCTATATCCGCTCGCTCACCGCCGTTCCCGCCACAATATGGATGAGCAGAAGCGCCAACAGCGCCGGCGTCGACGCCTACGACGTGACCTTCGGATCGGCGGCGCTGGTGGTGGCGCTGCTGATGGGATTGGGCACCGGGCTGCTGATGCGCCTCTTGGGCGACCCGAGTGGCATCGGCGCCGCCTGCTTCGTCGGGGCCTGGTCGCTGCGCAGCCATATGCGCACCGCCTTCTTCGCGCGCCGCATGCAGCTCGTCGTCTCCATCAGCGACGCCGTGTTCACGATCGCGGGCATAGTGCTCGCAGGAGCGGCGCTCTGGTTCTTCGCGGACGCGCTTCAGGCCACCTTCTACGCGCTTGCCGCGGCCAATATGGTCGGCATCGCCGTGCTGGTGAGGCTGGCGCGCCGCAGGCTGCGTATCTCCTTCCGCGCCCCGACCTTGCGGCGCTATGCAAAGCTCTGGCCGCAGCTTTGCTGGTCGGGGTTCAGCGCCACCACCACCAACATTCAGGGGCAATGCCTGGCCCTGCTGGTCGCCGGCATCGCCGGACCCGCGGCTTACGCGCCGCTGGCGGCGGTGCTGGTGCTGTTTGCGCCGCTGCGCATCTCCAGCCTTGCCTTCTCGAACATGACGCAGCCGGAACTCGCAAAGCTGGTGCGCAACAAGGAGTTCGACCGCGTGTGGACGCAGGCCAAGATCTGGGCGCTCGTCATGGGGCTTGGCAGCCTGGCCTATGGTTGCGGCATCCTGTTCATCTTGCCGATGATCAAATCCCAGGCCCTGCAGCATGCCTCGGTCGGGCTGATCGGGCTTTTCGCCATCGCCAACTATGTACCGATTATGGCCTATGTCATGCCGCGCGTGGTCCTCGAGATCCTCGGCGATTTCCGCATCGTCGCCTTCATCACCATGGCCGGCGCGATCGTCGGGCTGGCGACGATCGGGATTCTCCTGGCCATCGCGCCGTCGACATGGTCGCTGGCGGGCGCCGCGGTCTCCGAGACCTTCGTGCTCGTGGCCTCATGGTATTTCGCTGCTCACCGTATGTGGAACTCCAAGCACCCGAACCAGCAGCGCCCCAGCGTGTTCGGCGCCTGGCGCCGCGCGGCCACGCTGGCAGTGCAGAGACGATAGGAGAATGATGTGGTAAGCCAGGCAATGCCGATGGCCGCAATGACGACCGGCTTGGCCGACGATGAGGCCGCACCGCATGCCGCCGGCGCCGCCAGCGGCGCTTACGTGGCGCAACTGCACACCAGTCTCGAAGCGGTCAAACCGCTCTGGCTGCGCCTCGAGACAGAGGGCGTGTGCACCGGCCACCAGCATTTCGCCTGGGCCGAAGGGATCGTCGAAGGGCTCGTGCCGCAAAAAGCCGACCTCGCCATCGTCGAGGTGAGGGACGCCGCCACGGGCGAGCCGAGGATGCTTGTGCCGCTGATGCGGCGCCGCGCATTCCACCATTGGGTGATCGAATGGCTGAGCTGCGGCGTGTGCGATTATTCCGCGCCGTTGCTCGCCGACGCGACGCCGTGGACCAGGCAATCCGCCGAGGCTGCCTGGACGGCAGTGCTTTCCGTGCTGCCGCCGGCCGACCGCATCCACATCGTCGGTATCCCGAAGGAGGTCGGCGGCGTCGCCAATCCCCTGGCGCTGCTTGCGCCGGCGCGCGACTCCATCCACTCGCACTACGGCATCGCCATGGACGGCGACGCCGAAACTGTCGTCAAGCGCATCTGCCGACCGTCCTTCGTCAAGGCGCTCAACAAGGACTTGCGCCGGCTCGATCGCAATGGCGGCCTGGCCCTGGTCGAGGCCGACACGCCGGCCCTGGTGGACTCCATCTTCGGCAAGCTGGTCGAGATGCGGCTCAGCCGTTTTCGCGAGCTCGGCCGCTTCGATCTGCTCGCGCAGCCACCGGTGGTCGATTTCTACCGCGAAGCCGCGCATCGCGGCCTGACGGACGGTTCGGTGCGGATCTTCGGCCTGCGCGCCGGCGAGGTCATGGTCGCGGTCCAGTACCTGGCGGCTCATCTGGGCACCTTGCATGCGCTTCTGATCGCGATCGACCAGGGCGCGGTGCCCAATGTTTCGCCGGGGCTCTGCATCATGGGCGAGCTGATCCGATGGGGGCGCGGCGCCGGCTTCGACTATTTCGACCTGTCGGTCGGCAACCAGAGCTACAAGGAACATATGGGCGCGGTGAAGTCGGTTCTGTCCGAACTTTGCTACGGCATCACACTGAAGGGCGTGGCGGCGAGCGAGGCCATCAAATACCGCGGCCGGGGCGTGGCTTTCGTGCGCGACAACCCGCGCCTGTTCAAGGTCGCGCAGGAGTTCATGCAGCGCTGGCGGCGACTGCGGGCGCCGCGGTGAACGGCCGCCTGCGTCCGGCAAATTGACTCATATTGAGCTCTCCGCCATGTTTATGGGCGGCCGCTATCCGAGCGGCAGCGTGTTCGAGTGAGGCCATGGTCAGTCCGGTCGCCAGAGAAAAGTCCCGCCGCGCCGCGGTAAAAACCGCGCTCGACCGCCACAGGGTCTATGTCACCGCGCAGCGCTTTTCCGGCGGCTCCTACAGCGCCCGCGTGCTGGTCGATGGCGAGGCCTACTGGGTCGACGAGTTCCGGCTGAGCCAATTGCGGCAAGGGCTGACGCCGGCCGAGCTGGAACTGACGCCGGCGATTGACGATTGATCCAGTTCCCTTGCTCCGCTGCGCTGTAGGAAAATCCGAAATGCTGGCGGGACAGCACCCCCCTCTGTCCTGCCGGACATCTCCCCCGCAAGGGGGGAGATCAGATGTCATCACCGCTTTCGCCAATCTCCAACGCTGCAGAAGAGGCGCCGGCAGCCAAGCTGCCAATCTCCCCCCTTGCGGGGGAGATGTCCGGGAGGACAGAGGGGGGTGTGACGGAACGCGGCGCCGGCAAGGCGAGCTTGCCATCGCTCCCGCCTGACCCATGGCCGCCAACCTCAAACCCTACCGCGCCAAGCGCGAATTCTCCCGCACGCCCGAGCCGGCGGGCAGCCTCGCGGGCGGAGAGGGCAACCGCTTCGTCGTCCACAAGCACCACGCCACAGCCGACCACTACGATCTTCGCCTGGAAGTCGGCGGCGTGCTCAAAAGCTGGGCGGTCCCGCGCGGTCCTTCGCTCAACCCGGCCGACAAGCGTCTCGCCGTCGAGACCGAGGACCATCCGATCGAATATATCGACTTCGAGGGCGTCATCCCCGAGGGCGAATATGGCGGCGGGCCGATGATCGTCTGGGACACCGGCACCTGGGCGCCGATGGAAGATGTCGAGAGGAGCCTCAAGACCGGCGCCTTCAAGTTCCGCCTTGCCGGCGAGAAGCTCAATGGCGGCTGGATGCTGACGCGGCTGAAGCCCAAGCCCGGCGAGGATGAGAACAAGAAGAACTGGCTGCTCTTCAAGGAGCGCGATCTCGCTGCCGATCCCAAGCTCGACATCCTCGAAGCGCGGCCGGAAAGCGTGAAATCGGGACGGCGCATCGAGGAACTGGTCGCCGTGAAGAAACCGCCGCGCTTGCCACCGAAAGCCGGTTCGCTGAAGCCCGGCGCGCTGGCCGGCGCTGTGAGAGGCGACCCGCCAAGCCGCGTCGAGCCGCAGCTCGCCACGCAGGTGCCGAAACCGCCGGGCGGCGATGATCCCGCCGGGCGCACCGGCGAGCTCTGGCTGCACGAGATAAAATTCGACGGCTACCGCACCATGGCGCATGTGGTGGATGGAACGGTGAGATTGATGACCCGCGCGGGCATCGACTGGACGAAACGCTATGGCGATCTCCCGCAGGCCTTTTCGCGGCTGCCGGTCAGCCGGGCGATCATCGACGGCGAGATCATGGTGCTCGACGACAAGGGCATCTCGCGCTTCGCGCTGCTGCAGGACGCGCTGGCCGAGGGCGCCGGCTCGAAACTCCACTTCTACGCCTTCGACCTGCTCCATCTCGATGGCTGGGACCTGCGCAAGGCGCCGCTGCAAAAGCGCAAGGCCCTGCTTGCCGAACTCCTCGCCGGCCAAGCCGCCAACGCCGCCATCCAGTATAGCGATCATGTCGAGGGCGACGGGCGCGGGCTCTACCAGCAAGCAACGGAACTCGGGCTGGAAGGCGTCGTTTCCAAACGCGCCGACGCCATCTACCAAAGCGGCCGCACCAAGAGCTGGACCAAGGTGAAGGCGCAAGAGAAAGGCGACTTCGTCATCGCCGGCTACACCGTTTCCGACCGGGCTGAGGGGTTGGCGGCGCTGGGCATGGCCGAATTCGAGAATGGCGAACTGCACTATCGCGGCAAGGTAGGCACCGGCTTCGACAGCGATATGGCACAGGATCTCCTCGCCCGGCTGGAACGGCTGACCGCCGGCGCTACGCCGCCCGAAGGCGCGCCGCGCGAGATCATGCGCGAGATGCACTGGGTGAAGCCGCTGCTGTCGGCCCGCATCCACTATGCCAACCGCACCGCCGACAATTCGCTGCGCCACGGGGTCTTTCGCGGCCTGCGCGATATCGGCGGGCTCACCACGCCGGTGCCGGTCAAGCGCAAGCGGCTGATCGCCGAGTCCGATCTTGCCACCATCTGGGTGACCAATCCGGAACGGCGGCTGTTCGGCAAGACCGGGCCGACCAAGCTCGACATCGCCGTCTATTACGCGCTGGTCGGCGATTTCATGCTGCCGCACATCATCGGCCGTCCGGTCTCGCTGGTGCGCTGCCCGACAGGGCGGCCGCAGGATTGCTTCTTTCAGCGCCACGCCTTCACCGGCATGCCGCCTTCGGTGGCGGTGTTCGAGAGCAGCAATTCGGAAGGCGAGACGAAAACCTATCTCTCGGTCGAGGACGCCAAGGGCTATCTGGCGCTGGCGCAGTTCGGCGTGGTGGAATTCCACACCTGGGGCACGCACCGGTCAAAACTCGACAAGCCCGACCAGATCGTCTTCGACCTCGACCCGGGCGAGGGGATTTCCTGGCGCGAGGTGGTGGAGGCGGCGGTCCACATCAAGGGCGGGCTGGAGAGCCTTGGCCTGGTGCCTTTCGCGAAAACCTCCGGCGGCAAGGGTATCCACATCACCGTACCGGTGACGCGCAAGCAGAACTGGAAGAAACTGCACCAGGTGAGCAGCGCCATTTCGACTTTGCTGGCCGCGAGCGCGCCCGACACCTTCACCACCACGATGGGCAAGGAAAACCGCAAGAAGCGCATCTTCATCGACTTCCACCGCAACGCCCGCGGCCACACCTCGGCCGCGCCTTACTCGCTGCGCGCCCGCACCAACCTGCCGGCCTCGACTCCGGTAAGCTGGACCGACCTGGAAACCATCGACGCGCCGGAAGACCTGAACTACGCCTCGCTGCCGGGGCTCCTGGAGACGTCCGGCGATCCCTGGGCGGAGATCGATGAGGCGGCCAGGGATTTGCCGGTGGTGGAGAATGGGCTGTAGCCTCTCGGCGGCGTCGTTCTTGGATCTGCTCGCGTCGCTTCGCTCCTTGCTCCGCCCTAGAACGACGAAATGTCGAGGCCTTCAGCCAATCGCCGGCGTCTCAATTCCTCTCCATCGACGCTCGATACAATTTGAACTATCCTCCGCCGCAACTCCGCCCGAAAACACTTCGCTAGGGTTTTACCGCTACGATCAAAGGTCGGTGTAGGATTTCCACGGCGCTGTTCGTCCTACGGACGAAGCGCTGCAGAGCATGGTCCCAAAAAGTGGGAACCGGTTTTTGGACAAGACCATGCTCCAACATAGTGTCAGTGCATGGCCGCGTAGGAGTTCATCATGGCGCCCAGGGCAAGTTGGAAAGGTTACCTCAAGCTCAGTCTCGTCAGCTGTCCGGTCCGGCTCTATCCGGCCACCAGCGCGAGCGAGCGCATCTCGTTCAACCAATTGCACAAGAAGACGCATAACCGCATCAACATGAAGCCGGTCGATCCCGAACTCGGCCTGGTCGAGCGCTCGGATTTGGTGCGCGGCTACGAATATGAGGACAAGCAGTATATCATCATCGACGACGCCGACCTCGATGCGGTGAGGATCGAATCCAATCACACGATGAACATCGAGGCCTTCGTCGACGAGGGCGAGGTCGACGTCATCTACCAGGACGCGCCCTATTACCTGGCGCCCGACGGCGCCATGGCCGAGGAAACCTTCGCGGTGCTGCGCGAGGCCATGCGCAAGTCCGGCAAGGTCGCCATCGCCCGCCTGGTGCTTTCCAGCCGCGAGCGCGTGGTGACGATAGGCGCGCGCGAGAACGGCATGTTCGTCTGCACGTTGAGGAACCCCAACGAAGTGCGCGGCACCACTGAATATTTCGGCAACATCCCCGATGCCAAGCCAGACGCGGAAATGCTGCAGCTGGCCGAGGCGCTGATCAAGCAGAAGGAAACCCACTTCGATCCGAAGAATTACGAGGATCGCTACGAGGTGGCGCTGATGGCGATGATCCGCGAGAAGCTCAAAGGGCACAAGCCGATCATCGCGGCGGCGCCCGAGCGCGGCAATGTCATCAACCTGATGGATGCGCTGAAAGCGAGCCTCTCGCAGCAGGCGAAGCCCCCGGCCAAGTCGAAGAGCAAGGCCGAGGAAGCACCCGCAAAACCCGCCAGGAAGGCGGCCGCCGGCGGCGGCGCGCCTGAGAATCCGCTGAAGGCGAACCTGTTGAAGGCCGTCGGCAAGAGCAAGAAGTGACGGGAAATGCAGGGCCAGTGATCGTTCCCGGCGCGGTCTTCGGCGTCGTCGGCGCGCTAGCCGCCTTTCCGCTGCGGCTTGCCGTGCGCGAGGTCGAGCGCCGCCACGCGGAGCTGAGGCGCGGCGTCACCCGCCGCACCTCTCATGTCGTCTTCGGCCGCGCGCTTCTCGCCAAGGCAGGCCTGACTAGGACCGGCGATGCGGAGATCGAGCGCCGTGTTGCCACCGAGCGAGCCGCCGGGCGCATCCTGGTCAGCGAGAACGGTTTCCTGCGCCTGCTTGGGCTGATGAAGGCGCCCGAAGCGTCCTCGCTCTCCAGGCAATCGCTGATCGATCAGTCGCGGCTTGCCGGCGGCGATCTCGACATGTTGTCGCTGTTCGACGCCTTCGAGCATGACGCCGAGCCTTATTCCTTCCGTGACCTGATCCTGGCGAGGAAATATGCCGGACTGATCGCCAGCGGTGCGTCCTGGGGCGCGATCGCCCGCTCGGTGCACCGCTCGGGCCCGGTCGCGTCGCTCACCGCCAAGTCGCTCAACCTCGGCTCGCAGCATGGCCGGCCCGATGCGATCTATCTCGACCAGGGCCGAAGCGAGCTCGACGGCCAATTGCTGTTCGATCTCGGCTCGCCGGAAGACGACACGCTGGAGGAACTCTTCGCCGAGGCGGAGACGGCGGAGGAGGAGGGGCGCCACGACGATGCCGCGGCCCTTTACCAGCGCTGCCTGGCGATCGATCCCAAGGATGCAATCGCCGCCTTCAACCTTGCCAACTGCCTGCGCGGCGCCGGCCGGGTTGCCGAAGCCGCGCATGACTATGCGCGAGCCATAAAACTCGACCCGGGTTTCGTCGAGGCCTGGTTCAATCTAGCCGGGCTGATGAGCGACGAGGGCAAGGTTGCCTCGGCGCGCAGGCATCTGCAGAAGGCGATGGCGCTCGACAAGACCTACGCCGATCCGGTCTTCAATCTCGCGCGGCTGGAGTTCGACGGTGGCAATCTCGTCGAAGCTCGGCGGCTGTGGGTGCGCTATCTGGAGCTGGATGCGGTATCCGAATGGGCGCGGACTGCGCAGAAGGGGATACAGTTCGTGGATCTGCATATGGCACGCACGGCGGGGTGACGATGATTGGCGAAGGCCGTCGCGACAGCCAATCTCCCCCCTTGTGGGGGAGATGTCCGGCAGGACAGAGGGGGCGCTGTCCCGCCGGCCTCTCAACCTCTTGCGGCCGCCGGTTCTGGAGTTGTCTTCATGTAAGCGGCGAAGCCGGTATTCCTTCGCGCCCCCCTCTGGCCTGCCGGCCATCTCCCCCACAAGGGGGGGAGATCAGCAGCTTCGCCGTCGCGCCGGGAACAATCCCATGACCACTTTCCTCTTCGACGGCTTCGACACCGCCCCCGTCACCATCCTTCTCGCCCACGGCGCCGGCGCGCCGATGGATTCGCCTTCCATGACGGCCACCGCCAAGGCGCTCGCAGCGGCGGGTTTCCAGGTCGCGCGCTTCGAATTCCACTACATGGCGGCGCGCCGCTACGGTCACCGCAAGCCGCCGCCGCGCGCCGAGACGGTGAACCCGGAATATGTGAAGGCGATCCTCGACCTGCGCGCCAAGGGCGTGACCGGCAACCTGATCATCGGCGGCAAGTCGATGGGCGGCCGCGTCGCTTCGATGGTCGCCGACGAGATGTACGCCAAGGGCGAGATCGCCGGCCTGGTCTGCCTTGGCTATCCATTCCATCCGCCCGCCAAACCGGAGCAATTGCGCACGAAGCATCTCATCGACCTGAAAACGCCGACGCTGATCTTCCAGGGCACCCGCGATGAGTTCGGCACGAAGGACGAGGTCGCGGCCTACGGTCTTTCCCCGGCCATCGAGGTGGTTTGGCTGGAAGACGGCGATCATGATCTCAAGCCGCGAAAGGCGATCTCGGGTTTTTCGAGGGCGGATCACCTGAAGACGGTGGCGGAGACGACAAAGGCGTGGGCGGAGCGTCCACATCGGTCGTCATCCTAGGGCGAAGCAAGGAGCGAAGCGACGCGCGCAGACCCTAGGATCCATGCCGTGACGTTAAAGCGTTGCAACGGTTCAGGATTTTGCTCCGCCGCGCTCCACGGCGAACGTAACGGAATGGATCCTCGGGTCAAGCCCGAGGATGACGAGGCGAGAGGCGCCTTCGGCATTCAAAAATGAAACTCGCCACCTTCAACATCAACAACATCAACAGCCGGCTGGAAAACCTGCTGGCTTGGCTCGCCAAAGCAAAGCCCGACGTCGTCTGCCTGCAGGAGTTGAAGGCGCGCGACACGCAGTTTCCGCTGACCCGGCTCGCCAAAGCCGGCTATGGCGCGGTGCGGAAGGGCGAGCCGACCTGGAACGGCGTGGCGATCCTCGCGCGCGGCTCCGAGCCCGTCCTGACGCGCGATGCGCTGCCCGGCGACGATGCCGATCGCCAGGCCCGCTACATCGAGGCAGCGGTCGACGGTGTCGTCATCGCCTGTCTCTATGCCCCCAACGGCAACCCGCGGCCGGGGCCGAAATTCGACTACAAGCTCGCCTGGCACGAGCGCTTCGCGGTGCATGCGGAGCAACTGCTCGACACCGGCCTGCCGGTGGTGCTGGCCGGCGACTTCAACATCGTGCCCGAGCCGCGCGACATCTATGCCACCCGCTCTTATGATGACAACGCGCTGGTGCAGCCCGAAAGCCGCGCCGCCTTTGCCGCGCTGATCGAGCAGGGCTGGACCGACGCGCTGCGCAAGGTTTTTCCCAGGCAAGAAAAACTCTACACCTTCTGGGATTATCGACGGAACCGCTGGCCGCGCGACGCGGGCCTGCGTCTCGACCACATATTGCTGTCGAAGAAGCTGGGGCGGAAACTGAAAGCGGCGGGCATCGACCGCGACGTGCGGGGAGGCGACAATCCCAGCGATCATGCGCCGGTTTGGGTGGAGTTAGGGTGAGAAAACAAAAAATCCCCGCCGTAGCGGGGATCGTTGAGAATCAAATCCTGGGTGCCCGATCATGGGGGCGGAGCGGGCGGAGGCGAGCCCGCCACAATCACGGAAAGCTTGCCCCTGCGGATCAAAACCGGCTTCTCGTAAGTCTTCTTCATGGGTTGCCCTCCAATACTCCAGCAGATGATCTCAGATGAGTGGTTTCTGTCAAGCATTCGACCAGAGCGGCCGTTCGACACCTGGGGGAAAGCCTTCTGCTGGTAGAACCGTGGTCCAATAGTTTCGATAGCGCAGGCGTTCTCCTGCCGGCGTCTCAATCATGCGCCTTCCACAGCAACGACTTGCGGTGTTGGTGTCCAACGCTAATCTGCTGAAGAGTTGGAGGGGTACAATTTCATGCTCGTGGTCTTGAACACGTGTCTCCAGCCGTTGCCGCCTCGCAATGGCTGATACCATCCTCGTCGCCCTCATCTCCGCCGTCGTCGTTGCCGGCGCTGTAGCTCTCGTCGCGATCGCGCTGCGCTGGCGCCGCAAGCGCCGCAGGGCGCGCGGCAGCCCCAATCCGGCGGGCGACTATGCGTCGCGCGCAGCCTGGGGCGGCAGCCGCGGAGCGCTCAACTATTCGTCCTTCGTCTTCATGGATGTCGACGGCGACGGCAAGTTCGGACAGGCCGACCGGCCGATCGCTGGCATCGTGGTAAGGGCCTATGACGAAAAGGGCGCATTCCTCGCCGCGGTGCGAACCAACAATGGCGGCTTCGCCAATTTCGTCATGTCGGCGAAGAAACATCGGGCCGTCCTGCGCGCGCCCGGAACCTACCGGTTTTCGGTCTCGGTGCCGAAAGGCTGGCGCGTGAGCACCGGCAATGAGGATCAGTCGCTGCGCCTCGACGCCATGCCCGGCGCGCCGTCAGGTCTCGCCGGCGAGGACTTGCCGAAGGCGGTCGGTCTCTCGCCAGGACGCTTCATTCGCGGCAGGACCGTGACCGAGGCGGCGCTTCAGGTCATGGGCAAGGGCAGGGTCCTGGAAACCAGAGCGCTACTGCCTGGCGACTTCCTTGTCGGTCTCTCCTCCGACGCCGACACGCTGACGATCTCTGGATCGGGTCTCGACCGTCGCCTGGCGCTTACCCCCTATCCGGCCGATCTCGGACTTTTGCGATCGGACGCGATCGCAGCCGATGCGGCACTCGAAACGGTCGACTTCGACGCTGTCACCGCCCTGCCTTTTCAGAAAATTCCCTGCGGCCATGCCGGTCTCGACTGGCGCAACCTGAACGCCCTGACGAGCCAGTACGTCAAGGACAGCGAGGGCTATCTCAACGGCAATCTCTCACGCGGCCGCGTTGCCTATACCAGCAGCGGCCATCCGGCGGAGTTTGCCGGCACGACACCCTTCGGCTTTCATTCGATTATGCTCACCGCCGCATGGCTGGCTTCGGAAGGCGAGGTCGCATTGGTCGAAAGCTGGCTCGATGACGAACTGGTCGCCAGCGACGAGATCGCGCTCTCGGCGTTGGCTCCGGTCCACTACGCACCGATGCTGAAGGCGGTGACGCGCGTGCGCATTTCCACGAAGCACTATTGGCAAGCTGTGCTGGACGGTTTGGTGCTGGTGCGCTGAATCCGCCGAGATTGCCGGCGTCGGCCTTCGCGTATTGTCAAGAAGCGCGGGGATAACCGGTCAGATCACCGGCCCGGTTCCATTGATGGGACCTGAACCGGCGCCGTTGATTGCCGTGATGGCCGAAAGCTTGCCCTTCCTGGCGAAGGTTGGCTTCTCGTAGACTTTCTTCATATTCCGAGTCCCCGATACACCCAAAACAGCATGCCGGCCGACAACAAGCTGTCGGTCCAACATGCCAAGCCGGCATGTTCGATCGTAGGCCGATCAGTCCGTCGAAACCGGAGCGTTCGCCGTAACTGCCGAAAGCCTGCCCTTCCGGATGAGGTTGGGCTTCTCGTAGACCTTCTTCATAAAAAATCTCTCCAAACGCTCGCGCCAACCTGAGCAGCGCCTATGGCTGCTTCCCAGTCGGGCCTAACGATCGCTATTCCCGATGATCAACCCGGGAGGGGGTTGGAAGGGCTGTTCAATGCCGTGACTGTCGAAAGCTTGCCTTTGCGGATGAAGATAGGCTTCTCGTAGATCTTCTTCATGCTAATGGCTCTCCTGAAAATCCCCGCCGGATAATGTCATAAGAGCGTTTCCTGTCAACCAATGCGAGTGGTTGAGGTCTTTATTCTTGGGGAGTGTGGCTTTCTGCTCACGCGACCGGCTTTCAACGAAGAGAAAGACCTCAATGCCTCGAGCTAGTCGGCGGGATATTGGTCCGCCGGTCGAGTAAAGTTGAAAAGCCGGCCGTCGTTGGGCGGAAGAGCACGCCCCGAGGCCGAAGCAGATTAATCTTTCCTCGTGTGATGTCTTGCACTTAGCCTGGCAAGAAAGCTCGGCTAGGATGGCTGATGCGCCTTCCGCATTCAGGCGGGAGGAACGGGGGGTGGATGAAGCGATCGACCGACAGGCTGCTGGCGCTGGCGATGCTGATCGTCGGCATTGCCTGCTTCGCCAAGCTCTATCTGGCGTTGGGCGGCAAGCCGCTGGCGACGGCGCGGCTGGAAGTCTTCGGCGTGGCCGGCGTGTTGTCGGTCCTTGCCGGGCTGCTTTTCCTCGCCGGCCTGCTGCCGGGCGCCGCCAGGCACGATCCGGCCGCCCCCTTGTTCGGCCGCGACGCCGAGATCGCGCCGGCCGGCCATCCGCGGCTGCGCCGCGCAGCACTCGCTTTGCCGCTTTTGGCGCTGCTCGTCATCCTCGCCGACCAGTTCGGCCCTTGGCGGACGCAGGAGCCGGCCGGCGAACCGGCGAAGGAAGTCGCCACCTCGCGGGCGGAGCCGGCGCCTCGGCCATCCGAGCCGAAGCCCGAGCCGGAGGCGAGCACAAAACCAACCACGCCGGAGGCGAGCATAAAACCAACCACGCCGGAGGCTAGCGCAAAGCCAACCGCGCCCGCATCCGCGCAGGAAGAAGTCGCGAAATCCGCGCCGCCGGCAGAGCCAGTTGCGGCTCCCGTTCCGCCGTCGCCGCCAGCCATCGCGCCGCAGCCTGCCCAACCGGCACAGCCCACCGAGCAGACGGCGCTCGCGCCCGCAACGCCGCCACAGATAGTGGCGCCGCCTCCACTGGCGCCTCCGGCCCAGCCGACCGCGCCCGAAGGCCACCGCGACGCCGTCGTCTGGCTGGCGGTGTCGGCCGACGGCCACGAGATCATGAGCGCAAGCACCGACCGCATGATCAAACTCTGGGACATCGACGGCAAGCGGCTGATCCGCGATCTCGGCATCCACAAGGACATGGCGCGCAGCGCGCTTTTCATGCCCGACGGCAAGACCGCGCTGACCGCCGGCGACGACGGCGAGATCGTGCTGCGCCAGCTATCCGACGGCACGGTGCTGCACGTCTTCTCCTCAGGGGCGAACGGCGGCGTCCGGCAACTGAAGGTCAGCCAGGACGGCAAACTCGCCGTCAGCGGCCACGACACCGGTTCCGTCGTCGTCTGGGACCTGGAGAAGGGGACGGTGTCGCATGTGCTGCCGG
The DNA here is from genome assembly GCF_006440815.1 of Mesorhizobium sp. B2-8-3. Taxonomy (NCBI): domain Bacteria; kingdom Pseudomonadati; phylum Pseudomonadota; class Alphaproteobacteria; order Hyphomicrobiales; family Phyllobacteriaceae; genus Mesorhizobium; species Mesorhizobium sp. B2-8-3. The sequence goes on from NZ_VFTW01000015.1 coordinate 31,281, forward strand.
GCCATGACTGGTCGGTGAGCTCCGTCGCCATGTCGCCCGATGGCACCAGGGCGCTCACGGGCAGCATCGACGGTGAGCTGAAGCTCTGGGATATCGTTTCGGGCAAGCAACTGCGCAGTTGGCACGGCCACGACCGCGGCGCCTATGGCGCGGTCTTCCTGGCCGACGGCCACCACGCGGTGACCGGCAGCGGCGACTACACGATAAAACTCTGGGACCTCGACAGCTTCAAGGAAGTGCGACGTTTCGAGGGCCATTCCGGCACGGTCTACGCGCTGGCCCTGTCGGCCGACGGCAAGCGGCTCGGCTCCGTCTCGCTCGACGGCACGGCGCGCATCTGGAATATTGACACCGGCGCCGAGATCGCCGAGTTCGACCCCGGCACCGGTCCCATGTATTCGGTCGCCTTCGCCGCCGACGGCACGCTTTTGACCGGCGGCATCGACCGCACCATCCGCGACTGGCCGGCCGCGGGAGGCGATGGCACGGTGCTGTTCGCGGGGGCGCCAGAGTAGCATTTAATTGGAGCTATATTTCAGTTCTGCCCCAACTTGCGCTATCAACTACTGTTGGTTGCAAATGGGCGGGTGATCTTGAGCAATTTCGAATGGCCGAGTAGGTCGCAGACGGAAGTCTATAGTCCACGTCCGCCGCGTCCCGGGCCTGCCCTATGCCTCGCCCTAGTGGTGCTGGCCGGCTTCGTTCTGTTTGGGCCAGTCCTGAATTATTACCAGCAGTGGTCCGCAATAAGGAAGGCACAGGCCGCCATTCTGGCGAAGGACTATGCGGAAGAGTATCGCCAGCTTTCTTTACTGGCGAATATGGGTAATCCCGATGGCCAGTATGGTCTCGGGGGCCTGTACTGGCAGGGCCAAGGCGTCGCGCAGAATCGCCAGTTGGCTCTCTATTGGTGGCGGAAGGCTGCGGATAGAGGAAACGCCCGGGCTGCCTACGGCATCGGTCGAGCCTATTACGTCGGCGAGGGCGTGGAGAAAGACGACAAGGTTGCGGCGACTTTTGTGAGAAAAGCCGCCGACAATGAAGACCCGAACGGGCAGAGTTTGCTCGGGACGCTTTATGCGCGCGGTCACGGTGTCGATCAGGATTTCAGCAAGGCGTTCCAATGGTGGATGAAGGCCGCTGCGCGTGGCCAGGTGGACGCGCAAGCCGCTGTCGGCAACGCTTACGCTCTGGGCAGCGGCGTTGGAAAGGACGATGCTCAAGCTGTCGTCTGGTATCGCAAAGCGGCTGAGCAAGGTTACATCCCTGCGCAGTCAGCGCTAGGCTCTGCCTATTCGACGGGCAAGGGTGTTGCCAGGAGTGACACCGAGGCAGCGTCATGGTGGCTGAAGGCGGCCAAGCAGGGTGACGTTCCAAGCCAGCTGTGGGTGGCTTATGCCTACGCAAACGGCATAGGCATCGCCAGGGACGGCAAAGCCGCCGAGTTCTGGTGGCTGGCAGCTGCGAAAACAGGCAATGCCGATGCCGAGTTCAGCTTGGGTCAACTCTATTATCTCGGAGTACTGGGAAAGCCGGACTATCCGGAAGCAGCCAAATGGTTCCTGAAGGCGACGGAACACGGCAACGCCCGGGCAAAGACCTACATCGATCTTATGAGGCAAAACGGCCAGTTCGACAGCAAGACGCTGTGAGGTGCTTTGTCATTGACGCCCCGCGGCTCGAACCTAGTTCTCCTCGCATGGCGCCACGCCTGCGACGCGTGCCCGCCCGACTCACGCAAGGAGTACCTCCTTGAAACGCTTCTGGACCGGCGTTCTCATCCTCATTGTAGTCTGCCTGGCGGGTTTCGCCGCCTATGCCTGGAAGCCGGCGATCGACCCGATCGAACCGCCGCAACGCGCCTCCTTCGACCAGGCGCTGATCGTGAAGGGGGCGGTGCTCGCTTCGGTCGGCAACTGCACGGCCTGCCATACCAAGCCCGGCGGAAAGTCCTTCGCCGGCGGGCTGGCGGTGCCGACGCCATTCGGTACCATCTATTCCACCAACATCACGCCGGACCCCAAGACCGGTATCGGGCGCTGGTCGGAAGCTGCCTTCAGCCGGGCGATGCGGGAAGGCGTCGAGCGCGACGGCGATCACCTTTATCCGGCCTTCCCGTTCGACCATTTCACGCTGGTCTCCGACGAGGACAACAAGGCGCTCTATGCCTATCTGATGACGCGGCATGCCGTGGAGAATCGACCTCCCGCCAATGAGCTGCCGTTCCCGCTCAACCTGCGCTTCGTGCTGGCGGGCTGGAAGCTGCTCTTCTTCGACAAGGGCGCCTATCGCGAGGATGCCTCGCAGAGCGCCGAATGGAACCGCGGTGCCTATTTCGTCGAAGGGCTTGGCCATTGCGGCGCCTGCCACACGCCGCGCAACCTGCTGGGCGCCGAGCGGAAAGGCGCGCATCTGGCAGGCGGCGAAGCAGAGGGCTGGGATGCCTTCGCGCTCGACAGATCGTCCTCCGCGCCAATCCCATGGACGCATGACAGCCTCTTTGCCTATCTACGCCAGGGCTGGCATGCCGATCACGGCGTGGCCAACGGACCGATGGCCGAGGTCACCGGCAATCTCGGCCGACTGCCGGATTCCGACATCAGCGCCATCGCCACTTACCTGGTTTCCCAAATGGGCGAGCCGGTGCCGGAGCGCGCGGCGGCAGCCGAGGACATCCGCAAGAAGCTTTCGATCGACCAGGGTGGCACGCCGATACCGGCCAGCGCCACCACCGGCAGCCCGACAAGCCGCGGCGGCGCGATTTACCAGGCGGCCTGCGCCACCTGCCATGACGGCAGCCGCCCGCAGCCCTTCGGCGGCATCGATTTCCATCTCTCCAGCACGATCGCCGCGCGCGATCCGCAAAATGCAATCAACGTCGTGCTCTTTGGCCTGCCGGCGGCGAGCGGCCGGGAGAGCCCGATCATGCCGGGCTTCGCCGCGACGCTGACCGACGATCAGGTGGCGGACCTGCTCGGCTATCTGCGCGAGGCCTATGCCCAGAAGCCGGCATGGGCGGACGCGAAAGCGAAGACCGCCGACACCAGGAGCGGCAAATACCGGGTCAGCGTCCGGCCTTCGGACGGCATCGAGCGCAGCCCGGACAATGTGGGAGCCAAGGACTGATGGTCAAGCTCAACGTCAATGGCACGTCACATGACGTCGACGTCGATCCGGCGACGCCGCTGCTCTATGTGCTGCGCAACGATCTGAAGCTCAACGGAGCAAAGTTCGGTTGCGGCCTTGGCCAGTGCGGCGCCTGCACGGTGATGGTCGACGGCAAGGCGGTCTTTTCCTGCCTGACGCCGGCCATGCTGGTCGAGGGGCGCGAGATCAAGACGGTCGAGGGCCTTGGCACCATCGACGATCCCGGCCCGATGCAAAAAGCTTTCATCGAACAACAGGCGGCGCAATGCGGCTATTGCATTGCCGGCATGATGATGCGGGCGCAGGCGCTGCTCGAGGCAAAGCCCGATGCCGCCGACGCCGACATCAGGCAGGCGCTGGAGCCCAATCTCTGTCGCTGCGGCACGCATATGCGCATCCTTCGGGCCGTGGCCCGCGCCCGCGACCTGATGCGGGGCAAGTCCGCCGGCAACGTGGCGCCGGCAGCCGCCACCGGGAGGGGATGATGAACGCACCGAACCTGCTTCCCGATGTCACCCGCCGCGGCTTCCTGGCGGGAGCCGGCGCGCTGGTCGTATCCTTCGCCATCCCCGCCGAGGCGCAGCAGGGCGAGGTACCGAGCGCGCCCGGCGCCCAGACGGCGAAACCCGAATTGCCCGGCAGTCTGGCTGATACGCCCTCGCTCGACGCTTGGATCCGCATCGACGCCGACGGTTCGATCACCGTCTTCACCGGCAAGGCCGAGCTTGGCCAGGGCACCAAGACGTCGCTGCGCCAGATCGCGGCCGAGGAGCTCGAGGTCGAGCCGGCGGCGATCAAACTGATCACCGCCGACACCGCGCTGACGCCGAATGAAGGCTACACCGCCGGCAGCCAGACGATCCAGAATTCAGGCACCGCCATCCGCTATGCTTCGGCACAGGCGCGGCAGATCCTGATCGCCAAGGCCAGCGAAAAGTTCGGCGCGCCGGTCGAGGCGCTGAAGGCTGAGGCGGGAGCGGTCGTCGGCCCGAACGGCGCCAAGGCCGGTTATGGCGAACTGGTCTCGGCCGATTTCCTTCATGTCGATGCGGCGGCGGATACCAGGCTCAAGCCGCCGGCAGCCTATCGCGCGATCGGCAAGCCTTTCGCGCGGGTCGACATCCCGGCCAAGGTCACCGGCGGCGAGGCCTATGTCCAGGACATGCGCCCGCCGGGCATGGTTCATGCCCGCGTCGTGCGGCCGCCGAGCTACGGCGCGAAGCTCGCCGACTTCCCCGATGTCGCGGTCAAGGCGATGCCTGGCGTGATCGCCGTGGTGCGCGACGGTGATTTCCTCGCCGTGGTCGCCGAGCAGGAGTTCCAGGCCGTGAAGGCCATGCGCGCCATGGCCGTCGTCGCGAAGTGGCAGGAGCAGCCTGCGCTTCCCGACCCCAACGATATTTCGGCTTTCCTGGAAAAGGCCGTGTCGAAAGTCGGCACGGTGACCTCCGTCGGCGCCGACAGCGCGCCGGGCGCCAGGACGCTCCAGGCGCAATTCACGCGCGCCTACCAGATGCACGGCTCTATCGGTCCATCGAGCGCGGTGGCCATGCTCGACAATGGCCTGACGACGGTCTGGACGCATACGCAAGGCGTCTATCCCGATCGCAAGGCGATCGCCCAGATGCTCGGCGTGCCGCAGGAGAAGGTGCGCTGCATCCACACCGAGGGCTCGGGCTGCTACGGCCACAACGGCGCCGACGATGCGGCGGCCGACGCCGCGCTGATCGCGCAGAAAGTGCCGGGCAAGCCGGTGCGCGTGCAATGGATGCGCGACCAGGAGCATCTATGGGAGCCATACGGACCGGCGATGCTGACCAGGGCGAGTGCCACGCTCGACCAGAACGGCAACATCGTGAACTGGCACTACGACCTGTGGAGCAACAACCATGGCACGCGGCCGGGTTCCGCCGGATCGCTGATCGCCGGCAGGCTGATGGAACGGCATTTCCCGCCCGATCCCGCCGAGCTGCAAATCTCTCCGCTCGGCAATGGCGACCGCAACGCGATCCCGCTCTATGACGTGCCCAACCAGCGCGTGAATTGGCATTTCGTCGCCGACATGCCGGTGCGCGTGTCCGCGCTGCGCGGCCTCGGCGCCTATTGTAACGTCTTCTCCATCGAAAGCTTCATGAACGAGTTGGCGGTGGCGGCGAACGCCGATCCGGTCGAATACCGCCTGCGCCATCTGAAAGACCCGCGCGCCAAAAAGGTGATCGAGGTCGCGGCGCAAAAATTCGGCTGGTCGAAGGATGCTTTGCCGGAAGGCCGGGGCAGGGGTTTCGCCTTCGCCAAATACAAGAACCACGCCGCTTATCTGGCCCTTGCGCTGGAGGCCGATGTCGACAGCGACAGCGGCGCGATCAAGGTGTCGCGCGTCGTTGCGGCGGTCGATTGCGGGGAGGCCGTCGCCCCGGATTCGATTATCAACCAGACCGAAGGCGGCATATTGCAGTCGATGAGCTGGACGCTTTACGAGGCCGTGCATTTCGATCGAACGCGCATCTTGAGTCCGGACTGGTCAACCTATCCGATCCTGCGCTTCAGCGCGGTGCCCGACAATATCGAGGTGCAAGTCGTCGATAATCCCGGCACGCCTTATCTCGGCGTCGCCGAAGCCGCACAGGGCCCTACCGCTGGCGCCATCGCCAACGCATTCCGGAATGCGACCGGCAAGCGCATATACGATCTGCCTTACACGCGAGAGAGGGTGAAGGACGTGCTGGGGGTTTAGGGCGCTTAATCTCCCCCTCGAGGAAGATGTCGCCGAAGGGGACAGGGGAGTTCACTGTACAAGTTACGTGCGCGCCGTCATCCTAGGTGGATAGACAAACTACCAGTCAGCGTCCCGTCCCATCATGCTCAACCTCCACCTCGTCGAAGCCTCGATCTCCGACCTGCGCAGCGGGCTGGAAGACGGCACCGTCACCAGCGTCGAGCTGGTCGGTGCCTATCTCAACCGCATTGCGCATTACGACCGCCACGGCATCGCGCTGAACGCGGTCCCTATCCTCAATCCGAACATGTTCGAGGAGGCGGAAGCTTCGGACCGCCGCCGCCGAGAGGGCAAAGCCCTCGGCCCGCTCGACGGCATCCCTTACACCGCCAAGGACAGCTACAAGGCCAAGGGCCTGACGGTCGCCGCCGGCTCGCCCGCCTTCGAGCATCTCGTTGCTGGCGAGGACGCCTTCACCATCGCCAGGCTGCGCGCCGCGGGCGCGGTGCTGATCGGCCTCACCAACATGCCGCCGATGGCCAATGGCGGCATGCAGCGCGGCGTCTATGGCCGCGCCGAGAGTCCGTACAACAAGGACTTCCTCACCGCCGCTTTCGCTTCCGGCTCGTCCAACGGCTCGGGCACGGCGACCGCCGCGTCCTTCGCCGCCTTCGGCCTCGGCGAAGAAACCTGGTCGTCCGGTCGCGCGCCCGCTTCCAACAACGCGCTGGTGGCCTACACGCCATCGCGCGGCGTGATTTCGGTGCGCGGCAACTGGCCCTTGGTGCCGACCATGGATGTGGTGGTGCCGCACACGCGGACCATTCCCGACATGCTGGAGCTGCTCGACGTGATCGTCGCCGACGATGCCGAGACGCGCGGCGATTTCTGGCGCGTGCAGCCCTGGGTGGCGATTCCGAAAACGTCGGCGCTGCGGCCGGCGAGCTACGCCGCGCTTCCGCTGCAAGGCGCGCTGAAGGGCAAACGCCTCGGCGTGCCGAAAATGTATATCGGCAAGGATGACGGCGCCGACCGGCCGATCGAGACGCGCGCCTCGGTGCTGGAGCTTTGGCGTCAGGCAGCGCGCGATCTCGAAGCGCTCGGTGCTGAAGTGGTCGAGGTCGATTTCCCCGTCGTCTCCAATTACGAGCGCGACCACCCTGGCGCGCGTACCATGGTCGATCGCGGGCTGGTGCCGGCTGAATTCGCCGAGCGCGAGATCTGGGACCTGTCCATCTGGTCCTGGGATGATTTCCTGCGCGCCAATGCCGATCCCGCGATCCCCGATCTTGCTTCGGTCGACGGCGCAAAGATCTTTCCGCAGCCGCCGGGCACCTTGCGCGACCGTTATGGCGAGGTCGATTTCGATCTGGCGCGGTATGTCGAGCGGGCGAAGCAGGGCGTGGCGCCGCTCGAGGGCATTCCCACCATCGAGGCCGGATTGAAAGGCCTGGAGACAACGCGCCGTGTCGATTTCGAGGACTGGCTCGATGCCAACCGCCTCGACGCCGTGGTGCTGCCGGCGGTCGCCGATGTCGGTCCGGCCGATGCCGACGTCGACGAGGCTTCCGCACGGCTTGCCTGGCGCAACGGCACCTGGGTCGCCAACGGCAATCTCGTGTGGCGCCATCTCGGCATCCCGACCGTGACGGTGCCAATGGGAACGATGGCCGATATCGGCATGCCGGTCGGCCTCACCTTCGCCGGCAAGGCTTATGACGACGTGGCGTTGCTGACCATCGCCGGCGACTATGAGCGGGCCACCAGACGCCGCACCGTTCCGCCGCGCACGCCGGCGCTGGCCGGCGATGTGTTCGAGGGCAGGGGAGCGGCTGCCGGCGATGCGCCGCTCACGCTGGCGCTGACCGCCGAGACGACGCGCTCCGGCGACACCGACGAGATCGCGATCGTGTTGGACGTCGGCGCGGACGAGCCGGCCGCGGTCAAGGTTCACGTCAATGGCGAGCCTGTCGTCATGCGGGCGGAGGGCAACCGCCAGACCGGTCGGGTGGTCGTGCCGGTATCGACGCATCAGGGCTTCCACAGCGTCTGGCGCGGCGCCTATGGCTCGATCGTCACAGCCATTGCGCGCCTGCCCGACGGGCACTGTAAGGGAACCTTCACGATCACTGGCGGGATCGGGTGACAGGCCACCACCGATCTGGCAGAGTGACCTTAAGAGGCCGGGCTGGTCCGTTGTGTTTACTGCTCGGAGGGGGATTTGTACGCTGGCGGCTCAGTGCGATTGCATGCCGGAGTTCGGTTCAGGCTGATCCGCATCGTCGTGGCATTGGCGGGACTTGCCGTGGTGCTCGACGGCTGCGCCAATCCCAAGATCATCGAAAGCGCCGTGCCCCAGGCTGCCGCGCCGAAGGCCGCAACACCGAAGCCTGCCAAAGTGGCCGTCGCCTCGCCGGCCGTCTCACCAGCGGTGGCGCCCGTTGTCGCGTCCTGGCCGTCCTGCACCGACCAGTGGAAATCCCACGGGCATACCACCCAGCCGGAGGCGCAGGCTTTCGCGAAAAACTGCCTCGCGGGGCAGGGCGCGCTGACAAAAATGGTCGATCATAAGACCGTGACGCGCAAGCTGGCCTACCTGATCGATGCCGAAAAGCCGCTGAGCGGTCTCGAGCCTTCCGACATAGGGGTTTTCTGCCCCGGCTATCTGCGCCAGGACCGCGGCGGCCGCGCCGTGTTCTGGCGTACGCTGCTTGCCGACCTGGTCAGCGCGGAATCCGTCAACAGCAGCTCCGCCGCCTATTGGGAAGAGGACCAGGACCAGTATTCGATCGGCCTGCTGCAATTGTCGCTTTCGGACGAGCAGAGATACCATTGCGGCTTCAAGTCGGAGGTCGACATCACCGATCCCGACCGCAACCTTGCCTGCGGCGTCAAGATCGTGACGATGCTGGTCGGCGCCGACGGTGCGCTCGGCGGTGGCCAGGGCACTGAAATGAAGGGCATCGGCGCCTACTGGCAGAATTTGCGCCGGCCTTCCGAAATGCGCGGCAAGCTGATCGCCGCCACCCGCGCGATTCCGCAATGCGTGGCCGACCCGAGGAATGCCTAGGCGGATAGCAGGACGATTGGCGGCACAGACCGGCGAGGCGCGTTATCTCCCCTCTTGTGGGGGAGAAGGATGCGGCGCTACTCCAGCCAGTCCACCACTAGCGCCATCACACCGAACACCGCGCCGGCCGCGCACACCGCGTTCCAGCCGCCCCAGGCCCAGGCAATGCCGGCCAGCAGCGAGCCGATTGCGCCGCCGATGAAGAAGATGCCGACGAACAGCCCGTTGATGCGGCCACGTGCCTTCGGCTGCAAAAGATTGACGGCACGGCGGCCCAGCGTCTGCTCGCCGACGACGCCGATATCGAGCAGCACCGCGCTTGCCCTATCAGCACCAACGGCAGCCATGCGCCACCGGCCTCGACGGCCCCGGCCGTGGATGGTGCGTTTCGGCCCTGTCTTGTTCTTGACCCATCCCCCACCCACGCTATCTTCGCCGCCATGCCAGAGACCGCCCCCTCCGCCGCTGCGCCGCTGATCGTCATCGATCTGCAGACCAACATGTTCGACGGCCGTTTCGAGCCGCCGATCCACGACGCCGACACGATCGCCGAGCGCGCCCGCAGGCTGATCGACTGGGCGCGGCGTTCCGGCCGCAAGGTGGCGTTCATCCGCCATGACGGGCCGGAGGGCGACCCGCTGGCGCCGGGCGCTTCCGGCTGGCCGGTATGGCCGCTGCTCGGCCAGGCCGCCGACGAACCGACCTTCGGCAAAAGCGTCGGCAACGCCTTCTCCAACCCAGACCTCGCCGAATGGGTGGCGGGGCAGGGTGCTGACGACGTCGTGCTTCTTGGCGCCCAGACCGATTTCTGCGTCGCCGCTACCGTGAAGGGAGCCTTCGCCGAGGGGCTTGGGGTCACCGTGGTCTCCGACGCGCATTCGACGCTGGATTCACTGAAGGAGAAGGCGCCCGATATCATCGCTCGCCACAACGAGGCCTTCGAGGGGCAGGGCGCGCGGATGACGACCACGGCGGAGCTGGTTGGGAGTTGAGCGCTTTCTTCCTTCTCCCCTTGTGGAGCACCCCTATCCGTCGCCTTCGGCGACACCTTCTCCCGCAAGGCGAGAAGGAATAACCCAACCCAAGGAGCCTATCTTGCCCACCCTCGATCTTCCCGCTGAAGGCGGCTGCCGCTGCGGCCGCGTGCGCCTGAAGATTTCGGCAAAGCCGCTGCTCACCATGGCCTGCCATTGCACCGGCTGCCAGTCGATGTCGTCCAGCGCCTATTCGCTGAGCGCGGCAATCCCCTCGGAAGGTTTCGAGGTGACCAAGGGCGAGCCGGCGGTCGGCGGCCTGCATGGCGCATCGAAACACTATTTCTGCGGCTATTGCATGACCTGGATGTTCACCCGACCGGAAGGGATCGACTGGTTCGTCAGCCTGCGCCCGACCATGCTCGACGAGCATGCCTGGTTCGCGCCCTTCATCGAGACCTGGACCAGTGAGAAATTGCCCTGGGCGACGACATCGGCCGCGCACAGCTACCAAGCGCTGCCGTCCTTCGAGGAATATGAGCCGCTGGTCGCCGAATACGCCGGCACGCAAGGCTGACCAAAAGCGGGGCCGGTCAAAAAAAGCGGCAAGGTCGCCGTTGCCATTTCCGTTCATGGTCGACGCGGCCGTTGGGGGCGCATTGTTGGGGATGTGCTTGGGCGTCCGCGTCGACCACGGCGGCCTCATACCGCAGACTGCACCATGGCACATTTGCCGCCCGCTGAAACTTCCGCGAAAACGGTATATGGCGGCTCTTCCCCTCTCCTCTTTTAGGTTCCCTTTTTTAGGAGAAGGTGGCCGAGCGAAGCTCGGACGGATGAGGAGTGTTCCAGCTTGGCGATATCGCTTGCTCAGCCGTGGCCGTGCGGCCCTCACCGGCGCCTCATTCCTTCCAGCAACCGTCTCGGCGCTGCGCGCCGATCCGCCTTCTCCCACAAGGGGGCCCACAAGGGGGAGAAGGCGAAGGCGAAACACTTTCTCCCTCGATCCGCATTGACCTGGTCCGCCCGACCGGCGACGACTGAGGCTTCCTTTTCAATGGATTGCATCGTGGACCAGACTCATTTTCTCAACGCCAGGCTTGCCGACGGCACGGTTGCTGACCTCGCCGTCGCCGGCGGCCGTTTCAGCGTCATCGTGCCTGCAGCCAATGCGACAACGCCGCCGGCTGGCGCCATCGATCTCGCCGGCCAACTCGTGCTGCCGGCTTTCGTCGAGGGTCATATCCATCTCGACACCTCCTTCTATGGCGATGCCTGGCGCCCGCACATTCCCTGCACCAATGGTTTTGACGTGCGCGAGCGGGTCGCCTTCCAGATGCGCAATCTCGAGCAGGCCGCGCCGATGGAAGAGCGCGCGAAAAGCCAGCTCGAGCTCTGCGTCGGCAATGGCAGCCTTACCATGCGCAGCCATGTCATGGTCGACGCCGCGGTCGGGCTGAAGCATGTCGAGACGATCCTTGGCGTGCGGGAGAAATACCGCGACCTGATCGACATCCAGCTCGTCGCCTTCCCGCAGAGCGGCATTCTGTCCTCGCCAGGCACGGTAGAACTGCTCGACGAGGCGCTCAAGCTCGGCTGCGACCTGATCGGCGGGCTCGACCCGGCAAGCTTCGACCGCGATGTGAAAGGCCATCTCGATGTCGTCTTCGGCCTTGCCGAAAAGCACGGCGCCGGCGTCGACATCCACCTGCATGACCGCGGCACGCTTGGCCTGTTCGAGATCGAGGAAATAGTCGCCCGGACCGCGGCACTGGGCATGCAGGGAAAAGTCGCCGTCAGCCACGCCTACGGGCTGGGCGACATCTCCGCCGATGCGTTGGCCGGAGCCGGCGAGCGGATCGCTGCCGCCGGCGTCGCCATCATGACCAACGCGCCCGGCGATCATCCTTTCCCGCCGGTGGCCGCGCTGTGCAAGGCGGGCGTCACGGTCTTCGCCGGCTCCGACAACATCCGCGATTCGTGGTGGCCCTATGGCGATGGCGACATGCTCAACCGCGCCAACATGATCGGCTACCGCTCCGGCTTCTACGAGGACTGGGAACTGGAAGCCGCTTACGACGTGGTGAGCCATGCCGGCGCCAAGGCGCTCGGGCTCGAGGGCTACAACATCGCCGTCGGCGCCAAGGCGGATTTCGTTGCGCTGAAGGCAGAGCATGTCCCGGAAGCGGTGGTGGCTGTGCCGAAGGAGCGCACCGTCTATCGCGCGGGCAGGGAAGTGGCGCGAGGCGGGAAGGTGGCGGCGTAGGACGTCGTCTCCTGGAAGGCGGGCCTTCGCTTGACAACGTCTATTCGGATGCCGCACGTTTCCGTGCAGGTTGGGGACTTCGCCATGAAGAAAGAATACGCAAAACCGACGTTAGTCCGCAAAGGACGGCTCTCGGCGCAGACCGCGCAGCAGGCCGGATCGGATGCGCAGGCGCCGGAGTAAAGCGCGCCTCCCTTTCGGCTGGACATGTATCGGCACATCGGGCGATAAGACCAAGCGTCCGACATTGCAGGCACGCAGTCCGGCGACTGGCGCGCCGCCGCATGGTCGATCCCACAAATTAGTTTGCATGCATATGTTTCAAGCCCCTCCGGTTTCGTGAAGCATTTCACCGTTCGCGCGCAATCCACCGGTTACAGACGCATCGCAAAAGCGGCACCGGGAAGAGGCGGCACCGGTTTTCCGCCGCTGATCTATGGAGGTTTCCATGTTCAAAAGTCTTAACCGAATCCGCGCCGCCTTCGAGCAGGCCAGCAAGCGCCGCCGCACGACGCGTCAGCTGAACGAACTGCCGGCGGAGGTCCAAAAGGACATTGGCTGGCCGGAACAGTCGAACCACCTCGACGAGATCCGGTTGCCGTTCTGATCGCGGCCGCCTGCGGGCACTGGCGGACGGATAGGGGTTGCTATCCCAGCCACCACCATAAACCGCCGACCGCCAGCGCGATCAGGACCGCAACGCCGGCAAGCATCAGATAGGATCCCATGATCATCTCGTTGATGATCTTCTTGATGCTGGCGCGGTCGTTGAGATTGGGGAAGGGCTCGTTGGGCAGCGCGACCCCGAGGAAATCGCAGAGCGGCGCCCAGCCGTCGCTGACCTTGAACACCAAAAGCTTCTCCGGCGGCACCGCCGCCTTCACCTCCTCGATATAGGAATTGTAGCGCGCCACCGCCTTATCACGGTCGTTCATCACGCCCTTCAGCGTTCGGCCCCAGATCAGCTTGCGCGACATATCGCCGAACTTGCGGCCGAAGGGTGTGAGCCATTCCAGCACTTTGAATTGCCAGACGTTCTCGGTGAAGTAGATCGTGTCGATTGTGCTGTCATACCAGGCTTCGCCTCCGCGCGGATGCAGCGTCAACAGCACTTTAGCGTCGGGATAAGCGGCCATCAGCTCGCGCCACACGCAGCAGCCCGGATTGTCGACGGTCGCCCGGTAGTTGGAAAAGACCCGGTTCCAGTCGTGCTGGCTGCCCGGCGGGCTGTTCGCCACCTTGCGCCAGAAGTCGAGGTGGCCCTTGTTGGCCTTGTTGATGATGACTTCCTGCATATGGTAGCTCGGAAAGCCCAGCCGGTTCAGCGCGGCGAAAGTCGACCACGTGCCGGTGCGGCCGAAACCGGCCCCGATGACTTCGAGTGTCACGCGCGTCCCCCTTGGTCCGGATTGATTTTCTCTCGGCTTCCGGTTCTTTGGCCGTGATCGTGCGCCCGGCCGGCCGATCGCGCAATGGCTTTCCATTAGCGTCGCACAAATTTTGTGGACCAAATGTCGCCCGGACGATGCGCCATTGTCGTTTTGTGTATTCACGCGAAAGGCGCGGCCTGATAATAGGTCAACCAAGCTGACCTAAATAAGCACTGCGGGAGGTGCGCCTTGACCCTGTTGAACCTTCTGGCCTCGCGCTCCTCGCGCATGAAGGCCTCGGAAATCCGCGAGCTGTTGAAGCTGCTCGACCAGCCGGACATCATCTCCTTCGCCGGCGGCATTCCCGACCCGTCGCTGTTTCCGGCCGAAGCCATCGCCGATGCCTACCGGGCGGTGCTGGGCGGCAAGGAGGCCGGGGCCGCGCTGCAGTACCAGGTCAGCGAAGGTTTCCTGCCGCTGCGCAAATGGCTGGCCGGTGAAATGGGCAAGCTCGGTGTCCCGTGCGACGAGGGCAACATCTTCATCACCTCCGGCTCGCAGCAGGCGCTCGACTATCTCGGCAAGCTGTTCCTGTCGCCCGGCGACACGGCGCTTGTCACCTGGCCGACCTATCTCGGCGCGCTGCAAGCCTTCAACGCCTATGAGCCGCGTTACGACCGGCTGAACACAGCCGGCGGCAACATGACGCCGGAGACTTATCGCGCCGCGGCGGCCGCCCCCTCTGTTTTTTCGAAAGGGGGTGGCAAGGTGAAGTTCGCCTATCTGGTGCCGGATTTCGCCAATCCGACCGGCAACACGCTGGACGCCAAGCAGCGTGAGGCGGTGCTCGACCTCGCCGGCGAGCTCGACATCGCCGTCATCGAGGACGCGGCCTACCGCGCGCTGCGCTATGACGGCGAAGGCGTGCCGCCGATCCTGGCGCTCGACTGCGCCCGCTCCGGCGGCATCGATCATGCGCGCACGCTCTATTGCGGCTCGTTTTCGAAGATACTGTCGCCCGGCATGCGCGTCGGCTGGGTCTGCGCCCCGCGCCATGTCGTGGAAAAGCTGGTGCTGATGAAGCAGGCATCCGACCTGCACAGCCCCTCGATCAACCAGATCGTCATGCACCGGGTCGCCGAGACCATCTTCGACGCCCAGGTGGACAAGCTGATCGGCGCCTACCGCAAGCGCCGGGACGCGCTGCTTTCCGCGCTGGAAGCCAACATGCCCGACGGTATTTCCTGGAGCCGCCCGGACGGCGGCATGTTCGTCTGGCTGACGCTGCCGGACGGCGCTGACGCCGCCGAACTTTTGGCGCGCTCGGTCAAGGAGGCGCGCGTCGCCTTCGTGCCGGGCAACGCCTTCTACGCCGACGGCACCGGCCGCAACACGCTGCGCATGTCGTTCACCCTTGCCGACGACCGCGCGGTGAACGAAGGCGTGCCGAGACTGGCGAAGCTGCTGCGGGGGTAAGCCGGCTATCACCTCATTCTCGCGCAGGCGTGATTGGTAGTGCGCAGCCGTGATTGTCCGCGCGACCGATTCCTCGGCTAGTGTCGCGACCGATCCAACACCCCCTGGATCGACCCGACCTTGGGGTCCCACCTCCATGGTCCGAACGAAGAGCCCCGACGGCCTCCACCGGCGGGGCTTTTTTGTTGTCCAGGCAGGCGGTCGCGGCAGCTTGCCCTTTTTCGGGCCGCTTTTCCGCTACGCTGCGTTCTCCAGGGAGGATCAAATGACAACCTTGCGTCTCGGCTTCACCATGCTTGTCCTTGTCGCCTCCGCCGGCCATGCGGCGGCCTTCGAGATCTCCAGCCCGTCGGTTTCGGGCGGCAAATGGGACGCGAAATATCTCGGCGACAAGCCCGGCTGCGGTGGGCAAAGCATCTCGATCGCCCTTGCCTGGAAGGATCCGCCCGCCGGCACCAAGAGTTACGCGCTGACCATGTTCGACACCGACGCCAATGGCGGCAAGGGTTTCTGGCACTGGCTGGCTTGGAACATCCCGGCGAGCGCCAAGGGTCTGAAAGAAGGCGCCGGCGCGCAGGGCGGCAAGCGCATGCCCAAGGGGGCGGTGCTCGGCAAGGGCGGCGTCGGCCGCGCCGGCTATTTCGGCCCATGCCCGCCGCCGGGCAGCGGCCAGCATCACTATGTCTTCACGCTCTATGCGCTGGGCGAAAAGACGCTGCGTACGCCGGACAATCCGTTACCGGACATGGTCTCGGTCGCCGCCAAGAGCTCCGCGCTCGGCGTGGCGAGTGTGACGTATACATTCGGGAGGTAGCGGGGCGCTGGTGACAGCCAATCTCCCCCACGAGGCGGAAGATCAGCAGCTTCAGCGCTTCACTCCGCCGCCTCCAGCTTATCCTGCGTCTTCGTCTCGAAGTCGCTGGCGTCGTGGCGCTCGCGCAGCTGGAAGGCCGGATCGCCGGACATGCGGTTGACCATGCGGCCGCGGCTTACCGCCGGCCTGGCGTCGATCGCGTCGGCCCAGCGCTGCACGTTCTTGTATTCATGCACCGAGAGGAACTGCGCGGCGTCGTTGTAGCTGCGGCCCTTGGCCAGCCCGCCATACCAGGGCCACACCGCCATGTCGGCGATGGTGTAGTTGGGGCCGGCAAGATACTCGCTCTCGGCCAGGCGGCGGTCGAGCACGTCCATCTGCCGCTTGGTCTCCATGGCGAAGCGGTCGATCGCATATTCGATCTTGTGCGGCGCATAGGCGTAGAAATGGCCGAAGCCGCCGCCGAGATAGGGCGCCGAGCCCATCTGCCAGAACAGCCACGAGAAGGTTTCCGCGCGCGCCGCGCGCTCGGTCGGCAGGAACGCGCCGAATTTTTCGGCGAGATAGGTGAGGATCGAGCCGGATTCGAACACGCGCACCGGCTTCGGCTCGCTGCGGTCCATCAGCGCCGGGATCTTCGAGTTCGGGTTGACCCCGACGAATCCGCTGCCGAACTGGTCGCCGTCGCCGATCTTGATCAGCCAGGCATCATACTCTGCGCCCTTGTGGCCGAGCGCCAGCAACTCCTCCAGCATGATCGTAACCTTCTGGCCGTTGGGCGTGGCCAGTGAATAGAGCTGCAGCGGGTGCTTGCCGACCGGCAGTTCCTTCTCATGCGTCGGGCCTGCGATCGGCCGGTTGATCGAGGCGAACTGACCACCATTGGGCTTGTTCCAGGTCCAGACTTTCGGTGGGGTGTATTCGTCCATGTTGGCGGCCCTGTGTTTCGTAAGCGGCGGGAAGTCCGCCGCGGATGCCGTTAGACTTAGGTGCGGTTCCGCGCGCGTCAAAGAAAAAAGTTCAATCTTCGTTGAACTAGCGCTTGTGCCAGTGCCTTTCCCTTCTCCCCTTGTGAAGAAGTTGGATCGGCGCGCGGCGCCGAGACGGGTGAGGGGTGTTCCAGCGGAGGGTGGCGTCTGTGCTCTCTGGAGCCCCCTCATCAGTCGCCTTCGGCGAAACCCTCTCCCACGAGGGGCAAGGGGGAAATCCGCCCTTGCGCCGCGCTCCTTCGGCCATACTTATAGGCAAAGACCCGCAATGCAGGATGGATCGATGACCATCGAGAAAATTTCGCGCTCCGTCGTTGCCGTGCGCGCCACGGTGCCGGACGACGCTTTCACCGCCAATGCGCTGGGCACGCGCCGCGAAGGCAGCGGCGTGGTGATCCGCGACAATGGTCTGGTGCTCACCATCGGCTATCTCATCACCGAGGCCGAGGAAGTGTGGCTGACCGACCAGGACGGCCGCGTGGTCGCCGCGCACGCGCTTGCCTATGACCAGGAAACCGGCTTCGGCCTTGTTCAGGCGCTGTCGCCGCTCAACCTTCCGGCTGTGCAGTTCGGCAATGCCAGGAAGACCAATATCGGCGATGCCGTGACGCTCGCCGACGGCATCGGCCAGCAGGTCGACGCTCACATCGTCACCAAGCAGGAATTCGCCGGCTACTGGGAGTATCTGATCGACGAGGCGATCTTCATTGCGCCCGCCCACCCGTCCTGGGGCGGGGCCGCGCTGTTCGATCGCGACGGCAAGCTGCTCGGCGTCGGATCGCTGCGCCTGCAGATGAGCCGCGCCGGCGAGGTGGCCGACATCAACATGGTCGTGCCGATCGATCTTCTGACGCCGATTCTGGACGATCTCATCAAGCGCGGCCAGGCGGCCAAGGCGCCGCGTCCGTGGCTTGGCGCCTTCTCGGCCGAGTCGAACGGCATGGTGGTGGTGATGAGCGTGGCCGAAGGTGGCCCGGCCGCCCAGGCCGGCCTGCGCCAGGGCGATATCATCTCCGACGTGCGCGACGGCGAAGTCGACGGTCTGGCCGATTTCTACAGAAAACTCTGGCAGAACCCGGCCGGCGCGGAAATTCCACTGCGCGTCGTGCGCGACGGCCGCGAGACCTGGCTGCGCGTCAAATCCGCCGACCGCAATTCCTTCCTGAAGAAACCGCAGCTGCAGTAGGCTTGAAGCGCCGATGCATCCCCGGCTGCTGAAGACCTTCCTCGCGGTCGCGCGCACCCGCAACGTCACGCGTGCGGCGCGGGAGCTCAATCTCGCCCAGTCGAGCGTCAGCGATCAGATCCAGGCGCTGGAGGCCGAGCTTGGCGCCAGCCTCTTCACCCGTTCGCGACAGGGCCTCACCCTGACGCCGGCGGGCGAAACGCTGAAACCCTATGCCGAGGACCTGCTGGCGCTTGCCGACGACGCCCGCGCCGCCATCGATGCCACCAGCGCCGAGGCGGCCGGCAGCCTGTCGATCGGCGCGCTGGAGACGATCGCCGCGGCAAGGCTGGCGCCATGGCTTGCTGGTTTCCGCGCCGACCATCCCGGCATCGATATCAAGCTCCGGATCGCCGGCAGCGGCGAGTTGCTGCGCCGGCTGGGTGACGGCGAGATCGACGTCGCTTTCTGCTTCGAGCGACCCGATGCTGGTGAGCCGGAACCGCGCCTTGCCAGGCGCGCCGTTGCGGTCGAGCCGCTGGCGCTGATCGCGCCTCCCGGCGACAACCGTGCGGATGTCGATCTGGCGGCGCTGGCCGAAAAGCCTTTCGTCGCCACCGAGACCGGCTGCGTCTACCGCGCCATGGTCGACAAGGCGTTTGCCGAGGCAGGTCTTGGCAAGCCAAGGCTGGCCGCCGAAGCCGGCAGCATCGACGCCATAGCCGGGCTGGTGGCGGCCGGCGCCGGCTTTGGCCTTGTGCCGCGGCTCGCTGTTGTCGCCGCGATCGATCGCGGCGAGGTGGCCGAGCTCGGCTGGCCCGGCTCGGTCCGCTCGGCGGACGTGGTGATGATCTGGCGCCGCCGCCGCGTCCAGCCGCCGGCGTTGAAAGCGTTGCTGACCGCTCTAGGGGAGGGCTTCGTCCCGGTCAAACCAGGCGGTGCCCGCCCTCGACATGCAGCGTCTCTCCCGTCGTAAAGCCATTGCCGATCAGGAAGCGGATTGCGTCGGCGATGTCGTCGGGCCTTCCGACCCGCCCCGCGGGTAATCGCTCCGCCATGGCGGCCAGCGTCTGCGCCTTCCTGTCGCCCACGACAAACTCCCATATCGGCGTATCGACCCAGCCGGGCGACACGGCGTTGACGCGGATCGGCGCGAGTTCCACAGCCAGCGCTCTTACCAGCCCTTCCAGCGCCGCGTTGACGGCTGCGACCACCGAGCCGCGAGCCGCCGGCCGATAGGCCGCGATGCCGGAGACGAAGGTGAGCGAACCTGTCGGCGGCAGCTTCGGCGCGCCATGCTTGGCGAGAAGCAGCGGCCCGTAAAATTTGCTTTCGACCACCCGCTGCGCGGCCGAAAGCTCGATCTCCGGCAACAGCCGGTAGGCGCCTTCGATGGCGGCGGCGGTGCTGACGATATGGTCGAGCCTGCCGATGCGCTCGAAAAGCGCTGCGACCCCGTCCTCGCGGCTTATATCGACCACGGCTGTCTCGAGCGTGCCCGGCTGGCCGAGTTCTTCCCGCGCCGCGCTCAGCTTCGCTTGCCCGCGCCCGGCGATGATGACGCCGGCTCCTTCCTCGAGACAGCGCTTGGCGAGCGCCAGCCCCATGCCCGAGCTGCCGCCGACGATCAGGATTCTCTGCTTGTCCATGTCCATGCCTTTCCTTTGCCTGGACAGGGTTTGGCAGGCCGCTGCGCGAAGCGGAAACGGAAGAATCCGATGGTGCCATAGGAAGCTCCGATGGCGGGGGTCGACGCGCTCGCCCCACTTCTACCGCAGGCTCTGGCATAACCGGTCGCGAGACCTGGCCGCGCATGAAATCCGCCGGCCGCGGCTCTTCCTGAGGAACCGCAACCGCGGCAACCTTGACTTGGGCGCGGCCCGATCCAGATGCACCGTACGGGCTCCGAGTTCATGCATTGCGCACCACTCCTGATCGTCGACGCCTTCAGCAGACGAACGCCCGCCGAAAGGAGATATCTGTGAACAACAAGTCGCTTATCATGCTGGCAACGTCGTTGGTTTCCGGCCTCGTATTTTCATTCGGCGCAACGCCCATGGCGGCCGCGCAGAGCGCGGCAACCAACATCGTGGTCGGTGCCGACACGACCTTCCCGCCATTCGAGACCGAGACGAATGGCGAAGTCACGGGCTTCGACATCGACATGATCAAGGCGATCGCCAAGGCCGAGGACATGACGGTCAGCCTGAAAACACTGCCGTTCAACGGGATCATCCCGAGTCTGCAGGCCGGCTCGATCGACGCCGCGGTTGCCGGAATAACGATCAAGACCAGCCGCATGCAGAACGTCGATTTCAGCGACGCCTATTACAAATCCGGCCTTTCGGTGCTGGTGAAGAAAGACTCCGGCATCAAGGGCTTCGACGATCTCAAGGGCCACGTGGTCGCGACCAAGAAGGCAACCTCGTCGGTCGACTACCTGACCGGTCATGGCTTCGCGCCAGACTATGTGAAGCAGTTCCAGAGCATCGATGCAGCCTATCAGGCGCTCGAAACCGGCGGGGCCGACGCGGTCATCTTCGACAATCCTGTCAACGTCAACTTCAAGGCCGGCCACGACAACGTCGAGACCGTGGGCCCGCTGCTGACTGGCGAATATTACGGCATCGCCATCAGCAAGCAAAAGCCGGAGCTTGTCGAGAAGATCAATGCCGGCCTCGCCAAGATCAAGCAGAGCGGCGAATACCAGAAGCTTTTCGAGAAATATTTCGGAGGCGATACCAGTGGTGTCGTCAACGAGGTTCAGAAACCGGCTTCCGTCGCGATTTCGGGCTGAGGCCGTTCGGATCATCCAAACGGCAGATCCCTTCAGCGTTCCTCCGGCAAGTCGACACGCATGGCGCCAGCCGTGCCATGCGTGTCCTCTGACGAAGCGGGCGGGAATAGCGATCCAAGGCACGGTTCATGGGCCCCATCTGGCAAAACCTACCCGTCATCCTCGACGGCCTGCGGCTTACCATCCAGTATTCGATCGTCGCCATCATCCTGATGGTGGTGATCGGCCTGTGCGCGGCGCTGATGCGCCTGTCGACGGTTGCGCCGCTGCGCTGGATCGCCACCGGCTATGTCGAGATATTCCGGTCCACGCCGCTGCTGGTGCAACTCTTCTTCATCGTGCTTGGACTGCCGGCGATCCTGCCCGTCAACCAGTGGTTCGGACAGCTGACTTATCCCATCCTCGCCGCCGCCTTCACGCTCAGCCTGAACGAGGGCGCCTATGTCACCGAGATCATCCGCGCGGGCATTCTCGGCGTCGACCGGGGCCAGAAGGAGGCCGCGCAGTCCATCGCCATGAACGGCTTTCAGACGATGCGCTATATCGTTCTGCCCCAGGCGTTCAAGCGGATGATCCCGCCGCTGGTCAACCAGGCTGCCCAGACGATCAAGGACACCTCGCTGCTGGCGCCGGTCGGCATCGCCGAGCTGGTCTACAAGGGCGAGATCGTGATTGCCGAGACCTTTGCGTCCTTTGCGATCTGGGGGCTGATTGCCGCCCTCTATTTCGTCCTCATCTTCTCGCTGTCGAAGTTCTCGTCCTACCTGGAGAGGAGGCTTCAAGTTGATAAACGTTAAGGACCTTCACAAGTCCTTTGGCCACAACGAGATCCTCAAGGGGATAACCACTCATGTGGAGGAAAAGGAGGTCGTCGTCGTCATCGGTCCCTCGGGAAGCGGCAAGAGCACTTTTCTGCGCTGCCTGAACGGCTTGGAGGCGGCAACCAGCGGCGAGATCGAAATCGCCGGCATGATGTTGACCGACCCGAAGACAAACATCCACCAACTACGTCAGCATGTCGGCATGGTGTTTCAGCAGTTCAACCTGTTCAAGCACCTGACCATTCTGGAGAATGTCACGATCGGGCCGCGCAAGGTCAAGAAGATCCCGACCGAGGAGGCCAACAGGGTCGCGCGCGAATTGCTGGCCAAGGTCGGTCTCGTCGGCAAGGAAGCGAATTATCCGGACGAGCTTTCCGGCGGCCAGCAGCAGCGCGTGGCAATCGCGCGCTCGCTGGCGATGGGACCGAACGTCATGCTCTTCGACGAGCCGACCTCCGCGCTCGATCCCGAAATGGTGGGCGAGGTGCTTCAGGTCATGAAGACCCTCGCCGTTGAGGGCATGACGATGGTCGTGGTCACCCATGAGATGGGTTTTGCCCGGGAGGTTGGGCACCGTGTGATCTTCATGGATGACGGCATGATCGTCGAGGAGGGAGCGCCGAAAGCAATTTTCTCGGATCCGCAGAGGAACCGTACAAAGAGCTTTCTGGCGAAAATCCTGTAGCCTTCGACCCGGCGGTCGTCGCTTCAATTCGCAAATGAGGGCCCCTCGGATCCAGCCGTTTGGCGCCTGCTGACAGAAATTGGCACCAGCCGTCGCTACAACCGCTGCGGAATCATCCACACTGGTGGCGACGGAAGACGAGGTGACGATGGCCCCGATAAAGGTCGACCCGGACAAGGTGCGCGAGTTCCCCGATGCAGACAGCTTCTATGCCTGGCTGGCCGACAACCACGCTGGCGAAAGCGAGGTCTGGATCAAGGTCCATAAGGTCGGTTCTGGTCTCGCCTCGATCACGCCGAAGGAGGCGATCGACGTCGTGCTCTGCTTCGGCTGGATCGACGCGGTGCGCAAGTCGCTCGACGACAAGAGTTTCCTGCAGCGCTACACGCCGCGCGGCAGGAAGAGCATCTGGAGCAAGATCAACATCGACAATGTCGCGCGCCTGATCGAGGCGGGCCGCATGACCGAGCATGGCCTCAAGCAGGTCGAGGCGGCCAAGGCCGACGGCCGCTGGGACCGCGCCTATGGCGGGTCGAAGGAGATGACCATCCCGCCCGACCTGCAGGCCGCGATCGATGCCGAGCCGAAGGCAAGGGCAATGCTGGAGAAGCTTTCGGCGCAGAACCGGTTCGCGCTCGCTTTTCGCACCCACAACATGAAGACCGAGGCGGGCCGCAAGAAGAAGATCGCCGATCTGGTGGCGATGCTGAAGCGCGGCGAGACGATCCACCCGCAGAAGAAGAAGCCGTAGACGCAAACAAAAACGCCGCCCGGAAGGAGGACGGCGTTTTCGGGAAGCGATGATCCTGAACCCTTTGCAAGCGGTCCGGGATCATCCGGTCATGAAGTTCGAACCGCGTCAGGCCTTATGCGGCCTTCTTCGCAACATGCTTCTTCACATGGTGCTTGCGCACGTGATGCTTCTTGGCGTGATGCTTCGAGTGCTTCTTCACGTGATGATGCTTGCGGGCATGACGGCGGTGATGCTTGCGATGATGCTTGTTGTGCTCGGCCTTGGCGGCGGGCTTGGCCGTCTCGGTGGTCGCGGCCGGAGCAGTCGTCGTGGTCGTGGTCGCGGTGGTCGTCGCGGCGGCGTTGGCTTCGGTGGTGCCCAGCGCCGGCACCGCGAAAGCGAGCGCGACGGCAAGGCCGAGTGCGGAAAGAACGGTCTTTTTCATAATCGGCATTCCTTGGTTAAGAACAATGTCCTGTGTCGCGCGCCGCAAATCATCGGCTGCTCCGGTGCCGCTTATGACAGGCGCTCTTTTCGCGAGTTTTTCCCGACTGTTGAATCTTGTTTCTGGATTGTGTCCGGCGCGTCGTCGCCCTCGCGCATTGGGCAAAGGTGAGCGCGTAGCGACCCGCGAGGCTGCGCTTTCAGATGCGATAGCGTTCCTCGGCAGCGGTGAATATTGCTGGGGTTCGGAATTGCCCGTCACTCATGAACTGAATCGCATAATGATTGCGAACTCTTCACTCTAATCAATCGGTGCGATCGATGCGATCTTGCTGTCGACACGAACAACCGAAGGAGCGGAAGCAATGACCGGCAGCACAGATCATTCCGGCAAGGTGGCGCTCGTCACCGGCGGCAACCGGGGCATCGGTCTGGAAACGGCGCGCCAGCTCGCCGAACTCGGCTTCACCGTGCTGATCGGCGTGCGCGACCTCGCCAAGGGCGAGGCGGCGGCGAAGCGGCTTGGCGGCAAGGTCGAAGCCATCGCGCTGGATGTCGCCGCGTCCGAGGCGGCAGCGCGCGCCGCGGCCGAGGTCGAGCGCCGCTTCGGCCGGCTCGACATTTTGGTCAACAACGCCGCCATCCATTACGACCCTTCTGCGCGCGCGCTCAAGCCCGACTGGACGGTGATCCGCGAGGCCTTCGAGACCATGTCTTCGGCGCCTGGCGCGTCGCTGCCGCCTTCGCGCCGCTGCTCGGTGCCTCCGGCCATGGCCGGCTGGTCAACGTCTCGTCGGAAGGCGGCTCGCTCGCTTCGATGGGCGCCGGCGCCCCGGCCTATTCGACCAGCAAGGCGACGCTCAACGCGCTGACCCGCATCCTGGCCGCGGAGCTGCACGGCGCGGGCGTGCTGGTCAACTCGATCTGCCCCGGCTGGGTCGCGACCGACATGGGCGGTCCCGGCGGACGCCCCGTCGCGCAGGGAGCGGCCGGGATCGTCTGGGCCGCGACCTTGCCCGACGGCGGCCCGACCGGGGGCTTCTTCCGCGACGGCAAGCGGCTGCCGTGGTGAGCGGGCGTCGATGAGATGGATATTTCCCAGTTTGGGTAAGTACCGCTTGTTCCCAGTTTGGGAAATGGCTATATGGGTGCATGCAAATCGTCAGCAGGAAAACGCTCGTCACCTTCTGGGCGAAGCATCCGCAATCCAGAATGCCGCTGACGGCCTGGTTCAATGCATCGAGCAAGGTCGACTGGAAGGGACCGGCTGACGTCAAGGAACAGTTCGGCGCAAATGTCGATTTCGTAGCTGATAACCGTCTGGTGTTCGACATTGCGGGCAATAAGTACCGGCTGATTGTGCATGCAAGCTACACGTTCAAGAGAGTGCTCATCAAATTCGTCGGCACTCACGCCGAGTACGACAAGATAGACGCGGAGAAGGTGTGATGGACAACATCCGACCCATTAAGACCGAAGCCGATTACGATTGGGCGATTGCGGAGATCACTCGCTATTTTGACAAGGAGCCCGTTCCCGGCACGCCTGACGCCGATCGTTTCGATGTTCTTGCTGAACTTATCGAAGCATACGAGACAAAACACTACCCTATCGCGGAAACCGACCCGGTGGATGCGATCACTGCTCATATGGAGATGGCCAATCTCAGCAGGCAAGCGCTGATAAAGCTGCTCGGGTCAGCGTCGCGTGCATCTGAGATTCTAGCCCGCAAGCGAGCGCTGACGATGGACATGGCTTTCAAGCTCAATCGTGAATGGCATATCCCTGCAGAGGTCCTGATCGTCCCTTACCACTTGGCCGATCAGGGCAACACAAAGGACAGAAAAGCCGCCGCTCGTGCTTGACCGTCCCGGGGCGCCTCATCACCATACGACCGCCCCTTGACCGTCTCCGGCAACTGGTCATCCCAATCTTCTGCCATGCTACGAAAATAGCATTCTCGGCCCGCGACATGTGGTGCTAGGCTCGCGCCCGTGCACCCAAGGCACGCCGTGGCCCAGCCCGCAAACAAGAGGACCCGCGAGAGGAGGAGCGGCAGAGCGGGATCGAGGCTCCAATCCAAAATCCGAAGGAACTGTTGAACCATCGCGAGGCAGCCGCGTTTCCCATGGCTGCCATATGGGAGGAACCACCAGTGAAAGCATCCTATCTCGTCTCGGCCGCGCTCCTTGCGGCATCCGCAATGCCGGCCGCGGCCGGCGAAATCTCCGACGGCAAGGTCAAGATCGGCATCCTCAACGACCAGTCGGGCGTCTATGCGGATTTCGGCGGCAAGTGGTCGGTCGAGGCCGCCAAGATGGCGGTCGAGGATTTCGGCGGCAAGGTGCAGGGCGCGCCGATCGAGATCGTCAGCGCCGATCATCAGAACAAGCCCGACATCGCCTCCAACATCGCGCGCCAGTGGTACGACACCGAGCAGGTCGACGCGATCATGGAGCTCACGACGTCTTCCGTGGCCTTGGCCGTCCAGGGGCTTTCCAAGGAAAAGAAGAAGATCGACATCGTCACCGGCGCAGCCTCCACCGACCTCACCGGCAAGCAGTGCTCGCCCTATGGTTTTCACTGGGCCTATGACACCCATTCGCAGGCTGTCGGCACCGGCGGCGAGTTGGTCAAGCAGGGCGGCGACAGCTGGTATTTCATCACCGTCGACTACGCCTTCGGCTATTCGCTGAAGGACCAGACCGCCAAGCTGGTCGAAGCCAGCGGCGGCAAGGTGCTGGGCGAGGTGCGCTATCCGCTCGGCTCCACCGACTATTCCTCCTTCCTGCTCCAGGCGCAGTCCTCCGGCGCCAAGATCGTCGGGCTTGCCAATGCCGGCCTCGACACCTCGAACTCGATCAAGCAGGCGGCGGAATTCGGCATCGTCGCCGGCGGCCAGCGGCTGGCGGCACTTCTCTTCACGCTCGCCGAAGTGCATGGGCTCGGCCTCCAGGCAGCGCAGGGCGTGGTGCTGACCGAAGGCTTTTACTGGGACCGCGACGACAAGAGCCGCGAATTCGCCCAACGCTTCTTCAAGCGCACCAACCGCATGCCGAACATGATCCAGGCCGGCACCTACTCGG
This sequence comes from Mesorhizobium sp. B2-8-3, assembly GCF_006440815.1. Taxonomy (NCBI): domain Bacteria; kingdom Pseudomonadati; phylum Pseudomonadota; class Alphaproteobacteria; order Hyphomicrobiales; family Phyllobacteriaceae; genus Mesorhizobium; species Mesorhizobium sp. B2-8-3. The sequence goes on from NZ_VFTW01000015.1 coordinate 57,834, forward strand.
CGGTGACGCAGTATCTGAAGGCCATCGACAAGGCCGGCACCGACGAGACCGAGGCCGTGGCCAAGGAACTGCATGAAATGCCGGTCAACGACGTCTTCACCGCCAACGGCAAGGTGCAGGCCGACGGCTCGATGGTGCACGACATGTATCTCTACCAGGTCAAGAAGCCGGAAGAATCGAAGAAGGACTGGGACTACTACACCTATCTGGCGACCATTCCTGGCGACAAGGCCTTCATGAAGGCCGAAGACAGCGGCTGCCCGCTCGTCACCAAGTGACGCTCGACACCGCCACCGCTGTTCGCCCGGACAGCACCGATCAGACGCCGCGGGTGGTGCTTTCCGCCCGCGGCCTCAGGCGCGACTTCGCCGGCTTCGTCGCGGTGAAGGATGTCGACCTCGACGTCCTTCACGCAAAAATCCATGCGCTGATCGGCCCGAACGGCGCCGGCAAGACCACGATCTTCAACCTGTTGACCAAATTCCTGCAGCCGACCAGCGGCAGGATCGAATTGCTCGGCACCGACATCACCCGCGCGCCGCCGGCTAAAGTGGCGCGCATGGGCCTCGTCCGTTCCTTCCAGATATCGGCGATCTTTCCGCATCTTTCCGTGCTCGACAATGTGCGCGTGGCGCTGCAGCGTCCGGGCGGGCTCGGCTACCAGTTCTGGCGCCCGGTCGCCGCGCTGGATCAGCTCACGCCAAGGGCGAGCGAGCTGCTCGCCATCGTAGGTCTTGACGACGCGGCGCATCGGCTCGCCGGCGATCTTTCCTACGGCCGCAAGCGCGTGCTGGAGATCGCGACCACGCTGGCGCTCGACCCGAAAGTGCTTCTGCTCGACGAGCCGATGGCCGGCATGGGACATGAGGATGTCGGCATGATCTCCGGCATCATCCGCTCGTTGGCGAAGGACCGCGCCGTGCTGATGGTCGAGCACAACCTCACCGTGGTTGCCGACCTCTGCGACTGGATAACCGTCATGCAGCGCGGCCAGGTGCTGGCGGCCGGCGACTATGCCACCGTCAGCCAGGACGAGCGCGTGCGCGTCGCCTACATGGGGACGGAGCATGAGTGAGCCGCTGCTTGCCGTGCGCGACCTCCACGCCTGGTATGGCGAAGGCCATGCGCTGCACGGCGTCGACCTCGATGTCAGGCGCGGCGAGACCGTGACGCTGCTCGGCCGCAACGGCGTCGGCAAGACGACGACGCTGCGCGCCATCATGGGCCTGATCCGCAAGCGCACCGGCTCCGTCACCTTCAACGGCAAGGACCTGATCGGCCTGCCGCTTCACCGCGTCGCCCATCAGGGCATCGGCTTCGTGCCGGAGGAGCGCGGCATCTTCGCGACCCTCACCGTCGACGAGAACCTGATCCTGCCGCCGGTCGTGGCCAAGGGCGGCATGAGCGTGGAAGAAATCTTCGAGCTCTTCCCCAACCTCAAGGAACGCCGCAACAGCCAAGGGACAAAACTGTCCGGCGGCGAACAGCAGATGCTGGCGATTGCGCGCATCCTGCGCACCGGCGTCGAGATGCTTTTGCTCGACGAGCCGACCGAAGGCCTGGCGCCGGTCATCGTCCAGCGCATCGGCGAGCTGCTGGCGACGCTGAAGAAGCGCGGCATGACCATCCTGCTGGTGGAACAGAACTTCCGCTTCGCCGCCCGCATCGCCGACCGCTTCTACCTGATGGACCACGGCAAGGTGGTGGAGGGTTTTGCCGTCGGCCAGCTGTCCGCGCACACCGACAAGTTGCACGAAGTGCTGGGGGTATGATCGCGCCATGTTGACGGTCTTCGGCATCCCCATCCAGGCCTTGCTCGGGCAGCTCCTTGTCGGCCTGATCAACGGCTCCTTCTACGCCATGCTCAGCCTCGGCCTCGCTGTTATCTTCGGCCTGCTGCGCATCATCAATTTTGCCCATGGCGCGCTCTATATGCTGGGTGCCTTCATCGGCTATCTGCTGCTGGTGCATTTGGGCATCGGCTACTGGCCGGCGCTGGTCCTTGTGCCGCTTATCGTCGGCCTGTTCGGCATGGCGGTCGAGCGCCTCGCGCTGTCGCGGCTCTACCGCCTCGACCCGCTTTACGGCCTGCTCTTCACCTTCGGCCTCGCCTTGGTGATCGAAGGCGTGTTCCGCTATTACTACGGCGTCTCGGGCAATCCCTATGCCGTGCCGACGCTGCTCGCCGGCGGAACCAATCTCGGCTTCATGTTCCTGCCCAATTATCGCGGCTGGGTGGTGGTGGCTTCGCTGATCGTCTGCATCGGCACCTGGCTGCTGATCGAAAAGACGAGGCTTGGCTCCTATCTGCGCGCGGCGACCGAGAACCCGCAACTGGTGCAGGCCTTCGGCGTCAACGTGCCGCTGCTGCTCACGCTCACCTACGGGCTGGGCGCGGCCCTTGCGGGGCTCGCCGGCATTCTCGCCGCTCCCGTCTACCAGGTCAGCCCGCTGATGGGTTCGGACCTGATCATCGTCGTCTTCGCCGTCGTCGTGATCGGCGGCATGGGCTCGATCCTGGGCGCGATCGTCACCGGCTACATGCTCGGCCTAGCCGAGGGCCTGACCAAGGTTTTTTACCCGGAGGCCTCGAACCTGGTCGTGTTCGTCATCATGGTGATCGTGCTGCTCTTGCGCCCGGCCGGCCTGTTCGGAAGGGATGCCTGAGATGAGCGAGGCAACCCTTCACCAGGAACGCGCCGCCGCCTCGCTCAGGCTCGAACGGGCACTGATAGCGCTGGGCATCGTGGCGCTGATCGCCGCGCCCTTCTTCGTCTATCCGATCTTCGTCATGAAGATGCTGTGCTTCGCCTTGTTCGCCTGCGCCTTCAACCTCTTGCTCGGCTACACCGGCCTGCTTTCCTTCGGCCATGCCGCCTTCTTCGGCGGTGCGGCCTATTTCTGCGCCTACGCCGTGAAAGCCTGGGGCTGGCCGCCGGAGGCAGCCATCCTGCTCGGCACCGCAGGTGCCGCGGGCATGGGCCTCGTCATGGGCTTCCTCGCCATCCGAAGGCAGGGGATCTATTTCTCGATGATCACGCTTGCGCTGGCGCAGATGTTCTATTTCTTCTGCGTCCAGGCGCCCTTCACCGAGGGCGAGGACGGCATCCAGGGCGTGCCTCGCGGCCACCTCTTCGGCGTCATCGACCTCAACGCCGCCATGAACATGTATTTCTTCGTGCTCGCCGTCTTCCTCATCGGCGTCTTCGCCATCTGGCGCATCGTCAATTCGCCCTTCGGCATGATCCTGCGCTCGATAAGAGAAAACGAGAACCGCGCCATTTCGCTCGGCTATTCGGTCGGCCGCTACAAGCTCGCCGCCTTCGTCATGTCGGCGGCCCTTGCCGGCTTCGCCGGCGCGACCAAGGCGATCGTCTTCCAGTTCGCGACCCTCACCGACGTCACCTGGCAGATGTCGGGCGAGGTGATCCTGATGACGCTGCTCGGCGGCATCGGCACCATGGTCGGTCCGGTGGCGGGCGCGGGCCTTGTCGTCGGTCTCGAAAACACCTTGGCCACCTCGGGCTTCCCGGTGACCATCGCCACCGGCCTGATCTTCATGATCTGCGTGCTGATCTTCCGGCGCGGCATTGTCGGCGAGGTATATGCAAGGTGGCTGGCGCCGGCGGCCGAGGACGGCAACCGTGGCAAGCTTTGATTTCATGGCTTTGAGCGATCAGCCGACCGTGGCTGGATCGCCGAAGCCTGCCTTCAGGCTGCGCGCTTGGGTTCGACCGCGAACGGGCTGAGCCCGAGCCAGGTTTGCATCTTCCTGCCGATGGCCTTGTCGCCGGTCAGAACGACCTTCACGCCGGCCGTCTCGACGGTCAGCAAGCCCATCCAGATTGCGGTCATCGTGTGGAGATCGGTCGAGACGTAGAGGTCGACCTCGAAGCCCGGATCGTACCAGCAAAGATCGACCTCACCATGCTTCTCGACGATCAGCCACCACGAGCGTTTCGACGCCGGGAGATCCTGATACAGAAATTGTATCACGGTTCTTCCCTCGGGCAGCGGCGAGGGGTTCAGATTACGCCGCATATCCCACATCAGCAGGGACGGATCGAGGTTCTTCAACGACAGCCTGGACTCGACCCATTTCTGTCCCCAAAAGCCCATTGCCTCGACGACCGGGCGCAAATCGCGTCCCGCCTCGGTCAACCGATAGTCGAAGATACCCTTCTCGCCGGGGACTTCCCGGCGCTCCACAATCCCCGCCAGCTCCAGCTCCTTCAGCCGTTGCGACAGAAGGGTCGGCGACATTTTCGGCACGCCGCGGCGCAGGTCGTTGAAGCGGGTCGAGCCCGCCACCAGCTCGCGCATCAGCACCATCGTCCAGCGGGTGCACAGCACCTCGGCGGCCATCGATAGCGGGCAGAACTGCTTGTATCCGTGCTGGGCCATGATCTGTGTCCTCCCTCGAAGCTGGGTGGAACATTAGACCTTCATGAATGAAGCGGCGAGTACAGAAACTGTACCGGCCCGGTACAGATCGCGGACTGGTTGGCGCGAGCCCTGCCGTGCGAGCCGTTTTGGCCGACGCACGGGATACCCCTGTGCGCAGCAACCAGGAGACTGACCATGACCGCTTACCTTATCGCGGATATCAAGGTGAAAGATCCGAAATGGATACCGAACTACGCCGCGACCGTGCACGACCTCGTTCACAAGCACGGCGGCAGATATCTGGCGCGCAGCGGCAATGTGAAGACGCTCGAGGGCAAGCCCCTCGACACGACGCTGATCGCGCTGATGGCCTTCCCATCGGAAGCGGCGGCGCACGCCTTCACCAATGATCCGGCCTACGCCCCCTTCGTGTCGGCCCGCCAGGGTGGCAGCGACAGCCGGTTCCAGCTGATCGACAACACCGACCTGGCCGGAACGATCTCGTACCTGCCGAAGGGATGATCGGCAGCCGCCGCATCGAACCCGCGATCATCAAGCACAAACAGCCACGGCGCTTGCCTGTCGCGCCGCCATCTTTGGCGGCCGGCAAGCCGTGCTTTTCAGGAAGAACGGAATGAATATGACACCACACTTTTGGAACAGGCTTCTCATGGCAGCGGCCGCGCTGACGGCCTTCACGACCTTCGCGCAGGCGCATCAGCATGCGGCTGCGTCCGTGTCCGGCGCCAGCCCGCTGGCCGACAAGGTGCGAGCGGCCAACAGCCGGTTTCTCGACGTCAAGGCCGCTACGGCCGAGGGCTATGCGCCCATTCCTTGCGCCAGCGGCATCACGGGCGGCGCCATGGGCATCCACTACGTCAACGGCCAGTATCTGAAGGACGGCAAGATCGATATCGCCCGTCCGGAAGCGGTCATGTACGAGCCGATGGCCGACGGCGCGCTGAAGCTGGTGGCGGTCGAATACATCACCTCGAAGGGGCCGGCATCGCTCGACGGCCAGCTGTTCAACTTCAACAGCGCGCCCAACCGCTACGGTCTGGGCGAGTTCTACGAACTGCATGTCTGGGCATGGAAAGGCAACCCGGCCGGCACCTTTGCCGACATGAACCCGAAAGTGTCGTGCGAACACGCGATGGCGCCGAGCCAGTAGACGCTGGAGATCGGCGAAAGCCAGGATGACTGCCGATCTCCCCCGTGTTGGGGAGATCGGCAGCTTCGACGCCTCACTCCACCGGCACTTCCAACCCTACCTTGACCCGGTCCATCGCCACGAATGTGCGAAACCTTTTGACGTTGTTGTTCTCGAAGAACAGCCGCCGGGTCAGCGCTTCGTAGTCGGCCATCGTCGCCACGGTGACGACGAGGATGAAATCGGCCTCGCCGGTGACGTAATAGCATTGCTGCACCTCGGGCACTTGGGCAAAGCCGCGCTTGGCGGCGTCGATCAACTCGGCGCGCTCGCTCTCCACCTCGACCTCGACGAAGATGGTGATCGGGTGGCCGACCTTGGCCGGATCGACCAGCGCGACATTGGCGCGGATGACGCCCGTTTCCTCCATGCGCTTGATGCGCCGCTGCACGGCCGGCGCCGAGAGGTTGACCTTCTCGCCGATGGCGCGCTGCGGCGTGGTGTTGTCCTTCTGCAGGATGGCGAGGATGGCGCGGTCGAAGGCGTCGAGTTCGGGCGAAATGGACATGGCAGCGTTCCAGACGAAACAAACTTGCATTTAAAGTGCCAAAACAGAGCGCCTTTCTCGCTTCGCTTGCAATAAATTTCAGCACATCAAAGGCGCAGAAAGGCCGACCCATGTTCCTGCTCAACCGCCACCCGGACCATCGCCAGTCGCTGACCGAGGAAGACGCCGCGACGCTTGGGCTCGCCGGCGCCGGGGAGGCCGAGCGCTTTCTTGCCGCGCGCGAGAACCATGCCGAGACGCCGCTGCATCCCTTGCCGGCGCTGGCGGGCGAACTCGACATCGGCGCCCTTTACCTCAAGGACGAGGGCAAGCGCCTCGGCCTCGGCAGCTTCAAGGCGCTCGGCGGCGCCTATGCCGTCATGCATCTGGTGCTGGAGGAGGCCGGCAGGCGGCTCGGCCGCGCCGTCGATGTCGACGAATTGCACAAGCCGGAGGTGAGGGCGATCGCCGCGCAAATGACCTTCGCCTGCGCCACCGACGGCAATCATGGACGCTCGGTGGCGCAGGGCGCCGGCCTCGTCGGCGCGCGCTCCGTCATCTTCGTCCATTCGGGCGTCAGCAACGAACGCGTGGCGGCCATCGCCCGCTTCGGCGCTCAGATGGTGCGCGTTGCCGGCGACTACGACCAGTCGGTCAGGGAAGCCGCCCGCGTCGCCGCCGAGCGCGGCTGGACCGTCGTCTCCGACACGTCCTGGCCGGGCTATGAGCGCATTCCGGGACTGGTGATGCAGGGCTACACCGTGATCGTGCGCGAAGCGCTGAAGCGTTTGCCTGAGCCGCCCACCCACGTCTTCCTGCAGGCCGGCGTCGGCGGCTTCGCCGCGGCGGTGGCCGGCCATCTCGCCATCAGGCTTGGCGAGGATCGGCCGAAGACAATCGTGGTCGAACCCGCACGGGCGGCGTGCGTCTACGCCACCGCCAAGGCCGGGCATCCAGTCGCCATCGCGCACAGCAAGCCCACGGTGATGGCGATGCTCGAATGCTATGAGCCGTCCTTGGTCGCCTGGCGCGTGCTGTCGCGGATCGGCGATGCCTTCATGACGGTCGAGGAAGAGGATGCGGTCTCGGTGATGAACCGCCTGGCGCGACCCAAGGCGAACGATCCGGCGATTGTCTCCGGCGAGAGCGGCGGGGCAGGCCTCGCCGGTCTGATCCGCGCTGCCGGCGACAGGAAGATACGGGCGGCGCTCGGCCTCGACTCCAGCTCCCGCGTGCTGATCATCAACTCCGAAGGCGCGACGGATCCTGGCCGCTATGCCCAGTTGGTCGGCATGGCGCCGGACGAGGTCGCAGACGCAAGGCTGCTGGCATGAGCAATCTGACGATCAACGCCGACCGGCTCCTGGGCCGCATCCATGAGCTCGGCGGTATCGGCCGCGATCCGCAGGGGAGGCTGGTCCGCGTCGCCGCTTCCGACATGGACAGGCTCGGCCGCGACCGCCTTGTCGGCTGGCTGGAAGAGGCAGGGCTTGAGGTCGCCGTCGACCGCATCGGCAACATTTTTGGGATATGGAAGGATGGCGCCAACGAAAGCCAGGCGCCGCTCATGCTCGGCTCGCACATCGACACGGTGATCGACGCCGGCATCTATGACGGCTGCTATGGCGTGCTTGCCGGCCTCGAAGCGATCGAGAGCCTGAAGGAGGCCGGCTTCGCGCCGGCGCGCCCGCTCGTCGTTGCCGCCTTCACCAATGAGGAGGGCGTGCGCTTTTCGCCCGACATGATTGGTTCGCTGGTCTTTGCCGGCGGCCGCGGCCTCGGGGAAGCGCTGGCCTCGGTCGGCATCGACGGCACGGTGCTGGGCAAGGAGCTCGAGCGTATCGGCTATGCCGGTAACCACGAGCCCGGCTTCCTCATGCCGCATGCCTATGTCGAGCTGCATGTCGAGCAGGGGCCGGTGCTGGAGCGCGAAGGCATCGCCATCGGCGCGGTCGAAAACCTGCAGGGCATTTCGTGGCAGCGCATCACCATCGACGGCGAGGCCAACCATGCCGGCACCACGCCCATGTCGATGCGCCGCGATGCCGGCGTCGCCGCCGCGCGGGTGATCGGCTTTCTCGCGGACCGGGCCAGTGCGTCGTCGACGCGCACGGTCGCGACCGTCGGCACCATCGCTTTCGAGCCCAACGCCATCAACGTCATCCCGTCGCGGGCGACCTTCACCATCGACCTGCGCGACCCGGTTGAAACGCACCTTCGCGAGGAGGAAACCGCGCTCGCCGCTTTCCTCGACCAGCTTGCCGCAAGCACCGGTGTCATCATCCATGCCGAAAGCCTGGCGCGGTTCGAGCCGGTGACCTTCGATGCCCGCATCGTTTCGCTGATCGAGGATGGCGCCAAAGCCGCCGGCCTTTCATGCCGGCGCATGACCTCGGGCGCCGGACACGACGCGCAGATGATCGCGCGCATCGCGCCGTCGGCGATGATCTTCGTGCCGAGCCGGGGCGGCATCAGCCACAACCCGGCCGAGTTCACCGCCGCCAGCGAGCTTGTTGCCGGCGCCGACATCCTGCTCGGCGTCGCCGCCCGGCTGGCGGCCGACTGATAGGGGGCTGGTGTCTACGGCGTTTCGGCGGCACGCCGTCAGGCCAAATACCACCAAAAATAGTCAAGTTGGCTGTATCGAATCCTTCCGAAGCGAACATTCGGCGACATCTGGTCGAAACAGAAATCAATCACTTAGCCAATTAAGGCGCCGGAATCGCGCCGGAATCGCACCCGCCAACAGAATTCAGTGCCTAGCAGGAAGACTAGCATGCTGCTTCTCAACCAACGTCCAGAATACAACCAGCCGTTGGTTGCCGCTGATGCCGAGTCCCTCGGCATGGCCGGCGGCGCTCGGGCAGAGCATTACCTCAAGGCGCGCGACAACCATGCGGAAACGCCGCTGCATGCCTTGCCGGCGCTGGCCCAGAAGCTCGGCATTGCGGCGCTTCACGTCAAGGATGAGGGCCAGCGTCTTGGCCTGGGCTCCTTCAAGGCGCTGGGCGGCGCCTATGCCGTTATGCGGCTGGTGCTGGAGGAGGCCGGCAAGTGGCTCGGGCGCGATGTCGATATCAGCGAGATAAACGACGCCAGGGTGCGCGAGATCGCGTCGAGCATGATCTTCGTCTGCGCCACCGACGGCAACCATGGCCGCTCCGTGGCGCAGGGCGCCAGCCTCGTCGGCGCGCGCTCGGTGATCTTCGTCCATGCCGGCGTAAGCCGTGAGCGTGTCGCGGCCATCGCCCGCTTCGGCGCCGAGATCGTCGAGGTCGAAGGTGGCTATGACCATGCGGTGCGCGAAGTCGCCCGCGTCGGCGCCGAGCGCGGCTGGAAGATCGTCTCCAACACGTCCTGGCTGGGCTATGAGCGCGTCCCCGGACTGGTCATGCAGGGCTACACGGTGATCGTGCGCGAGACGTTGCGGCGCATGGCAGAGCCGCCCACGCATGTCTTCCTGCAGGCCGGCGTCGGCGGCTTCGCCGCGGCGGTCGCCGGCCATATGGCTGTGATGCTTGGCTCCAGCCGGCCGAAGGCCGTGGTGGTCGAGCCGCGGCGCTCGGCCTGCGTCTACGCTTCGGTTGAGGCCGGACGTCCGGCAACGATCGCAAATCAGGAGCCGACCGTGATGACGATGCTCGAATGCGCCGAGCCGTCCTTGGTCGCCTGGCGCGTGCTGGCGCGCGTCGGCGATGCCTTCATGACGGTGGAAGAGGAGGACGCGGTCGCGGTGATGAAGCGGCTGGCGCGACCGCTGGGCAGCGATCCGGCCATCGTCTCCGGCGAGAGCGGCGGGGCAGGACTCGCCGGGCTGGTCCGCGCCGCGGGCGACAGGCACAAGCGCACGGCGCTCGGCCTCGATAGGCATTCGCGCGTGCTCGTCATCAATTCGGAGGGCGCGACCGACCACGGCCGCTTTGCCGAGCTGGTCGGGATGGCGCCGGAAGAGGTGTTCCTGCAGACTGCGTGAAAGCAATTCCAGGAAAAGTGCCGAGCGGTTGGGCTCGGCGACTTCGCCGTAGCCTTCCGTCCGGAATTGCGTCAAGAAAAGAGCAATTCTAGGAAAAGTGCCGAGCGGTTGGGCTCGGCGACTTCGCTGTAACCTTCCGGAATTGCGTCGAGAAAAGGGGCTTGAGGGGCGACGATGGCTGAACTCGACCAACAGGCTTTGCACAGCGAGATGACGGCGTGGCGGCGCGACCTCCACGCCCATCCCGAGTTCGGCTTCGAGGAAAAACGCACAGCGGCGTTCGTCGCGCAAAAGCTGCGCGACTTCGGACTTGAGGTGGCCGAAGGCGTCGGCGGCACCGGCGTCGTCGGCACGCTGACCCGCGGCAGTGGCAATCGCGCCATCGCGCTGCGCGCCGACATGGATGCGCTGCGCATTGCCGAACAGGGCACGCAGGCCTGGCGCTCGCAAACACCCGGCACCATGCATGCCTGCGGCCATGACGGCCACACCTCGATGCTGCTCGGCGCGGCAAAGCTGCTTGCCGGTGAAGGCGGCTTCGACGGCACGGTGCGCTTCATCTTCCAGCCGGCCGAGGAATGGGGCAGGGGCGCGCTGGCCATGCTGGACGACGGCCTGCTCGAGCGCTTCCCTTTCGAGGAGATATTCGGGCTGCACAACATGCCTGGCCTGCCCATCGGCCATTTCGAGACCCGCAGCGGCCCGGTCATGTCGGCCGAGGACAATTTCGAGATCGTGCTTAAAGGCCTCGGCGGTCACGCGGCGCGACCGCATGCCGGTCAGGAGGCGCTGGTCGCCGCCTGCGCGCTGGTCGTCAACCTGCAGACCATCGTCTCGCGCCGCCTGAGCCCGGCCGATATCGGCGTCGTCTCGGTGACCGAGCTCATCACCGACGGGACCCGCAACGCGCTGCCGGGGCTGGCGCGCATCCTGGGCGACTGCCGCAGTTTCCGGCCAGAGGTGAGCGCCGCGATCGAAAAGGAGATGCGCCGCATCGCCGAGGGCACGGCCCAGGCCTATAGCGTCGCGGCTGAAGTCGCTTACACCCGCGAGTTCGTGCCTTTGATCAACGACGCGGCGCTGGTGGACGAGGCACTTGCGGCGGCCCGTACGGTTCTGGCCGACGACGCTGTCCGCGTCGCGGCTGAGCCGATGACCGCCTCGGAGGATTTCGCCCGCTTCCTCGACCATGTCCCTGGTTGCTTCGTCTTCGTGGGCAATGGCGGCACCGCGCCGCTGCACAACCCCGCCTATGATTTCAACGACGAGGGCCTGCTGCACGGCGCGCGTTTCCATGCGGCGGTGGTGAGGAGACGGCTGGGCGGTTAGCAATCTCCCCCCTTGTGGGGGAGATGCCCGGCAGGGCAGAGGGGGCGCTGTCCCGCCAGCGTTTCAGGCTGTCGCAGGCGAACAGCTTTGCCAGCAGCCTTGATCGAAACTCCTGCAACGCCGCGATCCTTCACGCCCCCCTCTGGCCTGCCGGCCATCTCCCCCACAAGGGGGGAGATTGGCTGAACCGCCCCCGGTAACTCTTTCTTCTCTGCTTTCATGCAGTATTGCTGCGACGGGACGGCAAGAACAAAGAATGGCGGACGACGACAAACGCAACGGCAAGTTCTGGGCGCAGGCGCTCGACCGGGCTCATCTCGGCTTGTGGGACTGGAATCTGTCGACCGGCGATTGCTATTATTCGCCGACCTGGTCGAAGATGCTGGGCTACGAGGCGAACGAACTCGCCAACACGCCCGATCTCTGGCTGAAGCTCACCCATCCCGACGACCGCCAGCGCGCGCAGGAGAGCGGCGACCGGCACATTGCGGGCATTGTCGATTCCATCGAAACCGAGCTGCGCCTGCGCCATAAGGATGGCCATTGGGTCTGGGTGCTCGACCGCGGCGGCATTGTCGAGCGCGACGCCGACGGCAAGCCGCTCAGGCTGATGGGCGTGCAGACCGACATCACCCGGCAGAAAGAGGCCGAGGCGGCGCTCGAGCAGGTCAATGTCCGCTTCCGTCTCGCGCTTGCCGCCAGCGGCACCGGCATCTGGCACCACGATATCGGCACCAGGAAAAGCTATTGGGACGCGCGCACGCGCGAGATATTCGGCCTCGTTGCCGATACCGATGAGGTGACGGCCGACCTGTGGCACACCTATCTTCATCCCGACGACAAGGACGCCACCGAAAGGGCCCACCAGATCGAGCCCGGCTCTAGCAGCGTCGTCGCCTCGCAATACCGGATCGTCCTTCGTGACGGCGAAGTCCGCCATATCGAGTCGCTGGTGCGTTTCATTGCTGGCGTCGGCTCGGCCGGCCAGATTTTGGGTACGGTGCGCGACATCACCGAGGAGAAGAGGCGTGCCGAGGAGCTTGCCTTCGCCGCGCGTCACGACGCCCTGACCGGGCTGCTCAACCGTTCGGCCTTCGACCGGCTGCTTGCCGAGAACATCGCCATGGCCGGGCGGCTGCCGCTTGCCGTGTTCTATGTCGACCTCGACTACTTCAAGGCGCTCAACGACTATGCCGGCCATGCCGCCGGAGACCTCGCGCTGAAGAGCGTCGCGGCTGGCATCCTCGCCAGCCTGCCCGCGTCGGCGCAGGCGGCCCGCCTCGGCGGCGACGAATTCGCGTTGCTGGTGCCGAACTGCAATGACGCCTGTGCCGAGCACCTTGCCCGCGCGGTGCTCGCCGCGGTGCGCAACGCCGATCTCGGCTCTGCCATCACCTCGCGCAGGCTTGCCGCCAGCATCGGCATCGCCTTCGTGCGCGACCGCAACATGACGGTGGCCGACGCGCTCGCCTGCGCCGACGATGCCTGCTACGCCGCCAAGGCCGGCGGTCGGGACCGTTTCGCGGTGTTTTCGCCTGAAACGACGTCGGGCGCCGGCGGCCTCAACGCCGCGCGGCTGGCCGCCGACCTGGTCGATGCGATGGAGGACGGCCGGCTGAAGCTGTTCGGCCAGGAGATCCACCGGCTCGGCCAGCCATGGGAAGACAGCCGCCACGTCGAGGTGCTGGCCAGGCTCGAGGCCCGCAACGGCAAGATGATCCCGCCCGGCGATTTCATGCCGGTCGCCGAACGCTTCGGCCTTGCCGCCCGGCTCGACCGCTGGATTATCCGCGCCGCGCTGACGCGCCACGGCGAGGCGATGCGCGCGGGCGCCATCTCGCTCGACTTCAACCTGTCGGCGCAGACGCTTTCCGATCCGCAGCTCTGGGATTTCGTCGACGAGGCCATCGCCGACAGTGGCGCGCCGGCGTCGGCCATCGGCTTCGAGATCACCGAGACCGCCGCCGTCACCAATTTCGATGCCGCGGCGGAGTTCGTGCGCAAGGCGAGGCTCCGCCATTGCCGCGTCAGCCTCGATGATTTCGGCGCCGGCATGAGCTCGTTCGAATATCTCAGGCGCTTTCCCATCGACGCCATCAAGATCGATGGTTCCTTCGTCGAGCATATCGCCGAAAGCCGCTTCGACCGTGAGATCGTTTCGGCGATCACCGGCATCGCCCGCTCGATGGGCGCCGCCGTCGTGGCAGAGAAGATCGAGGAGAAGAACGCGCTGGAGATTCTCATGGGCATGGGCGTCGCCTATGGCCAGGGCTATTTCCTGCACCGGCCCGAGCCGCTGGAAGCGATCGTGGCAAGGGCGACCGGCGGCGCGCGGGGAATGCGGGCTGGTTAAGCGTCTCCTCCGTCGGGGGAGAGATCAGCCACCCATCAGCCACCTCAGCACGCCCGCCGAAGCCACCCCGACCACCACGGTCGGCAGCATCGACAGCCTCGTCGCGGCAAGCACGGTTATGGCCAGCGCGGCGAGGTCGGCCGGGTTCCTCGAGACGAAGTCCGGCGCGATCACCGAGATCAGCACGCAGCCGGGCGCGGCCGCCATCACCACCGTGGCGCGCGGGCCGAGCGTGCGGTTCCTCAGCACCAAATAGCCGCCGATGCGGGTGAGGTACGTCACGCCGGCCATCGCCAGGATGGCGAGCACGGTCATCGGATCGATCATCTCTCACCTGCCAGGAACCACGCGGCCACCAGGCCGGACAGCGCGCCGGCCGCCACATACCAGGCGCCGGGGACGACAAGATAGACGAGCGCCGCCACCACCAGGCTGACCAGCCAGGGCCGCGCCGCGGCAACGCCCTTCCACATGCCGCGAAGCAGCACCAGGAAGACGGCCGGGAAGGCCATTGCAAAGCCGTATGTTTCGACGTCGCCAAGCACCGGCCCGAGTGCCGCGCCGCAAGTCGTGAACGCCACCCAGGCGAGGTAGAAGGGCAGGCCGGCGCCCAGATAGAAAGGCAGGCTGAAGGCCGGCCGCAGGCCGGCGGCGGCGCGCCGCTGTGCATCGGCCAGGCCCACGGCCCAGCTCTCGTCGCACATCAGGAACAGCGCCGGAAGAACCTGTCGCTTCGGCAAATGCTTGATGAACGGCTCAAGTGCGGCGCCCATCAGGAAATGCCGGCTGTTGACCAAGAAGGTGATGGCGGCGATCAGCAGGATATGCGGCGGCGAGGTCCAGAGCTGGATGGCCGCGAATTCCGAGCCGCCGGCGAAGTTGAGCCCGGTCATCAGCGGCACCTCGACGACGCCGAGGCTTTTCTGCGAGGCCTGCGCGCCAAGCACCAGCGCGTAGGGGATGATGCCGAGCAGCACCGGCGTCGAGGCGGCGAGCCCGCGCCGGAACTCGGCGCCGCGTCCATCGGTGCTTTGGCCCTCGGCCAGGGCGATCTCGGAAATGCTCATGGCTTTGCCTGCGGCTGGCCTTGCGGCCGCCGTTCTCCCGCTCGGTTGTCGGTTATCGGTTGCCGGACCATAGCCGAAACGCCCGGCAATCGGGTTGCGAAGATATGCCGCTTCTGCAAATATTTGGCAGCAGATGGCGTATTTTGATCAAAAGTTGGAATTTGACACCATGAAGCTGGATGAGATCGACAGGCGCATCCTGCGCGCCTTGCAGCGCGACGGGCGCATGGCCAACAACGATCTAGCCAGGGAGGTAGGCCTTTCGCCGTCGCCCTGCCTGCGCCGCGTCAAGCTCTTGGAGGAGGCCGGCGTCATCGATCGCTATGTCGCGGTTCTCAATCCGGCCAAGATCGGCCGCGGCCAGACCTTCTTCACCCGCATCTGGCTGAAGCAACAGGACGAGGACACGATCGAGCATTTCGCCGCCGAGGTGGCGAAGTTCCCGGAAGTGATGGAGTGCTACCTGATGCTGGGCGATTGCGACGCCATGGTGCGGATCGTCGCCGCCGGCATCGACGACTACCGCCGCTTCCAGTCGGAGCATCTGAGCCGCATCAAGGGCGTGCAGAACGTCAAGACGGATGTGCCCAGCCAGACGATCAAGCAGACCTCGGAGATGCCACTATAGGGCATTCTCCTTCTCCCCCTGTGGGACCCACAAGGGGCGAAGGGGAAGTCCTCAATGATGCGCGTGGCTCTCATTCCGTTTGCGCGTCGCCGCCGCCTTTTTCGCCGAAGCCGATCTGTCCGCCGCGGAGCGCTCGCTGGAGGCCTTGCCGCCCGTCCTGCCGCCCTTGTGCGCGGCCGGATTGCCGGTGTGCTTGCCGCGGCCGGAGCCCCCTTCCTTCTTGCCGCCGGCGTCGTCCTTGTTGACGGTCGCCCAGGCGCGCCGCTCGGCTTCCTTTTCGGACACGCCGCGCTTTTCATAGCCTTCGGCGATATGGTCGGCCTTGCGTTCCTGCTTGTCGGAGTATTTCGATTTGTCGCCACGTGGCATTTGCTTGCTCCTTGTTGCGCTGAGTGAAATCGGCCTCAGGAACCTTTCTTCTTAGCGACGTCGCCGAGGTCGGACCGTTCCGGATCCTTGTTGTTCTCGCCGGCCGCGTCGCGGTTCTTGTCGGGATCGTCCTTCGGCCTCAGATAGCCCGGTGGGCGGTTGCCCTTCGGGCCCTCCCAGCGCGGCCATTGCTCGGTCGTTCCGGGCCGTCCCGGATGTGGTTCGTTGCTCATGGTCTGCCTCGCTTTCGTAGAAGGGTCAGCCCTCCGCCTTCATGGTCCGTGCGATCTCGAGCAGTTTGTCGCGGTCGTGCCCGTGCTCGCGGATCAACTCCCGAGCCTGCTTCGGCGAAAGATCGGTGTGCTCCGCCAGGAAGCGCACATCGGGATCGTCGCCGCCCTTGGTCGGCAAATTGCCGGTCGAGGGCGCATCGGCGGCGCCCGGCCGGTTCGGTATATTGTCGTTCGCCTGGGTCATCTCGGGCCTCCTTCGATTTCCGCCTTATCAGGTCGCCGTCTGGGACTGCCTGCGGCGTGCTTGCTTCTTGCGGCGCAGCACCTCGTCGGTGCCGACGATGTCCTTCGAGCCGCCGGTGATCGCGGTCGAGACCACGGCCGGCGGATCGCTTGCCGGAAAGGAGTCCTCAAGGCCGGACTGCAACTGCTCTTCCAGCGTGTCCGGATCTTCCGAACGGCCTTCGGCGCGGCGTCCGTCGATCTCTTCCAGATCTTGCTTGGCGTCGGGATGCTCGCGCACATTGCGCAGCGTCGACACGATGAGCTCGACAGCGAATTCCTTCATCTCCTCGCCCTGCGGCGCGGCGACGTCGGTCTCCTCGATCAGCCGCACCAGCGATTGTTCGAGTTTGTCCAGTTCGCGTATCCCCTGGCAGAGCGCCAGTTTCTGCGCCAGCGAATGAATCAGCAAAGGACCGAAGATCGAATAGGCCTGCATGCGGGTCTCGTCGACGCGTTCGGGGTGAAGTGTATGCAAGGACATTGGTGCCTCCATGTAACGCCCTGCGGCGACGGCTTCGCTTGAGGCGGCCGGCCCTTAAGGGAACTGGAGGAGGGGGAAGAGGTTCCATCCCGGGCTGGAAGTCGCGGAACAGCTGGAAGTCGCGGGACACGAAAATGGCGTCCGCGAAACGCGGACGCCATTTTGAAACTCAGCGCTGACCGCCCTTGCGGCCAGCCTCGGAGGCGCGCTGGCGGTCTTCGGCAAAGTTGCCGCTGCCACCTCGATGCTGGCCGGCGCTGCGCTGACCCATGCTGCGGTCCTCGGCCTGCTGCTGCCCGCTGCCGCGATGCTGGTCTTCGCGGTTCTTGTGGCTCTGCTGGCCGGCCTTGACGTGCTGTTCGTGGGTTCCGCCTTGATTGGGCATATCGAATTCTCCGTTGTTTCGGATTTTTCTTGAGGGTGAAATTCAAGGACGCGTCCAACATCCCTGAGTAAGGAGAACAGGCGCCGGCAACCGATGTTCCGGCCGAAACATTTCGTGACTCGGTCAGACTGAAGTCCGATCCGGCCCGCGCATTGGGCCGGCCTGTGCAACCAAATCTCTTTTTGCGAATTGGTGAGCGGCCGACGAAAAAGCCCCCTCCATCGCCGGCCATCATGGTGTCCGCCGGTCGCCCCCCGCGCAATTCCGGCGGACACCAATATCCATAAACAAGAAGGCCGCGCAGTCGGCTTCGGAGCGAGACGACGTTTTGACCTATATCTCTGCAAAGCCCGCTCGGCAGGATGCCGAAAGCCTGCCTGCCAACGACAACCAGCGTACCACCCGTGCCGATCTTTCGTTCCTCGATGTCATCAACGACGAGAACGAGGTCGCCGACATTGCCAGGCGCGCGGAGCGCCTCGGCCATGCCGCGCTCATTGCAATGGCAATCGGCCTGGCGGCCCTGCCGTTGCTCTACCTGATGCTGATGTGAGCCAGGCCGGCCGGCCGCTTGGCCGGCCGGCGCCATCTCCGGCAAAGAGCCTCTCTATCTTCCGGAGAAGAAGGCGTCGAGCGTGGCCGCCGTTTCGATCGGCGACTCCTCCGGAAAGAAGTGGCCGCCGGGCATCGCTCCGCCGCTGGCATCGTCGGCCCAGTTCCGCCATATGCCCAGCGGTCCGTCTTCGTCCCGATACCATTCGGCCAGCGCCCCATGCTCGCTCCACAGCGCCAGCACGGGGCAGGATATACGCCGGTCGGCCTCCCGGTCCGCATGGTCGTGCACACGGTCGAGCGAAGCCGCGGCGCGATACTCTTCGCAGATGGCGTGGATATGCGCCGGATCGCGCAGGGCATCGACATAAGCCTGCCGCACGCCGGGCGGGAACGCGTCGGCTGCGGATCCCCAGCCGGAAAGCGCATTGTCGACGATTGCTTCGCCCGCCGCCGCCAGTATCGTCTCCGGCAGCGGCTCGGGCTGCGCCAGCAGCGACCACGGCCAAAAGCTTAGCGCGAGTCTCGCATCCGCCCGGTCCCAGGCCGCCGCGGTAGGGACGATGTCGAGCACGGCGAGCTTCTCGACGCGGTCCGGATGATCGAGCGTCAGCCGGTAGGCGACGCGCCCGCCGCGATCATGGCCGGCGACTAGGAAACGTTTGAAGCCGAGTTCTTCCATAAGCACGGCCATGTCGGCGGCCATGGCGCGCTTGCCGTAGGGCGCATGGTCGGCGGCCGATGGCGGGCAGGAGCTCTGCCCATAGCCGCGCAGATCGGCACAGACGACGGTGAAATCCCGCGCCAGGCTGGGCGCCACGTCGCGCCACATCACATGCGTCTCGGGAAAGCCGTGCAGCAGAAGCAGGCCGGCCCCACTGCCTGCTTGGCGGGCGAAGATGCGCGCCTCGCCAGTGTCGATTTCCAATGCCTCAAAATCGGCGAACATGCTTGCCTCCTGCGGGATGCGGCGCTGAGGGCCGAACGCCTCAGATCCAGGTCGAGTCCAGCGTCAGCGACGCCTCGAAGATCTGCGCCTTCTCGGTGCGCAGCTTCACGGTGATCTTCAACTGTTCGGTCCCGGGCGCCTCGTCGCGGGCGATGTCCTGCAGGATGCGCAACGCCTCAAGGCGGGCGCGCTCGCGGTTGGCAAAAAGCTGCCCCTGGTCGTCAACCTGGCCATGCTCGGCGTTATAGAGGTCAAAATAATAGCGTTCCATCGATGAAGCACTCCAGGCGGTTCGCAAGTTCAATCCCTGGCCGCGATCATGGTTCCAAGCGGTTGATCCTGAGGGGAAATCCGCAGCGCGCCCGCCCTTGCTGCGCGGCCGCCCGCAACCGGTCCAGCCCTGCGGCGTTAGCTGTTGCGAATGGAGAACCCCGAATGCTGGAATCGCTCTACCTCAACCTCGGCCAGCATGACGCCCTGTCGGAAGAAGAGAAGGCGCTGCTCGTCGGCGCGATGTCGCTCGAACGATATGTCGCCGCCGGCGAGGATATCGCCACCGAAGGCACGCGGCCGACCTACAGCACGCTGATCATCGACGGGCTCGCCGCCCGTTACAAGGTGCTGGAGGATGGCGGTCGGCAGTTCACCTCACTGCAGGTCGCGGGCGATTTCGTCGACCTGCACGCCTTCCTGCTGAAGACGATGGATCACGGCATCATGGCGCTTTCGCCGTGCCATGTGCTTGCCGCCGAGCATGGCAAGCTGAAGACGATCACCGAGCAGGCGCCGCACCTCACCCGGCTGTTGTGGCTCGACACGCTGGTCGATGGCGCCATTCACCGCGAGTGGATCGTGGCCATGGGCCGGCGCTCCAAGACCTCCCATCTCGCGCATCTGATATGCGAGCTCTTCGTCAGGCTGCAGGTGGTGAAAAAGACCCGCGAGATGAGCTTCCATCTGCCGCTCTCGCAGGCCGAACTCGCCGACGTACTCGGCCTCTCCGTTGTCCATATGAACCGGGTCATCGGCACCCTGCGCCGCATGAACGTGATCAACTGGACAAGCCATATGGTCACGATCCTCGACTGGGAGCGGCTGGTTACGATCGCCGAATTCGATCCAACCTATCTCAGCATGACACGCGAGCCGAGATAGGCATCTAGCTGGGCGGGGTCTTGGAGCGCGACCACAACTGGTCCAGCATGGTGAGCGCGGCACTCGGCTGGGCGGGCCTCAGGAGGCCTTGCTGCGCGGCGACCTTCTTGAAGGCGGCAAAGGCGATGGCCGGACGGCAGGTGCCTGCGATCGCGTCGTCCACCAGCCGGGCCGCTTCGAGATAGGCCGGCGCCTCCTTGTTCTTCCATGTGCCTCCGAGCGCCTTCTTGGCCTCCGCGACGGTGGTGACCACCATCGTGCCGCCATTGACGAAGCGTATGGTGAGGGGCAGGAAACGGCTCATCGGTCGTTCACCACCCGAGCCATTCGCGCGTCCGCCAGGCAAGGCCGGCGAAGGGAGCGGCCGTGATCATGACGGCGGCGAGAATAAAAAGCGGGCTGTTCATAGACAAGGATTTCATGTTTCACCGTAAAAATTTCGGATGGCGATAAACGATGACTCCGCCAGTCGGTTGCATCCGGCCGGCCAGTTCGAGGCTACAAATCTGAGCCTACATATTGCTCGCGGGCCGGGCCGGCGGCGCCGGCCGGTGCGGCGGACGCGGGCGCGGCCTGAGCGGCACATCCGCCAGCGAGGCGCGGATCACCCTGACCGGGATTGGCGGCGCTGCGGCACGCCGGCGCAGCATTGCGGCCGAGAGGCTGCCGATGAGAGTTCGAACGTCCATGGGACTCCTCCTGAAGAGTCCCCCCAATGACCAAGGGTTAGCACCGCGGCCGGGCGGCCGCATTTAACTTTGATGTACGCCTACGCGTCTCGGCGAGGTGCGACGAACCGGGGCCAACCTTTTCCGTTGGCATGCGTTGTCCTCTGAAAAGGAGACCACCATGCCGACCACCAGCCGAACGAAAACCGACACGGCCAAAAAATCATCCGCCGGCAAGAAGACAGATACGGCCAAGACCGCGCGCAGGCAGCGCGGCGTCCAGCGCAAGGTCGATGCCACGGACCGCAGCAAGCCGAAGCCGAGAGCCCCGGGCGCCATGCAGGCCGGCGCCCGCAGATATCCCACGCCGCCTTTCCCAAAGCAGCATCACCCCAAGCCCGGCGAGGAATGGGCGATCGAGCCGGCGCCGCTCTATGACGCGCCGTTCTGGCAAGGGTCGGGCAAGCTCAAGGACAAGGTCGCGCTGGTTACCGGCGGCGATTCCGGCATCGGCCGCGCCGTGGCCGTGTTGTTCGCACGCGAGGGCGCCGATGTCGCCATCGTCTATCTCAGCGAGGACCGTGACGCCAAGGCGACGAAGCAAGCGGTCGAGGCGGAGGGCAGGCGTTGCATCACTTTGCGCGGCGACGTCGCCAAACGTGCCTTCTGCCGCAAGGCGGTGGATGAGACGGTCAAGGCCTTCGGCAGGCTGGACGTGCTGGTCAACAACGCGGCTTTCCAGGTCCACTCGGCCGATTTCGCCGATCTCACCGAAGCGCATTTCGACACCACGCTGAAGACCAATCTCTACGGCTATTTCCACATGGCGCAGGAAGCCGTGCCGCACATGAAACCGGGTTCGGCGATCGTCAACACCGGGTCGGTCACCGGCATCGAAGGGTCGAAGGAACTGGTCGACTATTCGATGACCAAGGGCGGCATCCACGCCTTCACCCGCGCGCTTTCCGGCAACCTTATCGGCAAAGGCATCCGCGTCAACGCGGTGGCGCCGGGTCCGGTCTGGACGCCGCTCAATCCGTCCGAGAAGGAACCGGAAGACGTTTCGCAATTCGGCGCCAAGACGCCGATGAAGCGGCCGGCTCAGCCGGAGGAGATCGCGCCGGCGTATGTGTTCCTGGCCTCGCCGCAATGTTCGAGCTACATCACCGGCGAAATCCTGCCGATCATCGGGGGTTACTGACCCATGAGGAGGATCTCATGAAAAAAGCGCTTCTCATTGCGGCTCTGACCCTGATCCCGGCCCTGCCGGCGGCGGCCCAGACTGCCGCGCAACCGAAGGACCAGCAGGCGCAGAACTGCCAGGCCAAGCCCGATGCCAACGACCAGCAGCAAAAACAGAAGCAGCAGGCCGATACGGATGAACTGTCGGAACAGCTCGGCAATTGCGGCGGCGTGCTGAAGCCGCCCCCGACCGGCGACAAGAACGCGACGCCGCCCCCGCCGACAGGCAGCGACATGCCGGTGATCAAGCCGGGCGAAGTTCCGCCGCAGACGGGTCAATGAAACCCGCATCCAAGGTCAGTGCTTGCGCTTCTCGTCCGCCGCCGGCTTGACGGCCGGCGAGCCTTGGGCTTCGCGCATTATCTGCAATGCCTCGTCGCGGGTGAGGCCGCATTTGCGGGCAAAATAAGCCGCTTCACTGATCTCGGCCGGGGAGGCCGCCGCAATCTCGGAAGGAGCTTGCCTGTCTTTCTTCTTGGCCATCGGCTCACCGCGCCATGAATCACTTAGTCAGCTAAATATATATCCATTGTCCCTCATTGCAAATTCCGGAGACGGACCCGCTCAAAATCGTTCGAACCGCCGCTCCACATTGCGGGCGAATTTTGCCCGCTCCTCGCGGGTAATGTTCTCCACCGAATATTTAGCCAGATAGAGGTGTTTCTCCGTGCGTCCGCACATGGATTTCAAGCCGCGCAAAAGCACCTTTCTGCCCGGGTCCTGCATATAGAGCCTGGTGTACCACCATGGCGAGCCGAAGGTGGTGACCACGCCCATCCGGCGGATGTTCAGAAGCGCCGGTTTGATCGTGCCGCCATCCGTCGATAGTTCGAAGGCAACGCCCGGCCGCCACACGCGGTCGAAATATCCCTTGAGAACAGCGGGCATGCCCGACCACCAAGTCGGGAAGCAGAACACGCACGCTTCCGCCCATTGCAGTGCGTCGATGTAGACCTGCAGATCCGCCGGCGCGGGCGACGGACCGGCGTGCCCCTTCAACTCATCGACCCGCATGACGGGGTCGAATTTCATGGCATAGAGATCGAAGTCGACGACCTCGTCGCCCCTGGCCTTCAGGATCTCCACGACGCGCCGGTGCAGCGACGCCAGGTAGCTGTCCTGCGCCGGATGCGCGTAGACGACATTGACCTTCATCGCATGGCCCCCCGCGCCTCTGATCCCGGCCTGAGGCTAGTTGAACGCCATTGCTTTGCCTAGGCTTGAGCATTGGTCGTACGCGGCCACTCATCGATAGGTGGCCGGAACCATCGCGCCGGCACCGGGTTGTTTTCAGCGGGCCGCGTCAGCCGGACCCGGTGGCAAAGAGAACAGGGCTGGTTTCTCCGGCTTCACGTCCTGGCCAACGAAAAGGCAGCTCTTGTCCCACCCGGCCCGCTCCGTATTGGCTTGGGCAGCAAATGGCAGAACAGACACAATCCGACAAAGCCGCCATAGAACCGCGCAAGGGCATGCCAAGCCCGCGCCTCGGCGAGGCGGAATTCAAACAGCGCTACAGGAAATTGTTCTACGACCCGGCCTTCGAGGTGGAAGCCGACGCCATCGGCCGGCTGGCCCAGATCGCCTGGCGGGCCTATAGCGACGAACGCAAGAGCCCGGTGACCCGGAAGGCGGGGCAGGGCTTCCACGACCCCGGCTACGACCTTTCGGTCGAATGGATCGCCGCGCATGATGCGGTCGAGGCCGCGCAGCGCCGGCACGAGGATAAGGCCGCGCCCTCGCGCATCCTGATCATCAACGGCTCCTCGCGCAGCGAGCATACCTGTCCGGGCGAGATGTCGAAGAGCTTTCGCCTGGCCGAGCTGGCGCGACGCGCCATTGCCGACAGGCAGGGCTTTTCGGTCGAGGTGCTCGATTTGTCGCGGCTTGCTTCGGAATACGGCCGCAAGATCTACCCCTGCAAGGCATGCTTCTCGACAGCGGCGGCCCTCTGCCACTGGCCGTGCTCATGCTATCCGAACCACTCTCTCGGCCAGGTCCAGGACTGGATGAACGACATCTATCCGCTGTGGGTCGAAGCGCATGGCGTGATGATTGTCACGCCTGTCAACTGGTACCAGACGTCATCGCCGCTAAAGTTGATGATGGACCGGCTGGTCTGCGCCGATGGGGGCAATCCTGACCCGACGCTGACGCAGGGCAAGGGTGCGGAGCTTGCCAAAAAGGTCGAGCTGGCCGGCTGGGACTATCCGCGCCATCTCGCCGGCCGGCTGTTTTCGGTCGTGGTCCATGGCGACACCGAAGGCGCCGCCAATGTACGGCACGCGCTCGCCGACTGGCTGCGTTCGATGAAGCTCGACGCGATCGGTGAGGTAGCGGAGCTCGACCGCTATATCGGCTACTGGAAGCCCTATGCGAACAGCCATGACGAGCTCGACGCCGACAAGGACATCCAGGCCGAAGTGATCAACGCCGCTTTGGCTCTGGCCGAAGCAGTCGGGAAGCGTCGGGCAGGCGACTTTCCCACCATCGGCGCCCGGTTCGAGGATCCGCGTCAGAAGTGAGGGAAGATGCCGCGCTGGCTCGACGAAGGCTGGATACTGCTGAAGGAAAGCGTCACCGGCTATATCGATGACAATGCGCTGAGCCACGGCGCGGCGATCGCTTTCTACGCCACCACTTCGCTGGCGCCGATCCTTTTGATCGTCGTGGCGATCGCCGGTGTCGTCATCGGCAATGATGCGGCCCAGATCGCGTTGTCAGCCGAGATTTCGGGCGTGATGGGGCCGCAAAGCGCCGACCTTCTGAAGGCCACTGTCGAGAGCGCCGCGCAGCGCTGGTCGAGCACGCTTGCCACGCTCATCGGACTGGTGACGCTTTTCGTCACGGCGTCGGGCGTCTTCGGCGAGATGCAGCAGTCGCTCAACGAAATCTGGAAGGTGAAGCCCAATGGCGTGTCGCTGTCGCGCCTTGTGCGGGCGAGGGCGGCGAGCCTCGGTCTCGTCGCGGCGCTCGGCTTCCTGCTGCTGGTATCGCTCGCGGCAAGCACGGCGATCTCGGCGCTGAGCGAATTGATCAACCGGCGCCTGCCGTTCGGTGGCGTGATCGTCAGCGGCGTCAACACGATCGTCTCTTTTGTCCTGATCGCGCTGCTTTTCGCCGCGATCTACAAGGTCCTGCCGGACCGCACGCTCAAATGGCGCGATGTCGGCATCGGCGCGCTGGGCACCGCGCTTCTCTTCACCATCGGCAAGTCGCTGATCGGCTGGTATATCGGCACCAGCGCCATCGCCACCTCCTACGGTGCCGCCGGCGCGCTGATGGTCGTTTTGGTATGGGTCTATTATTCGGCGCAGATTTTTCTCTTCGGCGCCGAGATCACGCGCGCCTATTCGGTGCGCCGCGGCAGCCGGCGCGACCTCGCGCCGGTCATGGCAGACGCAAACGACCGGGCTGCGCAGCGCCATGCCGAACAAGTAGCCAAACCCGAGACGGCGATGCCGGCCAGCGCTGGCACAGTCAGCAGGGAGGCTCCTCGGTCACCGGCATTCGGCGGCGAGATCGTCGCATGGATTGTCCTCAGCAGCTTGGTCACCCTGCTTGTCACACGGGTCCTGCGCCGCGAAGGCTGATACCAACCTCGGACGCCTTACCGCCGTTCTTCCTGACGTTTCTCGATTTCGTAGGATAGCCAGCGGCAGAACATGCCGATAACCGAGGTAGCGGCTCCGCCGAGCAGGCAAGCGATCAGCAACGGACTTTTCGATGCGCTGTCCCAGCTGACGATCGCCAGCAGCGTCACGCTCACCGTGGAAATCAGATACCCTGCACCCTTGAGAAGATGAAGCGACGATCTGGTCATGCTGGCCCGCCTTGCAATGGAACTGACAACCCTGATCGAGGTTCCATTTCAGTCGTCCGTAGCTGGCAGGAGCAAGGAGGATGTTTGGAACCGGCTATCATGTGGTCGCCTCAGACCGGGAGGCAGGCATGGTGGGTCACGGAATAGCCGAACCTGCCGAACTGGCAATTCTGGCGAATGCACTCAATGCTTTCTGCGTGAAACACGGCATTGCCGGCGAGATCGAGCGCGAACAGGTTGCGCTGAAAATCATGTGCCTTTTCAGGCGGGGCGTCATTGACCCTGGCCAGCTATCGGCGGAACTCGAAAGCTGGGCCGGCAACAACCGACGTGCCGGGTAGCCGGGCCGGGCGAACCCTGCAACCTCACGCCGACGAGGCGGATTCTTGTGGGACGATTTGACGAAGATTTGAGTCCCTTCTTCGTCAGCTGTTTGAACGCCCACCATTCGCGATTGGTGGGCGTCCGTTCGAAGACAGGTCATCCAGTTCAAGGGACGAGACCGGATGACATGCTGCACCGCATATCAGGTGGCCGTAGTTTGGCATACGCGATATTCGCTGCTCGCGGTCCTGCTAGCTTTCGGCACGTGCATTGAGGCGCTTTGCCGCAAGATACATTACTGCCGACGCGGCACGGTTCCTGTCCCAGCCCGCAGCTTCCGCCTGTGCTAGCAGGCCATCGAGAGAGCCAGCCAACGCTTCCTGGCAATCGCTGTCGTATCGGGCGGCGTTTACCTCATGAACGGGTTTTCTAATGGCTAGTTCTGCCATCGAAGGTTCCTCATCATTTATCCAGGTTTGGTGCGAGGCGCCCCGACAATGGTCGTGGGCGCTCCGATCATCATTGGTGATGTGACGGCTGGGCTTTTCCGATGGCGGGAGGGATTGCTCCGTCCTCGACCAGGATATCCTTCCTGCGCGCGAACGCGGCGAAAACGCCTCGCGCGGTTTCCGCGTCGACGTCGCCAACCAAGGCCGCCTTACAGGCGCGGATCGCCGCTTTCTGCTCCGGGCTATTGCCGCACCAGTCGATCGCGAACTGATAGGCATCGACGACGGTGTTCAGTTGCCGGGGAAAGCCCAGTCCGACCCAAACGCGAAGGGGTTTCTCGAAAGGTTTGGAAAGCATCGCGAACTCCCATATAACCGCGATACTTTCAAACAGTCAGTCCGCCGCCGCGGCCGCCTTTGCCGGTCATCCATGGCAAGGGGACGCTCACGTCCTCAAGAATTTTGACCGACTTTGCGAAACCGCGAAAGGCATCTCTGGCGGCAGTCAGCGGATAGCCGCTGTCGAATGCCCGCTGGCAGGCACGAAGGGCCGTTTCAAATATGGGTCCGCGCCTGTTTCTGGGCCACGCGTAGAGAAATTCCAGGGCATCTTCCAGGCACGCGATTTCCTGGATGAGGCTGTTTTCGGTCTTCACGAAAACAGGGCTGTCGAATATCCGATCGTTCATAAGGTCCTCCAATCGAACGAACAATTGAGTTTAGGCGAAGGCTTGGGACCGACAGCGGCCAAGCCCAGCGGCGATATGGGTTTGTGGGTTTTGACCGTCAAGAGCTTCCCGGTCGCTACAAGAACCGGCGCGCCAATTCTGTTACCCGCAACGGCTTTATCGGTCCTGCAACTCGGCGTGATCGTTGGGTGTCGTGGGCAAGGGCGGTCGCCATTCGATTGAAAGTGGGTCCAACAAGTAGCAGCGAGCCCCGGCAATCTGCCGGGGCTCGCTGGAAGCTGGACCAAGGGAAAGCTGCGCCCGGGCGCGGATCGTCGCTACGCGGCTTCAGCCGCGACATTGACCGCGGATTCGGCGAGCTGGGTGAGCGCTGCGTCCGTTTCCTTTTCTTCGTTCAGCGTCTTGTCGAGCAGGGTGACGGCTTCGGTCAGGCCGAGCTCCTGCGCCCAGGTCCTCAGCGTGCCGTAGCGCGAAATCTCATAGTGCTCGACGGCTTGAGCAGCGGCCAGCAGACCTGCGTCGAGCGACGGAGATCCCTTGTACTCGTCCATGATCTCGGCGCCTTCCTCGGTGATGCCCATAATGGCGGCACACGTCTTGCCGGCCGGCTTCTTGTCGATCACCTCGAAGACTTCCTCGAGACGCGCGACATGTTCTTCGGTCTGGTCGCGATGTTTTTCGAACGCGGCCTTCAGCGCGTCATCCTGTGCCGCCTTGGCCATCTTCGGCAGCGTGGCGAGGATCTTCTTCTCGGCGAAATAGATGTCCTTCAGCGTGTCGTGGAAAAGTTCGTTCAGGCCCTTGTTCGAGGCCGCCTTCGTCGTCGCCATATCTGCATCTCCTGGTGAGGTTGGATCATCAACAACACGGCCTGACTGAACTTGTTCCAGAAAGAAATTCATGCGGGGCCCCGCCCAAAACATCATTTGTTATTGACCTGGCTCTGGTATGGAAACGGGCCGACGGTAAGGCGGTTCGCAGCCCGTCTATAGGAACCACTGCGCCACGAGCCCCACCGACGAGGCTGCCATTGTCAGCGTCGATAGCCAGCCAAGCGCCCGCAGCCAGCCTTGCAAAGGGAGCTCCCCCATCACTTCCTTGCGGCCGGCCATCAGCATCATGACGATCATCACGGGAACGGCGCATATGCCATTGATGATAGCGCTCCAGTAAAGCGCCTTGATCGGGTCTATCGGTGTGAACATGATCCCGGTGCCAAGAGCGGTCGCGGCGGCGAGCGTCGCGTAGAACGCCACGGCTTCCTTCGGCTTGCGCTGCAGCCCGACCGGCCAGCGCAGCGCTTCGCCGACGGCGAAAGCCGCTGACCCAGCCAGCACCGGCACAGCCAGAAGCCCGGTGCCGATAATTCCCATCGAGAAAATAATGAAGGCGAATTTTCCGGCCGCCGGCTCCAGCGCCTTTGCCGCGTCTGTGGACGAAGCAATGTCCGTCACCCCTGCCTTGTGGAGGGTGGCGGCCGTGGTGAAGATAATCGCGATGGCGATCAGATTCGAAAAGGCCATTCCGACCAGCGTATCGGCGCGTATCCGCCGGAAGGCTCTGGGTGCCTGCCACGGCGCCCACCTCAGCGGCTTGGCGGTTGGCTTGAGCTCTTCCTCTTCAACCTCCTGCGAGGCTTGCCAGAAGAACAGATAAGGCGAGATCGTCGTGCCGAGGATTGCCAGCAGCGTGGTGAAGAAGGCGCCGCTCCATTCGATGTGCGGAATGAACAGCCCTTTGGCCGCGTCCGCCCAAGGCACATTCGCGGCGAACATCGCGGCAACATAGGCGAACAGACTCAAGGTGGTCCATTTGAGGACTTTCACATAGCGGGTGTAGTCGAGGAAGACGATCGCGCCTATACAGACGATCGCGAAAGCGATCACATAGAGCGGGCTCGGCCCGCCGACGAGCAGCTTCAATGCATCTGCCATGGCGCTGAGATCGGCGCCGATATTGATGACGTTGGCGAGGAACAGCAGCATGACGACCGCGTAAAGCAGCGAGGCCGGATAGTGCCGGCTGAGATTGCCGGAAATACCTTCGCCTGTGGTGCGCCCGATACGGGCGGCGATCTCCTGGATCGCGGCCATCAGCGGGAAGGTGAACAGCATGACCCAGCCGATGTTGAAGCCGAGCTGGGCGCCGGCCTGGCTGTAAGTTCCGATACCAGACGGATCGTCATCGGACGCGCCGGTAATGAAGCCTGGCCCGATCGTGCGGAGGAACCGCTGGAACGGGCCCTTTGCCGGCGTGTTGCTTTGTTCTCCCTCGACCTGGGAACCGACCTCGGTCATTGCCGGCCTTTCCAGCTTCGCTCAAGCGGGAAAGAAGCGGCCGTCGGGGCGACGGGCTGCGCAAGAGGCTGGGTGAGGCTGTTCCACATAAAATGAGCACCGGCTAATGAAGGCATGATGTAACCGGCGGACATGACGTCGGTTCCACCGGGACCGCCACCTTGGCATCGCGGCCACACGGTCATCATCAACATTTGTTTGGCCAGCCCGCATTTGCGTCGGCGCCATCTAGCTTCTGCGGCCCACGACCTTGAACCCGAACACACCGGGGCGAAGCCGCGTCAGCTCGACGACCCGGATCCATTTCGCGGCGTCGCCGCGCAGCGTGACCTCGACCCCGAGCGCCCGTCGGGCAGCCTCGAACGGCGCCATCGCCTCGACGGCGTGGCTTGCAAGGACGGTCTTGCCGTCCAATTGCTCGACGCGATAGGCCCTCATTGCGCCGGGTCCCCGCAGCCATGCGAGTTTGAGCGGCAACGCGAGGCGTTGAAAGTACATTTGATATGAGGGGCGGCTAATTCGTCACGAATTGCAACGAGTAGGTCGCAACATCGCTGCAGGCATAGGGCCGCTCTTTAAGTACAGCACGTGCTGGACGCTCGCTCCGGTGCGGGCGTCCAGCGCTCTTCTGAGACGCTCAGTTATTGCCGGCGAGGTCCCTGGTCGCCTTGCAGAATTCATCGTGGGACTTCGCGATGGTCTCGTCTGCGCAGTCTTTCTTCATGGACGCGCGATCCTCTTCGGTAAGCGCCATCCAGGCTTTCTTGAACTCATCGCCCGGCCTCATGGTTTTCATGCCGGCATCGGTGAAGAAGGGCGACATTTTCTGGGGATCGTCCAGCGCGGACGTTCCGGTGTTCGCGCCGGCAAATGCCGAGCATGTCATGACCGAAATCGCGAACGCACTCATCAAGATCACTTTGGTTTTCATGGTACGCGTCTCCCTGCCTAAAAAATCCGCATCGAGATAGCGTTCTTGACGCGAAATAGTTCCAGCTAGCGGACGAAAAACAAGCAAGGCAATCGAGTATCATTCCCATCGCCTGCCTGGCGCACGGCGGTCCGGGCAGATTGTTCGCAGTTTTCACCGATTGACGAAGAAGACCGTGAGGATTTGACCCGTGAGTTCCGGCTAACGCGGCTCTCTCGTCATCGAGAGATAGGTCGGGTCGAACTCGGCGATCTGCTGGAGCTTCTGCCAGTCGAGGATCGTCACCGTATGGGCCGCCCAGGCGATCACGCCGCTGTTGCGCAGCGCGCTGATGACGCGGTTCATATGCACCACCGACAGGCCAAGCACATCGGAGAGCTCCGCTTGCGAAACGGGCAGATGGAAGCTCATGCCGTTGGTGCGCTTGACCACCTGCAGCCTGACGAACAGCTCGCAGAACAGATGCGCCAGATGCGAGACTTTCGAGCGCCGCCCCATGGCGACGATCCACTCGCGGTGGATGGCGCCGTCGATCGGCGTGTCGAGCCACAACAGCCGCGTCAGGTGCGGCGCCCGCTCGGTGATGCTGCGCAGCTTCGAATGGTCGGCCAGGATGACGCGGCAGGGCGAGAGCGCGATGACGCCATGGTCCATGGTCTTCAACAGGAAGGCGTAGAGGTCGACGAAATCGCCAGGAACCTGCAGCGAGGTGAATTGCCGGCCGCCATCGGCAAGCACCTTGTAGCGGGCAGCGAGGCCGTCGAGGATGAGTGTGCTGTAGGCCGGCCGCGATCCCGACGCGACGATATCCTGCCCGGCGGCGAAGCTGCGCTCTCCCGCCATCAAATTGCCGAGCAGGGATTGCTCCTCATCCGATAGGCTGTCGTGCTGGCCGAGATTCAGGAAAAGCGATTCAAGCATTCATGTCTTCCATGAGCGGGCCGAGCGGCCCGGTCACAGGGGATGTCACAAGGGATTCAAGAACAGGCACGTTTGACGAGGTATGGGGTTAGACAGAGCGCGCTAACATTTGATACTTCGGCGCCTTTTCCCCGGCGAAATGCCGACGAACGCATTGCGGCCGGCGTCGCCGGATCGCCAGGGGCCTGCCGTTCCCGATGCCATGCCTTTCTGGAAGCGACGCAAGGTGGCGCGCCAGGAGCGTCGCGAAGGCAAGCCAAATCCGGATAATCCGATCCGTCGGCGCCGTCGAACCTTTTGCGCCGGCCGGGGGATGCATGTCGGCTTCATTGATTCGTGAACATCGCGTGGCGGCGGATTTCATCGCCGCGTCCTATCGTGCCGGGTGCGACGAGGCCGGGCTCGAGACGATCGAGAAAGCGGCCGACCGGGTGCTCGAGGAAACCGGCATCCGCTTCCTCGACGATCCGCAAACCCTCGACATGCTGAAGCAGGCGGGCGGCGTGGCGAGCGGCGATGTGGTGCGCCTGGATGGAGCCGAGCTGCGCCGCATCGTGCGCCGGCATGCGCCAGCAAGGTTCCTGCTGCGCGGCAGGAACCCGGCGCGGGACACGCCGGTCGGCGAAGGCGCGGCGCCCGTCCTCGCGCCGATCTATGGCGCGCCCAATGTCGTGCTCGACAATGGAACGAGAGTGGCCGGCAGCCGGCGGATCTACGGCGAGCTCGTCGCCGCCGCGCATGCCGCGCCGGGGTTGACCAACACCGGGCAGATGATCTGCGTCATGGAGGACGTCGCCGAGGACCGGCGGCCGCTGGAGATGCTGCTTGCGCATCTCACCCATTCCGACAAGCCGTTCATGGGCAGCATCGCTTCGCCGGCGGCCGCCGAGGCGGTGATCGACCTGACCGCGGCCGCGATCGGCCGGCCGGCGCTCCCCGGCGAATGCAATCTTGTCCACCTCATCAACGCCACGCCGCCGCTCACCTATTGGCCGAACCCGTTGAAGTGCCTGCGGGCGATCGCGCTGAAGGGCGAGGCGAGCATGGTCTCGTCCTATATGATGATGGGCGCGACGGCGCCCGTCACCGTGGCCGGCGCGCTGATCCAGGGCTACGCCGAGGTGCTGGCCGGGCTGGCGTTGGCGCAGCTCTGGCGCCCGGGCGCGCCGGTGGTGATGGGCATCCTCGCCTATCCGTTCGACATGCGCCGGATGCAGCCCAACTTCGGCGACCCGGCTTCGCAGCTCGTCCAGTTCTACGCCGCGGAACTGGGCAGGCGGCTCGGCGTGCCGGCGCGGGGCGACGGCGCCGTCACCTCGGCCAAGGTCGACGATGCGCAATCCGGCGCGGAAGGGGGCAGGGTGCTTTCGGCCGCGCTGTCCTCGGGCGCCCATTTCATCCTGCATGCCGCCGGCTGGCTGGAGCAGGGCCGCACGGTGTCGCGCGAAAAATTCCGCCGCGACGCCGCGGCGCTGGCGGAACTCCGCCTTGGCCGGAGGGCAGAACCGCCCGCGCCGCTCGAGCGAGGGATCGAGATGGAGCTACGCGACCGTATCGATCGCGCCTGAACGGCCAAAGGAAAAGGCGCTGCCGCGAGGCAACGCCTTCGTTTTCGGGAAGCCGGCTGCTACCAGCGCTGCATGTTATACCAGTCGTCGATGTCGCGGCGCACGCGATCCTTCTCCAGGCCGTAGCGTTCCTGGATCTTGCCTTCGAGCTGGTCGCGCTTTCCCGCAATGCGGTCGAGGTCGTCGTCGGTGAGCTTGCCCCACTGTTCCTTGACCTTGCCCTTCATCTGCTTCCAATTGCCTTCGACGCGGTTCCAATCCATTGCCGGACCTCCTGTTGGACACGGAAGGCTAACGGCAACGCCGTCGCGAGGTTCCTGCCGAAAAGCTTTTCTGCGTCGAGATCCTGCACCGAGCCCAACGACATGGCCGAAGGAGGTTTCATCTGGCGGTCATATTGAACCGGCAAACTGGCAAGCGCTGAACCAGGCCCCTCCGGTCAGCATGTTCCCAAGACTTCTCTTGCCCGGCTCCTGGTCCGGGCTTTTTTTTAGGCGCCGCTTCGAAGGGGTGCCACAGATGGCCTGACCGTTCTTAAAAATCCGCGAGCAGCGGAACATTCGCCTGGCGCCGATGTTCTTGAATGCAGGATGGCGCGCAGCCCGCTTCCCCCCGCGAAAAGCGCGCCACCCGGGGCTCAGGCCCGAGCAAGCCCGCCTCGGCCGTCCCTCGCCGGGACGGGCTTTATTGTGACGAGATTGGAAGACCATGCTCCACGAAGCAGCAAGGATCGCTGAAGAGGCCCATCGCGGACAAACGGACAAGACCGGCCGGCCCTATATCGAACACTTGCGACGCGTAGCCGATGCCGTCGAAACGCTTGATGAAAAGACCGTCGCTTACCTGCATGACGTCATTGAGAAGGGCGAGGGCTGGACGCTCGACCGGCTACAGTCGGCGGGTTTTGGATTCGTGGTCGTGGCTGCCGTCGATGCGCTGACGAGGCGTCTGGACGAGAGCGAAGAGGGCTTCATCTGCCGCGCCGTCTCCAATGAACTGGCGCGGCCGGTAAAGGAGGCGGATCTCAAGGACAATCTTTGGCAGGCTCACCAGGCGGGTGCTCCGGCGGAGAGATACGAGACCGGCCTGACCATCCTTGATCGTCTGGATGCAAGGGGCTGAACTTCGAGGCTGCGATGCGATCGCCTTGGCCTCGCGAACGAGCGAACTCCAGTTCAAGCCGACCAGATTGAGTTCGAGCGCCTGCGCTTCGCTTATTTCCGTTTCGCTCACCAGCCGCTGCACGAACTCGTCCAAGGGAAGGGTGGTTCTCATTCCAGATCGGGTTCCAGGTCGGTCGTCGTCCGCCGTTGCCCTTTCTCTTCCAAGGTCCAACGCCTTGTCGGCTGGGCTCGTTGCCCTCGGCTGGTTGGCTCTCGATCGCAACACCATCTTCGGAAGTATTATTTTGAAAAGCCTTGTCGATCAGGAAATTTAGCGCTATGTATGGAAAATCGATCTTGCTGAAAGAACGTTGTTTTCGCGCTAAATGGCGCACTTACGATCTTCCCTCTCAATTTCGAAGATAGCGTCGCTCGGCGATTGTCGGGCGCGTATAATTTTGCGTCGATTTGTAAGGAGATCGCAATGACTACTGGAACGGTGAAGTTCTTCAATGCCACCAAGGGTTTCGGCTTTATCGAGCAGGGCGGCGGCCAGCCGGACGTGTTCGTCCATATTTCAGCCGTGGAGCGCGCAGGACTGCGCTCTCTGGTCGAGGGCCAGAAGGTCAGCTTCGACATCGTGAAGGATGCTCGCAACGGCAAGAGCTCGGCAGACAATCTGCAAGCCGCCTGATCACAGCGCCTCGGGGTCCTTTGACCACGGATGTACTGGCATCGGCCGCACACGCGCGTTGGAGAAGGTCGGGCTGTGCCCGGCCTTTTTTGTTCTAATGCATGTCGCGCAAAAGTGACCTCGGTTTGCGACAACGACATGCATCAAGCAACGACCTAAAGCGCGTCGCGTGAATCCGTTTCGACGCGACGCGCTTTAGGCAATTCCTGGAAAAGTGTGACGCGCTTTTTCGTCCGGAATTGCGTGAAACAAGGAGAAAACAATGAAGTCGCTACCGGATACCGGCCTGTTCAAGCCGGTCCCATCCCGCACGGAAGCCAAGACCGACACGACGTCCCGCGTCGCGCGACAGATACAAGACCTGGAAGCGGCTGCCCGGGCTGCCAAGACAAAGCGGTTGCGCGAAGCCAGGCTGGCGCAAGAGGCCGACGCACCTCCCGTCGCGCCGAAGAAACCAGCCCGCAAGCGCTAGCCAGCAAAGGCTGGCCGGCAGGTCATACTGCGAGAGCAGGCAGGAGGAAGTTTCCAGGGCGCCTCGATTGGTTGAACGCAGCGGCCTCGACCCCAAGTTCGCCAATCGCATGACGCGACTGATGGGGGAGAGCGAGGTTTTTACGCGCCCCGGTCCACCTGAAGCAGGTGTTCCATGGATCCGTCTGGCAAGGATCGCTCGCTGAGCGCTCTTTCCAGATCGTTGCGATTGTCGCGGCCGCTGGCATCGGGCAGGTCGAGCGCGGTAAGCGCCTGTTCATCGAATTCCACGATCGCCCCATAGAGTTGCGCGACTTGCAGAACCAACTCCTCGATGTCCTCGCGGGCTATGTTTTCGGCGAGATTTAGGAGCCTTATCTCCTCAGCCACCACGACCAGATTCACGACTCCGTGAGCCCACAGGGCGGTCTGTACCCGGCTGTGGGCGTCGTCTCTCAGCTTGTTTGTATATCTCATCCGCATGGAAAACCCTCCCTTTCACGGACGGTTTGTCCCTTTGACTCGATGATGCTCCCCTGGCCCTGGAATGGCAAGTGGAAATTAAAAAAATAGAAATGATATCAGCCAGTTATGATAGAGCACGTAGTGCTTGGTAGACGCATCGTTGGCATCGTTGGTCTGTTGCGGTTTTGACTCACAGAGCGACCTTGACGTTTCATTGGACGTAACCTAGTTAACTGCAAAATAAGACACATACTAACTCGTGGCATTTGTAGCCTTTAAAGGGAGGCACACGTGGCTGAACTTGAGCGTCCGCAGCGTTTGCAGATCATGCTCAATGACGAAGAACTCGCGGCTCTGGAGAACTGGCGCTTTGAAAAGCGCATGCCCAGCCGTTCCGCGGCGGTGCGGGAGCTTTTGCGCCGCGGCCTCGCCTCGGAAGGGTTTCTGATGGCGGAAATCGGGATCAAGTCGCAGGATTTCGGCGTCGTGCGACCGGCGAAAGCGCACGGCGACGCCGAGAACTCGGCCGATTAGGATGTTGCCTTTATGCAGTCCGGCGCTACCTTCAGCATATGACAAAAATCGGGGGGATTATCCGCCAGGACGCAAGCGCTGACGCACGCCTGGCGGCCATCGTCGATTCTTCCTACGATGCCATCATCGGCAAGGATCTGAACAGCATCATCACCGATTGGAACCAGGCGGCTGAGCGCGTCTTCGGCTACAGCGCCGAAGAGGCCATCGGCCAGTCGATCCTGATGCTGATCCCCGATCATATGCAGAACGAGGAGAGCGAGATCATCGCTCGGATCCGCGGGGGTGAGCGCATCCCTAGCTTCGAGACCACCCGAAGGCGCAAGGACGGATCGCTGGTTGCCGTTTCGCTGACCATCTCGCCGATCAAGAACAGTGCCGGCGACATCGTCGGCGCATCGAAAATCGCCCGCGACATCACCGCCGCCAAGGAAAGCGAGCGCCGCATCCGGCTTCTGATGCGCGAAGTCAACCATCGGGTAAAGAACCAGTTCGCGGTGATCCTGTCGATGGTCAGGGAAACCAGCAAGCGCTCGACCGATCCTGTCGAGTTCGAGCAGATGATCCGCTCGCGCATCATGGCGCTGTCGCGCTCGCACGATTTGCTTGTCACCTCGGAATGGGCCGGCGCCAGCCTTTTCGACCTGATCCAGGAGCATTTGAAGCCCTTCGGCCACGAAGAGCGCATCTCGCTTTCCGGGCCGCTGCTTACGCTGCAGTCCAATGCGGTGCAGAATCTCGGCATGGCCTTCCATGAGCTCGGCACCAACTCGGCCAAATACGGCGCGCTGGCGGCCGAGGGCGGCCGCGTCGAAATCACCTGGAAGGTCGAGGCCGGCCCCGAGGCGCAGCGGCGCTTTCATCTTCTGTGGCACGAGACGTCCGGGGCGACAGCAAGCGAAGCCGGGCGGAACGCGGCCGATCGCAAAGGTTTCGCCGACCGCAAAGGTTTCGCCGACCGCAAGGGTTTCGGCACGGTGGTGCTGCAGCGGGTGGCGCCGCAGTCGCTGAGCGGTTCCTCAAGCCTCGAACGCGCTCCCGGCAGCGTGAAGTGGGAGCTCGACGCGCCGCTCGAGGCAATCGTCGTGCCGCAGCTGGGGGCGGAGGACGAAACCGACTTCAGCCTCTGAGAGGCTGCGCTCGCTGGCGCGCGGGGCTGCCCACCCGGTCGGCACCTTGCAGCTTCATAGAAGCGTAATTACATCAATGGCTAAGCGTGCGATGTCCACGCGAATGCAATTGCTTTGGTCAAGCTTCATCCATGGAGGTTGTCATGGCAAGCAAACTGATGGAAGCAAGAAAGAGCCAGGACTGGATCACTCTGGTCCTCGCGATTTGCCTGTTCATCTCACCCTGGGTCATCGGATTCACCGCGGCGATGGTGCCCGCGTGGAACGCCTGGATAGTCGGCGTTCTGCTCGGCGCGGTGGCGCTGGCGACGCTTTCGGTGTTCGCCGAATGGGAGGAATGGGTAAACGTCGTCCTCGGGCTCTGGCTGATCGTGTCGCCCTGGCTGCTGGGCTTTGCGGCCGACACGCATGTCATGGCCACGCACGTCGTGCTCGGCGTGCTGGTGGTCGCGGCATCGGCCTGGGCCGTCTGGGACTTCCGTCATCCCCACGCGCATGCGTGAGCGGTGACTGAGCGGGAGCCCGCCGCGCAAGCGGCGAGCCCCTGGTATTGCGGTATCGGGGCATCGGGCTGGACGGTGATTGCGGCGTTCACGCAATTGCTGCAACCGGGAACCTTTTCGTGCATTCTTGGGAATGGTCTCGATGTTCAACCCCGACACCCCCGCCAAATGCTGCTCCTATTGCGGCGGCCGCGACCATGATTTCGAGGAATGCCCGAAGCGAAAGGCCGACGCGGAGAAGGAAAAGGTGGCGCGGGCGGCTGACGCTATGCCTTTGTTCGCCAGCGAAGATCCCGCGGCAAAATCCTAGGGCCGCGATCCTTCGCGCCCGCTGTCCCGCCGACATCCACGTTGTCCGCTCCAGCACTCATCCGCTCGGGAGCACCCGCAGCCTCCGCAAAGATCTTGCCCTTGATCCCGCCTCGCGCCATCGAGGCACGGTCGGGCGCCCGCGCGCCGCGCCCTGACTTTTTCTGGGATGGTCGCGGAACGGCGTTGATCCGGTCTATGATCACGACGGGGGTGCGCGGGTGGCGGACATCATCTCGATCAGAACAGGCGCGGAGCCTGCCGGACGGCTGTCGGCGGGACGCTTGCGGCTGGCCGCCTTCACGGCGATCACCGCGTTCATGATCGCCGGTCCGGCCGCGGAGCAAATCTTCGGGGTGCAGACGCCATGGCTGCGCTCCTGGACCATGTTCAGCGCGATCGGGCTGGGCATCATCGACGCTTCCTTCGAAATCCGCCGGCCCGACGGCGCGCTCATCCCGCTCGACCGTTTCGAGATGCTCGGCGCTCCTCGCGGCGGCAGGCTGAAGCGGATCGCAAGCCGCGAGGAACTGGCATCCGTCGTCAAGCGGCTCTGCACGGCCGCCGGGCAGGGCGCCGACATCCGCGTCCGCGCCCGGCTGGGCACGCGCAGCGGCTGGCAGATAATCCATACCGATGCCGAAAATGCCTGCGCCGGCTGACGCGATCACCGATTGGATGAGCTGGCGTTCGGCGCACGCCGTGGCGGCGCGCTTCGTCGGCTGGGCGGTCGATACGGAGGGATCGTCGCGCTCGTCCGCATTGATCCGCATCGGCCTGGCCATGCTGTTCTGGTCGCGGTGGGCGGGCGAGTTGCTGCTCTACAGGGACCAGTCGGCGATCGGCCTGTTTCTGGCAGCCAACTTCTTCGTCGCGACGACGCTGCTGTTCGTCGGCTATCAGAGCCGCGCCGCCGCTGTCTGGGCCGGATCGGTCGGGCTGGTGATGTACTACTATTTCGGCCACCAGCTTGGGCGCGAGCCCTGGACTCACCACCATACCTATCTGCTCGCCGTCGCGGCACTTCTCGTCGCGCTCACCCCATGCGGCCGCTCCTATTCGCTGGACCGCTACCTGGCGGTGGCGCACGCCGAGCGCATGGGCATTGCGCCGCCGGCGGAGCGTGGCAATTTGTGGGGGCTGCGGCTGATCGTGCTGCAGCTATCGGTGCTCTATTTCTTCGCCGCCTTCGACAAGTCGAACCATGCCTTTCTGAGCGGCGCGCGGATCGAGCAGATCTTCCTCTGGTTCTATGCGGGTTCGGATTACCCGGCCGGCCTTGCCTTGCCCGCTACGATCGTATCCTTCGGCGTGGTCGCGCTCGAATATGGCTTTGCCTTCGGCCTGCCGTTCCGTGCGACGAGGCGCTATCTGGTCCTGCTGGGTCTGGCCTTTCACGCCATCATCTATCTGACGCTGCCGGTCTATACGTTCAGCGCGACCATGGCGTTGCTCTATCTCGCCTATTTCGATGCGGATGCCGTGGACAGGATTATCGCGCGGCTCCAGGGGATCGGACCGACACCGACTGCCAGAGGGGAAATTTCGTGAAGCGTGGTTTGTTGTTCCCGGGCGCCGTCGTCGTCGCGGCCACCGGCCTGGCCATAGTCTGGGGCTCGGCGCGTGCCGGCAGCGCGGCGGACTATTATCCCAGGCGCGCGTGGGACGCCTTCAACGGCGGCCAGATGAACACGTCGATCCTGGTTTTCCGCGACCGCAACAGGAACGGGATCTACGATCTCGGCGACCGGCCGATGTCGCATGTGGCCGTCGAGCTCGGCAAGCCGAATGGCGACACCATCATGCGATGGACCAATGTCAGCGGCTTTGCCAACTTCCGGATGTCGGTTCTCCAGCGCAATCTCGAGGTTGTCGATCCCGGACATTATTCGTTCCGGGTCGTGCCTCCGCCGGGCTTTTCCGTCACCACCGCAAACGCGTCCCAGGAAAGCGATTATGCGGCTTCCCCCGGCTCGCCGGGCGACATGATCGCGCAGCGCACGACGCATCCGGTCGGCCTTGCCGCGGACCTGACGATCAGCGGCGTAGCCGCTCCCGGGGCGCGGATTTCCCTCACCGGGCCTGACGGGGCAGGCGTCGCCGCCAAGGTCGATCCGGATGGGCGCTTCAGCGCGCCCGTGACATCAGGCGAATGGCTGGTCGAGGTTTCGGCAGACGGGGCGACTGAGCGGCGCAAAATCGTGGTCGGCGAGGCGCCGGTCGTGCTCTCCGCGTTTTCGGGCAAGGGCGGGTCTGCCGAGGAGCCGCTGCCCCGACAGCACGTCGTCGGCTTCGACGACCTTATGACGACGTCGGGCGTGTTCGAAATTCCGTCCGGCTATGGCGGGCTCGACTGGTACAATCTCGTTGCCATGCACCAGCGTTTCACCGACGGCCCGGGTTACATCAACACGACGATGTCGGGCGAATTCATCGCCTATAACAGCTCAGGCCACCCCGGCCAGGTGTTCAGCGACAAGCCGTTCGATTTCACGGGCGCCTATTTCGGCGTCGGCTGGAACGACGCCGAGGGCGAGACGCTTGTTCTCAAGGCCTGGCGGGGCGACCAGCCGGCCTATGAGGATCAGCTTGTGCTGTCCGCGAGCGGCCCGGTCTATTTCGCGGCCGACTACACGCGCATCACGCGGCTCGAGATCCGGACGCGGCACTCCTGGCAGGCCGCGATGGACGACTTCGCCTACCGCACCGGTCCGTAGAGCAATTCCAGGAAAAATGCGCAGCGGTTCCGTTTGATCCGCTTCGGCGCGACGCGTCTCCAGGTCAAGCCGCGTCAGCAAGACGATCGCCAGGAAGCGCCGCAGGAACCGACGTTGCCGGAATGGCCGGAACCGGTGTTGTGATGGCCGGCGCCGCCACCGCCGCCCGAACTGCCATTGCCGCCGGTTCCACCATTGCCGGCGCCACCGTTGCCACCATTCCCGGCGGAGCCGCCGTTGCCGGTTCCACCGTTGCCGCCGTCGCCGCCATTCCCGCCGGAGCCGCCATTGCCGGCGCCACCGTTGCCGCCATCGCCGCCATTGCCGCCGGAGCCGCCATTGCCGGCGCCACCGTTGCCGCCATTCCCGCCATTGCCGCCGTTGCCAGCATTCCCGCCGTTACCACCATTCCCGCCATTGCCCCCTGCGGCCTGAGCCAGAAGAGCGCGGTTGGCGTCCTGGATGAGCGCAGCCGGGTCCATCGACTGGTGGACTCCGTCCCGCGGCTCCGACAGGACCGACGCGGCGTGGGTTGCCATGGCCGTCGCCAGCAGCATGGTCGATGCGAGCAGCGCCGCTGCCGAATTGCTTCTGAGTTGTGGGAAAATGGGGCGCGCGATGTCGGCATTCGCCGCCGATGTGAAAAACCGCGGATGCCCAGCCGACAAGACAGGCTCCGCCCCGATTCTGCTTGAGATGATATCAGCCACCCGCATACCCCCGATCCCGACTTATAGACCGGTTCGGCGCGCGTTCTTCGACCATGCCAGAAAAAGTCAGGGTTCGGCGTGGTGCCCGTGCGGCTCGCATCCGCGGTTCGGTTTGGGGAGGGCCGCCGAGGCCTCAAATCACCTTGCATCTCCTAAAGCGACGCACGCGCCGCCGCCTCGGCGAACGAGATGTCGCCCTTGATCTCGCGCATCGCCATCGAGGTGACGGTGCGGCGAACGCCAGGCAGCCGGCTGAGCTCCTCGCGCAGCATCCTGTCCAGCGCCCTCATGTCGACGGTGACGATCTGCAGGAGATAGTCGGCCTCGCCGGTCGTGGCGTAGCAGCGGCGGATCAGCGGGTGTTTCCTCACCGCCGCTTCGAAGGCGTCCGACACTTCGAAGTCGATCGACACCTGGATGAAGGCCTCGATGCCGAAGCCGATCGAAGCGGGATCGACACGGGTGGAATAGCCGCGGATGACGCCGGCCTCTTCCAGTGCCTTCACCCGTTTCCAGCATGGCGTCTTGCTCAGGCCCACTTCCTCGGCCAGCTCTCCGAAAGAGAGGCGCGCGTCGCGCTCGAGCGCTGCCACTATTCTGCGGTCGAGAGCATCCAGCATCGATCGTTCTCCGATATGGCAAGAATGATGTAAAATTGTCCTTCATTTCACGCTATTTGGATAACAGAAAGGAACAATGTTCAAGCACAAAGCGCTATCCTTGCCGCACGGTCGAAAACCCCGCCTGCGAGGAGGCTGCGTCATGGACAAATCCGACTACCACGCCCGCATCGAGGCGCCCGAGATGCGCGACTACGGCGTCTATCTGCAATGCGACAAGCTGCTCGCCTGCCAGAAGCCGCTTGCCGACATGGTCAACGCCGACGAGTTGCAGTTCCAGATCGTGCACCAGGTCGAGGAATTGTGGATGAAGCTGATCGCCTACACGCTGGTCGATGTCCTCGACTATCTGGAGAGGCAGGACACGCACCGCATCGTCACGCTGATGGGTCGCGTCCACCGGCTGATGCGCATGATGACGGCGCAGCTCGATCTCCTGGAGACCATGTCGCCCAAGGAGTACCAGCAGATCCGCCTGCAGCTCGGCAATGGCAGCGGCCAGGAATCGCCGGGCTTCAAGCTTTTGCTGCGCCTGCCGCCGGATCTTTGGCGGGCCTTCAAACATGCCTATCTCGATGGCCGCGGGCTGACCGTGCAGGACATCTATGACGAGCATTACGACCACGGCGATGCTTACGTCGTGGCCGAGGCGCTGATCGAATTCGACGAGCTGTTTCAGAAATTCCGCGCCAATCACCTCTATCTGATCCACCGCTCGATCGGGCTCGGCGCGAAGTCGCTGAAGGGCCGGCCGGTGGAAATCCTCGAAGGCGGCGCCCGCCACCGCTTCTTCCCCGAGCTGTGGGACATACGCTGCGACATGACCGATCGCTGGGGCGCCGAATACGGCACCGTGCGGGAATCGATCAGCCATCCGGGCTGAGCCCTCTTCCTCGCCCCGCGCGAAGCGGGGGGAGAGGTGGCCGCGTAGTGGCCGGGAGAGGGGCCTTCGTAGAGCGCAGAGTTGGCGGGAAGGGCTCGCCGCGTGGCGTTCATGCTGCCGCCGCCGGCGTAGCCCCCTCTCCGTCGCGGCTTCGCCGCGCCACCTCTCCCCGTCTGCGGCAGGGGCGAGGAAGAGGGCGCTCCAAACAATTTTCCCATCCCTGTCGGAACCATCTCCCTCCGCCCGTCCTTGGGGCATCAACAGACAAACCCGGAGGAACATCGTGGAAACGCAATCGACCTGGCAGACCGCCGCCATTCTCGTCGCCCGCCTGATCTTCGCCGCCATGTTCGCCATGGGCGTCGCCTTCAAGCTGATGGATATGGGCGCCACGGCCGGCTACATCGCCGCCGCCGGCTTCCCGTTCCCCCTGTTCCTCGCCTGGTGCGCGGCGATCCTTGAAACGCTGCTGGTGATCGCCTTCCTGACCGGCGCCTTCATGACGCCGCTGGCGCTGATCGGCGCGGTTTATGTCGTCTTCCTCGGCTTTGCCTTTCACGGCCCGTCACACTGGACGGCGGACCAGGCCGAGTTCGGCGCCTTCATGTCGCATTTCCCATTCGCCGCCGGCCTGCTCTACGCCGCGGTCCACGGCCCGGGCAGCGTGCTCGCGCTCAAGCAGGGTTGGCCGGGCCGGGCATGACCCTTCCTTCTCCCCGTTCTACGGGGAGAAGGTGCCCGAAGGGCGGATGAGGGACGGCGCCTGCATTTCCGGGCAAGGCGCCCTCCCATCGCCTCACATCTGGTCGTTATACGGCTCCTTCATCTGCCCGACCATGCGGGCCAGCTTGGAGAAGGATGGCATGTCCGCTTCCGGCTGGCACTGGTTGGCGAGTTCGAGCAGGCGGATCGGGAAATTGATGGCGTCGCGGTTCGATGCCGAGATCGCCTCCGAGCGCTCCTCGCCGGTCTCGCCGGCTTCGGCCTTGCGCAGCGCGATGTCGATCTCCTCGACGCTGAGCACGCCTTTCTTGACGAGCACATGGTTGATTGCGGCGACAGCCATCAGCAGGCCCTCGAGCTGGAGATTGGCGACGTTCATGGCGTTCCTCCCATTGACCTCGCCTCAAGAACGCATGAGGGGCGTTTCCGATCCGGACGGGGGAAAGCCGGCGCGGTTCAGGCCTCCATCCACCGCTCGCCATATTCGCTCCAGAGCTGCCTGATCTCGCGGTTGCCGAGCGGCGGCGTCTGGCGGTCGCCATAGAAGACGGCGACGGCGCTGAGGTCGTATTGGCCCTCGGCCTGGGCGATGAAGCGGATCGCTTCGCCGAGTGGTCTCGAATGGAAGATCGGATCGGCCTGGCCTCGGCCAAGGCTGCGAACGCCCGAAATGCTTGCAGGTACATGCCGCATCCGAAAGACGGATGCCATGGCAGGTCTGTCCATGCCGCTCTCCGCGATTCCCTTGGGGAATGATCCCATAAGCTCCGGCTAATGACCAGCCCGGGGGGACAACCGGCCACAGCAAGAGAGCGGCCAAGAGAGCGGCAAGGCACAACCGTGAAACGAAAAGACCTGGAAAGAAAGGGCCGGGCGCAATAGCCCGGCCTTCCTTTCCGCGCGGCCGTCGCAAGCAGCCTGCGCTCACTACTTTGGACGGTCGCGGCTGGGTGCAGCCGGACCGGAAATGTCTACCTGTGCCAGCGATGCAGCCAGTCCGGGTCTGGATCGGAATTCCTGCTGATTGCCATGCCGGCCAGCAAGCCGACCAGGCCGCCGATCAACATCGCGGTCGAGAAGGTGCCCGGGTTCTGCTGCACCGTTTCCGAAACGCTGTGCGCCTGGCTGCGCAACTGGCTTGCGGCGCGCGACGCGCGGTCGGAGGCGCCGCTGTAGAGGTTCGAAGCGCGGTCGGCCGCGCCTCGGTACCAGCCA
The DNA here is from genome assembly GCF_006440815.1 of Mesorhizobium sp. B2-8-3. Classification (NCBI taxonomy): domain Bacteria; kingdom Pseudomonadati; phylum Pseudomonadota; class Alphaproteobacteria; order Hyphomicrobiales; family Phyllobacteriaceae; genus Mesorhizobium; species Mesorhizobium sp. B2-8-3. The sequence continues at coordinate 102,662 of NZ_VFTW01000015.1, forward strand.
TGCGCAGTCTCGGCGGCCTCCTCGGCCTGTTCGGAAAGCGCGCGGTTCAGACGGCTCACCTCGCGCTTCAACTCGGCGATCTGCTTCTTCATCGCGTCTTCCGATGCACGCGTGGCACGCGCGCTGCTACGCGACGCGGGACGGTTGCGCGCGGCGGTGGCTTTCACGTTGCCGTTGGCTGAATTGGTGGTGCTGGTGTCATTGTCTGCCATCGGTCTCTCCTTTTTGCCTCCTGGAACGGCCATCACGCCTCATTGTTCCCGCGAGCGCGCCGCCCGGCCAAAACACCGGGGCCGCGGAGCGTGCTCCACGGCCCTGCGCTGCAAGCCCGATGCCCTTACTTGCCGCAGTTCTTGTCGTTCACGTTCGGCTGCATCGTGCCGGCGGTGCTGTTGTTGGCATCGCCCACCGCGCCTTGCGGACTGCTCGGGCAGTTCTTGTCGGCGTTTGAATTCATGTCGCCGCCGGTGACACTGCCGGTCGTGCCGGTATCGGGCGGCGCGGCCTGGTCGGGCGACGGGCTGGCCGGCGTCTTCGGCTCCACGGTAATGGTCTGGCCACTGCCGCCACCCTCATTTCCGGCGGTGCCGGCGCTCTGAGCCATCGCCGCCGTGGCGAGGCCGATGGTCAGCGCCGAAGCTGCAAGAATCTTCGTAAGCATGATCTTTCTCCTCTGTTGCGAGACGGTCGTCCGTCACGTTGCGACTAAGGATGGAACCCGTCGGACCAAGGTTGGTTCCGACAAAATTTGTTGTAATCTGGCCCGGCGTTTCAATTTATGGGTGTGGCGCGCCGGGCGCTGCGATTTTGAGGAATGTAGGAAAATGTACCTAGAAGCTATTGCCCGGTGAAGGCAGCTATGCTACTATTTTGTCCATGGTGCTGATTTGCGCCAACGACCCGCCGCCCGGCGGGTTTTTTGTTTTTCGCGCCATCCATTCCTTCGAAGCGCTGGCGCGCGCCCTCTCTGTCCTGCGGCGCTTTCAACATTTTTGCCTGAGGCCCAGATGCCACGCTATGCCACCATCGTCACCGCCGATGACGGCGCCGAGATCGTCAGCGCCATCGGCGAATTCGAAGGCGCAAGCCTGCCGCGCGGCTCAGGCCGTGTCGTGCAGGTCGCGCCAGGCGTGCGCATCGGCATGGTTCGCGGTGGCCCTGATGAGGCCGTCGCCGGTTTCGGTTTTCCGCGCCAGGACCTCGGTTTGTCCTCCGTCCGCGCGGTGACGGCGAAGCTGAAAGCAATGGCCGCGCCGGCCGCCGATGCCCGGACCGCCAAGCAGGCCAGCGCCAGGCCACGCAGGAAACCAGCGCGCAAAGTCCGCAAGGTCAAGGCGGCGAAAGCCGCGCCATCGCAAGCGGCCACCCATGGCTGACGAAAGCAGGCACCGCGCAGGCGCGAAGCGGGCAAGCCGAAAGCCGAAGAGCCCCCAAGCCCGGGCCGCTCTGGCCACTCGCCCGAAGCGCCCGCGAAAAACGCTCGTCGACGATTTCGCGGCAGCCCTTCGCGCCGACTTCCGCGCCCATGGCGCGGGCGTCATCGCCGCGGTGCGGGCCGAAAAACCGGAGCAGTATCTGAAGGTCGTGCTGACGATGCTGCCCAAGGATTTTTCGGAAAGTGCCGATGCCAATCAAAACAGTCTCGGGCAGTTGAGCGATGAGGAGATCCGCAGGCGCATCCGCGGCCTCGAGGCGAACGTCCGGCCGCTCCTCGACAGTGATGCAAACCTATCTGGCGCTGCTCGAGGAGATGGACCGACGCCGTCGCCGCAATCTTCTTCAGGCCTACGCGCCGTACAATCGGCAGGCTGATTTTCACGCGGCAGGGGCAACGAACCGCGAGCGCCTGTTCATGGCCGGCAACCAGCTCGGCAAGACCAGGGCAGGGGGCGCGGAATGGGCCATGCATCTCACCGGCCGCTATCCGGACTGGTGGGTGGGCAAGGTGTTCGACCAGCCCGTCAGGCTCTGGGCCGCCGGCGTCACCGGCGAAGGCACGCGCGACAACCCGCAGCGCGTGCTGGTCGGCCCGCCGCAGCAACAGGCAGAATGGGGCACCGGCATGATCCCGGCCAATGCCATTGCCGACACGGTTATGGGGCGCGGCGCGCCGGGAGCGCTGGACAGCGTCGTCGTGCGCTGGGGCGGTGGCGGCGACGTGCAGGCCGGCGAAAGCGTGCTCTCGTTCAAGAGTTACGAAAAGGGTCGCGAGAAATGGCAGGGCGAGACGCTGCACGGCGTGTGGTTCGACGAGGAACCGCCGCTGGACATTTATTCGGAGGGCCTCACCCGCACCAACGCGACCGACGGCATAACGATCGTGACGTTCACGCCGCTGTTGGGGATGAGCGATGTGGTGCTCAGGTTTTTGAGCGCGGAGGCGGTTCAAGGCCTGGGTTCCTCGCCCCCGCAAGGCGGGGGAGAGGTGGCCGCGCAGCGGCCGGAGAGGGGGACTTCATAGGGCGACAAGCCTTGCGAGTTGCTGTCCGCTCCGTCACCAAAGCCGGCGCTGCCCCTCTCCGTCACGGCTTCGCCGCGCCACCTCTCCCCCACTCGCGTGGGGGCGAGGAACTGGAGCTTTGCGAAACCGCGCCGAAACCATGATCTGCGATGCCGCTTTGGCCGCAACCGAAGGTCGAGTAGCTTCCGGCGCGATCCGGAGCCGACATGCGACCTCTCCCGAACCTGCTTCTTGCCTGCGCGCTGCTCTCGGCCTGCTCTGGCTCCGCCGGCGACTGGCGCGCCGATGCGATCACTGCGGCCGAAGCCAGGATGCGCGGCCTGATCAACGATCCGGTGGCAACCTTCTCGCATGTCGATCCCACCGGCGACAGCGCGACCGGCCAGACCTGCGGCGTCGTCATCAGCAAGGTCGGCGTCTTCACCAAGGAAGCGCGCTTCATCGTCTATATCGACGGTGCCGGCCCCTATGTCGAACCGGGCCTCGGCTCGTCCATGTCGCAGGCCGACTTCGACTGGGCGTGGAAGAACGATTGCGTCAACGAAGGCTACAAGGGCTGAACGCTTTCCTCGCCCCGCGCGAAGCGGAGGTGGCCGCGCAGCGGCCGGAGAGGGGCCTTCGCAGGGCGGCAGCATCTCCGAGTGATCCGTGTCCGTTCATCCAAGTTGGCGCCGCCCCCTCTCCCCCACCGCGTGGGGGCGAGGAACTGGAGCTTTCAAAACGATTTCCACCGCTTATGGTGCGCGAATGCGCGGTCGCGCGATTTGCATGCGTAAGGGATTTCAGGAATGTATGTAGGCCGTTCTTACCGGTTGCTGGACTTCGCGCTCTGGTCGCGGCGCAGCGTCATCTACATGGTCGTGGTGAGCGGGCTGGCGATCGCCACCTACCGCCTTCCGGCGACAGCTGGGTTCTCGGTGCCATGGTCGGTCGTGCTGGTGCTCGGCACCACGGTGTCGTTGGTCGCCGGGTTCAAGAATTCGCAGGTCTTCACCCGCGCCAACGAGGCCCTGCAGGCCTTTTCACAGATCACCGCCAGCAGCCGGATGCTGTCCGGCTTCTGCCGCGATTTCATGGATGCTGCCGCCGCCCGGCAGCTGATCTATCGCCATCTTGCGTGGCTGACGGCGCTGCGCTTTTCGCTGCGGCGGCCCATGCCTTGGGAATCGCTGGCGAAAGCAGCCAACATCGAGTTCCGGCGGCGCCGCTATCACATCCAGGAGGATAAGACGTCGCTTGCCGAGGAACTGCGTAGGCTGCTGGGCGAGGAAGCCGAAAGCGTGCTGAAATCGCCGCAGCCGGCGATAGAACTTCTCGACTGGCAATTGGCCGAGGTCAACGGCTTGCTGAAGAGTTCAGTTGTTCCGACGCAGGTCTACTCCGAGCTGGTCAAGCTGATACGCGACTTTCAGGACCAGCAGGCCCGTTGCGATCGCATCAAGAACAATCCCTATCCCCGGCAATACGCGATCGTGAGCTCGATGTTCATGATCATCTTCTGCACCTTGCTGCCCTTCGGGGTCGTTCCGGTCTTTGCCGATATGGCCAAGCTGGGCGGCGTGCTCGGCTGGATCTCGATCTGGCTGACCATCCCGTTCAGCGCGCTGCTGGGCTGGGTCTACATGTCGCTGGACCTGGTCGGCGAAAGCAGCGCCAATCCGTTCGAAGGCAACGCCAACGACGTGCCGATCTCGCAAATCTGCCGCGACATCGAGATCGAGCTGCGCCGGGGGCTTGGCGAGACCACGCTTCCAGCGCCGCTGGCGCCGGTGAACGACATAGCGACGTGATGGCTCCAGTTCCTCGCCCCGCGAGAGCGGGGAGAGGTGGCCGCGCAGCGGCCGGAGAGGGGCCTTCGTAGGGCGTTTAGCCTCCCGTTCTTCTGTCGAAAGCCGGCGCCGTCCCCTCTCCGTCGCGGCTTCGCCGCGCCACCTCTCCCCGCTCTCGCGGGGCGAGGAAGTGGAGTTGCCATGTCCCGCCACGTTACCTTCATGACCATCGACGATGCCGGACATTATTCGCCCGGGCAGCGCGCCGAGATCGTCGCGGCCTATCCCGAGCACGAGCGCGAAGCACGCGCCAAAGGCATTCCAGTGCTGGGCTCCGGTCGCATCTTTCCTGTGCCGGAGGAGATGATCGCCTGCGAGCCGTTCAAGTTGCCGCGCTGGTGGCCACGGATCGGCGCGCTCGATTTCGGCTGGGACCATCCTTCGGCCGCGGTCGAGCTCGCCTGGGATACCGAGGCCGATGTCGTCTACGTCACGAAGGCTCATCGCGCCTCCCAGCAGACGCCGGCGATGCAGGCGCTGGCGCTGAAGGCCTGGGGCGACTGGCTGCCCTTCGCCTGGCCGCGCGACGGTCGCCGCCAAACGCTGGAAGGCGCCGGCGTGGCGCTGGCAAAGCAATATGCCGCGCATGGGCTGAACATGCTGGCCAGCCACGCCCGCTTCGCGGATGGTTCCGTCTCGGTCGAGGCCGGACTGATGGACATGCTCGACCGCATGCAGTCCGGCCGCTTCAAGGTGTTTTCCGCCCTTCACGCATGGTTTGAGGAATTCAGGCTTTTTCATCGAAAGAACGGCCACGTGGTGAAGCTGCGAGACGACCTGATGGCCGCGACACGTTACGGCGTGATGATGCTGCGCGAGGCGATCGTCGACCCGGCGGAGTTCAAGACGGCGCGCCGGCCGGCGGGACAGAGCGACCCGCTGGGAGCTTTCAGGTAACGAGGGCCACCCTCTCACTTCGTCATACTCGGGCTTGACCCGAGTATCCATGCCGTGACGCCTGCCCTAGAGCGCAACGGTGCGGAATTCTGTAACCGTCGCAATCAGCTTAGCGTTACGCCGCGTCGCTCCGCTCCTCGCTTCGCCCTTGGATGACGAAGCTCGTGCGGCCGGCCCCTCATTCCGCAACGCCGGCACCTTCTCGTCTCCCCGAAAATGTCGATCCGACAGCCCCGCAAGCGACAGCCGATGCGCCATGCGTCGGCCATGCCGCCGGCGGCGCAGCCGTGCCGGAGCCGCCAATGGTCCACATCATTCCTCTCTTCACCGATCAGCGCCGCCCCTATCCCGGCAATGCGACGCCCGACGCCGCGCCCGCCGGCCCGCTCGATCCCTACTGGCAGGAGGTTGCCGAGCACTATGCGCGACGCATGGCGCAGCAGCAGGCCTTCGACACCGAGATCGCCGCGCGCAGGCTGCATGGCGAGATCGCGAGCGCCGAGGCCGACACTGTGGCCAACGCGCCGGCCGACGGGAAGGGCCTGCACCACGCCATGTATGGCGAGGTCGATCCGTATACCGGGCGTGTCGTCCTGAAAGGCCAGTTCGACACGCTGTTCGATAATTTCCTGAAACAGGCGCCGCCCGAGCTGCGCGCCGGCCTCGCCAGCCGCAAGCCGGCTCTGCGAGAGACAGGCTCGGTGCGCATGGCGATGCAGCAGCTCCAGCGCCGCGCCCGGTATGAGCAGGACCAGTTGTCGGCGGCCCAGGCCGAAGAACTCGACACAATCGCCAAGAGCGACCCGGACGACCATGCTGCCTTCGATGCCGCCCGCCACGCCGGCCTCGATCTCATCGCCAAGATGAACCTCGACCTGCAGATCAGGCTGCAGACCGAAGCCGCCTGGCGCGAGCGCGTGGTGACGGCGCGAATCGAGGCGCTGATCGCGCGCGATCCGGGGCGGGCAACCGAGATGCTCAGCGCCGCACCGGTGGCAGGTGACCGCCAAGCCGGCGATCCCGTCGTCGATCCTCGTGCCGATTTATCGCCCGACGGTATTCGGCGGCTGCTCCGCCAAGCGCGCGCCGCGACAATGAACAGGCTGATCGAGGCGCGCGCCAACATCGATCTCGCTTCGCAGAATGCTCCGGACGCAATTGCCAATACGGGCGGCTACTCCGGCACCATGCCAAACGCCGCGGATTTCACCGCCGTCTATGGCGTCGAGGAGGGCGGCGAGCGGTATCAGGAGTTCGGTCGAAAGATTGACGCTGGTCGCCAAGCCTTCGGCATGCGGACCATGCCGAACCTGGCGATCCAGGCTTTACTTAGCAATACCGCGTCTGGCGCGACGAACTCTCAGCAGGAAGTTCAAACCAATCCCGATCTGTTAGTGGAGGCTGCAAAGCGGAATCTGGGAGCGAGGACTGCAGATCCCGGAGCCTATGTTCGCCAAGTTTTTTCTGCCGTGGATGCGGCATGGAAAAATGTGTCGAACACCAAAGGCTATCAGAACGCTATGCTCTGGTCGGTTTCCGCTCAACGTCAGCTCGGCATAGAAGACGTTCAGCCGTTGCCGAACTCTATCGCTGAAGACGCCATTATGTCGTTGATTGGCAACAAATCGCAACGCGAAGCCACGCGAGCACTGAGCCGCAGCCTATTGGGCGATACGGTCGATCCAAATCTGAGAATGTCGCTTATAAAGCAATTAATTTATGTTAGTGTGATGATGAGTTTACAGTAGTATTAATCTCTGCCCGACGTATCTATGAAAATATCCCCGTATACTATAAGTTTCTTGTAAGAAAGATCTTGTCTCACCGAATTGTACAATCTAACAGCATGTTTTCTGTTTTTTCGATATAAGGAGATGGTGTCCTTTCCGTTTTCAAATGAACAGCATCGTTGCAGGGAGGGCTCGTCACTTATATTGTATATAGAGAAGCTATAGCTATCTTTGTAGTCAATAAGACTCATTCGGAATCCTTTGTCGAACTGCACATGGCAGTCGGAGTTCTTTTTACACACAGCAGTTCCGCCGAAATATCGCCCGTCGCTCGTCTTTAGAGCAAATTTTATGGAATAGCTGTTGGAGGCATCTTGAGCAAGACTCGAAAGCGTCGTGGCAAAAATGAGCGTCGCCGCAGAAATAAAGACCTTCGATCCGAGCTGCATTTGAGAATCCATCCTAGATAACGCTTTTATATAGATCAAGGAGCCGTGTTGATGGGGTCCATTGAAAGGCGGGGGTTACCACCCATTGGGACCCGTGGTGCCTCGATCAGTCAGGAGGACGCCCGGCGCTTTGCGATGGACCTTCTTGATAATTACTTTTCGGGTCCCGATGCTTATTTCGCGGATGGCCCCCAAAAAAATCCATACAACCCAGACCTCAATGCGCTGAATGGGATCTTTGATCCCGAGGCTCCTCTAAAAAAGAATACACTGGTACACAAGCTTAACGATCTCCAATCCAGAGTCGTCGATCAGTCTCAAAGGGCCTATGTACAGTCCTTGATAGATGGGATGATCGAGTTCAGAAAGACATTCGGCAAACGGCTGGTGTATGAGCACGAAGTGAAGCCATTTCAGAATTCACCGGCGATCATGCCTGATGATCAGAGGAATTTTGACTTCAAGAGGGAAATCCCCGATTACCAGAGTCGCTTTCCAAAATTTCAACCGTGCGCGGTTCGGCCAATACTTAGCATCGTGGCTTCGACGCGTTGCTGGTCAGGCACGCCGGCTTGACGTCGATCAATCAAGGGTTGCATACTTAGAAAGCCAAAGTCAACGGTTGCGAGCGGCAGATGACAGCTACCGTAGCATGCTCTGGGAGAGAGCGAGCAAGTTCAAGAGGATCAACCTGGGCTGGAACCCCACATTTCGTTCGGTTGAAAGTGAATGGAAAGGCTGGTCAAGACGACTTCCGGATCGCGCGCAAGACAACCAAGACAACAAGGTGACACTCACGCCTCAGCAATTTGCGGAAATGTTCGTGGACAACAACTTTGCGGGTTGATCGGTCTTCCTCTGATGCGATTTTTTAAAATACGGCCGCACCCGGCTGGTGAAATCGGCAAAGGCACGGTTCTCGACTCGAGCGTTCATCCACCGATCGTAACCAAGCTCCACTACAAGGTAAACGCATGGTTCGGCGATGTGATTATCGCGACGTTTCCCTGTTTCCTTGTCACTGAAGAAGCCCAGCGCGCGTTGCAGAAGATGGGCTTTTCAGGCGCAACGTTCGCCGACGCCGAGGTGACGACCTCGGAAGAATTTCAGGAAGATCAACCCGGCGTGGTACTGCCGCGTTTCGTTTGGTTGAAAGTGCATGGAAAGGCGGGTCAGGACGACTTCGGGATCGCGGTGCCCTTCCGCCTCGTCATTTCGGAACGCGCTTTTGATCTACTTGATTCGTTGGGTATTTTCGTTGCGATAGTCGAGCCTTACGATGAGGAATAGCATCCTCGCCAAACTCACCGAGGCGTATCTCGATCATATCGAGCCGTAGAACAATTCCGAGACATACGCCGGGACCAGGGCGTCAGAGTTTCTAGACCAACACGTCGCTGGCAGGCCTCGCTGCTGACCGGCGGGAGTCTGTCCATGCCCATCCGCATCGTGCCCGCAACCCTGCGGGATCTCTCCTACGTCGCTGCCAATCTGCGCCCGGAGGACCGGGCCGAGATCGACTGCCAGCTCGACCATTGGTCGCCGGCGCTGCTCGCGCTCACCGCGTTGCAGGGCTTTGCCTATGTCGCCGAGCTCGACGGCAATCCGGAGGCGGGCTTCGGCGCCGCCGAGCAGCGCAGCGGCCTGTGGATCGCCTGGAGCTGGGGCACGCGCCGCACGAGGCGCTGCGTGCCCGAGATCACGCGCTTCTTCCATGCGGTGCTTGGGCCTCAGGTCGCGGCCAGGGGCGCCTGGCGGGTGGAGGCGAGGGCGCTTGCCGAGAACGATCTTGCCTTGCGCTGGCTGGACAGGCTTGGCGCCACGCAACGCTGCCGCCTGCCGGGCTACGGCAGGAACGGCGAAGATTTCTTCCTCTATGACTGGATAAGAACCTCTAACCTCGGGGAAAGCAGGAACCATGTGTCTCTTTCAAAAACCACCGGAACTGAAGCCGCTGCCGCCGGTGCCGACCGCGCAGGACAAGGACGTGCAGGCGCGGGAAGCAGCACTTCGCTCTGAGCTCGAGCAGCGCCAGGGCACGCTCTCCACCGTCAAGACCGACCTTGCGCCGAGCGACGTCGCCGGCCGGCGCCGCGTGCTGCTGGGAGTATGACGTTATGACGGCGATGAAACGAAGCTTCCGCCGACGCGTGCTGGACTGGTGGTACTGGAGGCGGCATGCGCGGTTGGTGAAGCGCAGGGGCTAGCAACCTTCTTCCAGGAGGAAGGGAGCACTACAGTTGGTCGTCGAGCCACTCGCGCAAATCCCGATCCTCGCTTTTTTTGGCGGCGGGTGGCGAAGGCCGCGTCCAAGCGTACCAGATCGCAGCAAGCACGCCGGCGCCCCAGATGCCGGCGAAAATATGCTCGACGAAATCCATGTGGCGATCCCCGGTAGCCGCATGGATATTAGTAGCATCGAATTTAGCAATATAGAATACAATTCACGCCTGATAGCGAGATCACGCCCCCTTCTTCGCGAACGCCCACACCATCAGCGGGTATTCCTCGTCGTTGCTCAAGTCCCGCCACACCCCATAAGCCCGCACCGGGCCGCCGATATGCGCCTTGGCGCAGGCCTTGTTGCCCCAGCCGAAGGCCTGCACGTCGTCTTCGCCAAAGCCGCCTTCGACCATCAACTGCTTCAGCCCCGCGGGCGTCCAGCGGTTGTAGTCGTGCGGGCGGGCATGCACGCGAAAGAGGAACGGCGTCGCCACCATAGCCCAGCCGCCGGGCTTCACCATGGCATGGATGTTGGCCGCCGCCGCCTGCGGGCGCTGCACATGCTCCAGCACCTGGTCGGCGATGACGATGGAATATTGCTCCTCGGTGCGATCCCGGCAGATGTCGAAGTCCGGGAAATCGACCGAGCGGTAGTCCGGACACAACGCCCGCCAGTAGCGGTTCCAGCCCGGCGAGATCTCGATCACGTCGCGCGACTTGCGGTGGGCCGCTTCGAGGAAAACCGTGAAGGCTTCGATCTGGCGCATGCGCAGCCAGTTGCGATTGTCATAGCGAAGCAGTCGCTTCACGGCGTGTTTGCCGCGATTTTTCAAGGCGCCGGCAAGGCTTGTCATTCTCGACCTCCTCCTGCCCGCCGCGAGCAGAGATAGAGCACAGAGACGTGCGCAAAAGATGACAGCGCAATCTTTTCCTCGCCCCCGCCAAAGGCGGGGGAGAGGTGGCCGCGTTGCGGCCGGAGAGGGGGCTGCGCCAGCTTCGCGGGATAAGGCTCAATCGTTCCTCCATCATACGCAACGCGGCGCCAGTCCCCTCTCCGTCTCGGCTTCGCCGAGCCACCTCTCCCCCACTCTCGTGGGGGCGAGGAACAGCCCCGCCAAACCAAGCGAGACCTCCCCATGACCGATACCCGCGCCCGCGATATCCTGTCGCGACAGGCCGAACTTGAGACCGAGCGCGCCGCCTACGAGCCCGTCTGGGAGGCGGTGGCGGAGTTCTGCGATCCGGATGCGCCCGACATCTGGTCGGGCCGCCGCACCAGCCGCGGCGACAGTCAGGCCGAGCGGCAGGAGCGGCGCGGCTCGCGCGTCTACGCCAACACCATCAACTCCGCCGCCAACCGGCTCGCCGCCGGGCTGGAAAGCCTGATCATCCCGCAGTCGGAGAAATGGCACGGGCTGACCACCGCCGAGATGGACGACGAGGAGACCGACGAAGAGAAGGAATGGGCCGAGGCGCTCCGCGATTTCCTGTTCGCGCTGCGTTATTCCGCCAACTCCAACTTCGTGCCGGCGACGCAGGCGTGCCTCAGGAACGTCGTGCGCTACGGCCCGGCCTATCTCTACGCCGAGGAAGGGTTCGGCGGCACGCCGATCCGCTATGCCTCGGTTCCGGTGGCCGAGGGCTATCTGTCGCGCAACCGCTGGGGCCAGGTCGACATCTTCCATCGCCGCTACGAGCGCACGGCGCGCCAGGCGGCGCAGCTGCTCGGCTACGAAAAGCTGCCCACGCGCATCAAGGCTCTCGTCGACGACCCGGCCAAATGCGAGGAGAAGATCTCGCTGATCCAGTGCGTGCAGCCGCGCGACGAGCGCCGCATGTACCGCAAGGGCGGCTTCTACCAATATCTCGACCAGACCTTCGCCTCCTACCATGTCATCGAGGACGAGGAGGAGATCGTGAGGGAGAGCGGCTTCCGCACCTTCCCGGTCTCGACCTTCAACTGGCGCCGCTACGAGGGCGACGCCTACGGCATCTCGCCGGCCATCGAGGCGCTGACCACGGTGCGCGAGGAGAACGCCGTGCGCCGCTCCGGCCTGCGCGCCCTGCAGCAGATCACCGATCCGCCGACGGCCTCCAAGGCGAGGCTCGACTATGTGCCGGTGCTCAACCCTGGCGAGAATTATCCGGGCCTGATCGACGACAGTGGCCGGCCGCTGATCCAGCCGATCGCCACCGGCCAGAACCCGAGCTATGCCTTCGACTATGCGGCGAGCCGCGCGGAGGAGATCCGCGACATGATGTTCGTCAACCTGTTCCAGACGCTCGTCCAGAACCCGCAGATGACCGCCACCGAGGCGCTGATCCGCCAGGAGGAGAAGGGCGCGCTGCTCGGGCCTTCCGGCTCGATCATCCAGGCGGGCTTCGCCGCCAATCTCGACCGCGAGCTGTCGATCCTCGAGGACAAGGGCCTCTACGACCAGGACAGCCGCTTCCGCCCGCCGGACAGTCTCGCCGGCAAGGCGGTGCGGCCGACCTTCACCGGCCCGCTCGACGTGCTGCGCCGCTCGGCCGAAGCGCGCGACACCATCCAGGTGGTGACCACCGCCATGCAGATGGCGCAGTTCGATCCCGGCATCATGGACAATATCGATGGCGACGAGGCGATCCGCGTCGTGCAGAGCGCCGGGCGCAGCCCGCAGCGCATTTTTCGGCGAAAGGACGAGGTGGAAGGGATGCGCGGAGCCAGGGCGCAGGCAAGCCAAGCCCAGGCCGGCATGGCGGCGATCGCCACCGCCGGCAAGGTGGCAAAGGACGCGGTGCCGGCGGCCGTCCAGGCGCGCGACAGCGGCCTGCTCGACAGCCTGCAGACGATGATGCAGGGCGCCCAGGCTGGCGGTGGCGCAGCTGGCGCTCCGGCCGGCGGCGCGCAAGGCGCGATGCCGGGTGGGCAGGGCGCCGGCTCCGCGGGCGGCGGCGCCAATGGTGGCGCATGAGCCGCAAACGCTTCGCCCGCCCCTCCGACGCCGGCGGCCCGCTCGCCGCCCGCGAGGCGCTGACCAAGGCCTATCGCCGCGTCTTTTCCGGCGAGGATGGCGAGCTGGTGCTGGCCGACCTGACCGCCACGACGGGCTACTACCGCCGCCCCTCCTACGGCGACTGGCTGGCCCGCACCAAGACGCCGGAGGGCTTCGAGCTGCACAGCGCGCTCTCCAATGCGCGCGCCGAAGTGGTGCAGCACATCATGGGGTTCCTGGCGCTGGAAGACGCCGACCTCGCCGCGCTGGAAAAGGCGGCGCGGGCCGAGGAGAGGTAAGGCGCTGAAACTGCCAATCTCGTCCCTTGTGGGGGAGATGCCCGGCAGGGCAGAGGGGGGCGCTGTCCCGCCGGCCTTGCCGCGTTTTCTCAATATCGTTGGCCGGAATTCTTGGTTGAATCCAATACGGACTCGCTCGAGGTAGATACTCTACGGCGCCCCCCTCTGCCCTGCCGGACATCTCCCCCACAAGGGGGGAGATCAGCTGTCGCGCGCGTCGCGCCCTGACGAGCATCCTCGCTCCTTTCACCATCCGCGCCTCGACCAGAACCCGCCACTCGCACCACCGAACCGGCCGCCACCTTGGCAGCCCGTCGCTGCGCGCTCCCCAAAACCGCCCGGCCAGGAAACAGCCAAATGGTCCACATCATCCCCCTGTTCCTCGGCGAGCGCCGGCTCGACACCGGCAATGCGGTGCAATATCCGGATTCCTCGCCGGTCGGCGAGGCGGTCCAGCAATTCGGCGACAGGTGGCAGGCAGCCGCCGAGCGTTACGAGCAGCGCAAGGCGCAGCAGCAGGCCTTCGACACCGAGATCGCCGCGCGCCGGTTGAACGGCGAGCTCGCCCGGGCCGAGGCCGACGCCATGGCCAATTCCCCAGCCGACGGCGCCGGCCTGCACGAAACCATGTATGGCCAGGTCGATCCGTACACCGGCCAGGTGGTGAAGACCGGCCAGTTCGACACGCTGTTCGGCAATTTCCTGAAGCAGGCGCCGCCAGAACTGCGCCCCGGTCTCGCCAGCCGCAAGGAAGCGCTGCGAGAGGCGGGCGCAATACGCCTGGCGCTCCAGCAAAATCAGCGCCGCAAGCAATATGAGCAGGACCAGGTCGCGGAGGTCCATACCGCCGAGCTCGACAACATCGCGCGAAGCGACCCGAACGACAACGCCGCCTTCGACGCCTCCCGGCAGGCCGGCCTCGACCTCCTCGCCAAGATGGACCTCGACCCGCAGATCAGGTTGCAGGCCGAAGCCGCCTGGCGCGCCAGCACGGCGAAGGCGCGGATGCAGGCGCTGATCGCGCAGGATCCGCGCCGCGCCGCCGAGATGCTCAGCGCCGGCCCGGTGGCAAGCGACGGCATGGGCGAGACTGTGCCCTCGCAGCTTGGTGCCGGAGCGCAGGGCAAGGAAGCGACGGTAAAAGGCCAAAAAACGCCGGACGAGATGGTGGCGCAGGCGTTCGGCGAACGCCAGTCGCCGGATAGCGACACAGCTATTCCGCTCGATGCCATCACTTATCTGAAATCCGGCGACCTCGCCGCGCTGAAAGCCCAGGCCAACAACGCCACCGCGGCCCAGATGATCGGCGCGAATGCGCGAGTGATGCTCGCCGAGCAGAACGCGCCGGCGGTTATCGCTGTCACGGGCAAATATCCTGAGGGGGAAAAGCCGACCGCGCAGGACTTCGTCAACGTCTACGGCGCCGACGAGGGCTCAAACCGTTTCGAGCATTTCCGCATTACCACCAGCGCCGCCAAGGCCTATTCCGACATGCATGCGGCGTCGAACCAGGCGATCCATGCCGAGCTCCTGCACTCGCGGCCTGGACCCGGCAGTTCATTGGAAGTGAGTGAACGCTACGAAGTAAAGGCTGGTGCCGCCCAACTGATTATCGCGGCCCGCAACGCCGATCCTGTCGCTTATGTCGGCAATCTGTTTCCCGGTGATGCTCCGGACTGGAGCAAGGTCAAGACGCCGCAAGAATTTCAGGCCGCCATCAACTGGGTCTGGGCTGCCCAGAAGCGGCTCGGTTTCAGCAGGACCTTGGCCGTCCCGCAGAATTTCTCAGACAGCCTTGGCGCAAGATATGTCGATGAGAGCGTGCCATTGCAGCAGCGCACCATCGAACTGAGCGAGACTCTAAAGGCAATACGCAACCCCGAGGCGCGCTTCACCTTTGCCGGACAGGTCTTCCAATCTGCCTTGGCTCGCATCCGGCAGAACGCGGCGGACAATCCAAAGATTTCCCCCGCGGAGCTGGAAGCCCAGGAAAAAGCTCTCCAGGTTAATTTGCTCCAGATGGCCGAGCACCCCGCTCGGGTACGGTTCGACGCCGGCTCATGGTGGCAAAAGCCGCTTGCAGCTGCGAACGACACCGTCAGGCTCATGGCCAACGGCGCGACTTTCGGTCAGGCTGACAAGTTCTCCGCCGGCATGAACTCGCTCTTCTCCGACAAGAGCTACGACGAGCTGCTGGCAGCCGAACAAGCTGAAACCGAAGACGCCAACGACCGTGCCGGCTCAGCCGGGATAGCCGCAAATCTGCTCGGTGCCTTCGCTTCCGGCCACGGCTTTCAGAGCGCCGGCCTTACCTTCACGGGCAAGCTGGGAGCCGAAGCCCTTGAGGGGCTGCCTGGTTTCTTGGCAAGAAGCACTACTGCGGCTGCCGACGGCGCCATGTTCGGTGGCGTGGATGCCGCGCTCAACGGCCGGGATATCGTGCGCGAAATGGGCTCCGGCGCGCTCTTGGGCGCGGGCGGGAATGCTCTTGCCGAAGGGCTTGGCGCGATTGGCCGAAAGGTGGTGGCCAAAATTGCCGGGCGGCCCATCGATGCAAAATCCTCTTTCGGCACGGATGTTGAAACAGACGCATCGTCCTATCGGGCTGACCCTAAGGCGAATGAAAATTCCACCCTCCCAAGGGACGCTGGCGAGGCCCCCCTTGGTCCTGAAGGCGCAACCAACGCCTCCGATGGTCCCGGGTTACACCTGTTTTACATGCCGCATTGGACGGACGCGCAACGACTTGCGGCAGACCTGAAAGTCGCGGCTCTAAACGCGGTTGAGAAGATAGTAACTCCGTCGACTCGCGCGACGACGTCAGCCAGTGTCAGGTACAAAGCCGAAGGAAACGAAGTGCCTATCGGCCATGACGTGGATCATGTACACGATTTGCAATTGGGAGGTGCCGAGGCGACGCATAACATGGCTCCGCTGGATTCAAGCGTGAACCGTAGCTTGGGTCCCCAGATATACCATCAGATAAAGCATCTGCCTCACGGGACGAGAATTGGCAAGGTAACGATCGGAGATCGATGATGTTTCCAAAGTTTCGGCAAAGCTTTTCTCCAGACGCAGGCCGCAGACCTGACTCCGTGAACATCGACACTGGCGTGCCAAGCCTGAATGAACTGCTTTCCAGTTTCGGTGGCGTGTCGTTCAACCACGGCCTTTACCGGATCGTCCGTGCCCAGGATTTGGCCGCGTGGAGCAACAGAATAATCTTGGGCTTCCCCGCATTTGCCGGGCGCATTACCTGTTTTGGATACGATTGGTTGGGCAGGACATTCGCCATTGACACCAAACGAACCGAGGAAGGCGAGCCTGGTGTGGTGATGTTCGAACCAGGGACCGGTGAAGCGCTTCAGATACCGGCCAATGTCCGGACTTTTCATGAAACCGAATTGGATGAGTATCAGGATGCCGCGCTGGCTTTGAATTTTTATGCGACATGGCGCGCCAACGGCGGCGCCGAACCTGCCTATAACCAATGCATCGGCTATAACGTCCCGCTCTTCCTGGGCGGCAAAGACGATCGTGAAAATCTAGAACTGACGGACCTGGAGGTTTATTGGCATATCACGGCTCAGCTCATCGCGAAGGTGAGGGGCTTGCCCCCGGGGACGCGCATAAACGTCAAAGGTGGGTGACTTCGAGAAAGCTGAATTCGACCCTGCAGCTCAACCCAATCCTGCGCAACCGGCCGCGGTTCGGGGCGGGTGATGAGAAATCCAGGGCTGCCTCCTTTTTCAACGCGGCCAGCTTGCTTGCAACTGAAAAGTTGTATATATCTATAATGCAATTATAGATTGCAAGGCATGGAATGTAAGGGGCCAACGGTCATTCTCGTCTTTGGTAGTGTCTGGTGAACCGGCGGTCTGGATTCGAACTTACTATACGTACAAAGGGGGACTATATGGGTGCAGGTTCTGCCGCGATGCTGCTCGGGGCTCTGGTTCCGACGTTTTTGCTGAGCCGCTTGTTGCTCTGGATCACAAAGCGCTGGAACGGCGGCGTGCCGCGCCTGTTGGTGGTGCATGTCATTTGCGGCGCGCTCGCCGTTGTCGCCGCCGCATATGGCTACTCGCACACCGGGGCGCCGGATTGGTCTCGCAGTCCACTCTACGTTGTTGCTCAGTTGATCTGGCTGATTGTGGATTTCCTTCGCGGCCGCCGCCGCCGGCAAAGCCAGCCTGCAAGCTGACGGCACTCGGACCGCTCGAATCGATCCTTTTAGCCAATGGACAACGTTCCAGAGCCAGATTTCAGCAGCGTCACGCGCTTGCCTCCTGCTGATGTCAGCACCGGAGACGATGACCTCGATTCCGCCCTGGTCGAAGCCCGTCAATATCTCAAGTTTTATAACTGGGTCCTATCCATCAAGGGCGAATATTTTGGATATGGAGCCGAAGGAATAATCTACGTCTTTCTTTTTGAAATAGAGCCTGGGCGACCCGAGGTGAACCGATGGATTTGGGTGATCGTTGGCGATGTGCCGCCGACATATATCCCTGCTGATGACGCCGCCACGCCTTTCGAAGCTCTTGATGGCTACATTGGTGCCCTCGAGGAATGGGTCGAGGCGGCGCGGCAAGGAAAGTCGGTGGCAAAATTAATACCAGTCAACGTCGATGCAAGTCCCGCCAACGCGGAAATGCTGGCTGGTCGCCTCAAATTCCTTGACGAGAGGATTTTGCCAGAGCTCAAAGGTGATTGAGCGATGTTGGCCGTCTTGGTTCTAAGGGCTGGTCGACGAGTGGAATGGAAGTGCACTGCCATTGCAATTGCCGATTGACCCGGCCAACAAGATCGTCCTGCCTCGCGATGTCCATCGGGTAACAAGCTAGGTCATCGTGGAATCAGTTACTTGAGCACTTGGGAGGATAGTAGTGAGATATATCTTAACCGAGGGGCAGTTAGACGCGCCGGCCGAATCCGCGGTCGTCGATGGACTGTCTGCACACTTCGGATTCGAGTTACCGAGGGACTATACCGACTTCCTCAAAGAGCATAATGGGGGCGAAGGTTTTGTCCATGATAACTACATTATTTTCTTTAAGGCTGAGGAATTGGCCGACTTCAACCGAGAATATGAGGTAGAAAAATATGCACCAGGTATTCTCTTGTTCGCGTCTAACGGAGGAGGTGAAGCATATGGGTTTGATACTCAAGATCCAAATATGCCAATCGTGCGCGTTCCGTTCGTAGGTATGAACAGAAAGTTAGCTTTGAAAACGGCGCGTAACATAGCTGACTTATTTTCTCGACTGGCGGAATGAAAATGAGCGACAAAAGGGAATATTCGCGCAGAAAGGGCATGGAGCTGTTTGAGATTACACCCATTATCGTTGGTGGTGATCCAATCAGCCCGGAGAATAAAATCTGGGTGACCAGGCAAGAGCACTTTGAATTGGTACGCTTTTGGAATCGGACTATCGGGGATTTGCGTAAAGCGGCGCGAGCGGAGAAGTAGGCGGCGTTGAGGCTTCCGATGTCCTCACCAAGCTGATTTATCAGCCGCAGGCGTCGCAATTACGGTGGCAATGCACTTTCGCTTTGGCGATACGCCCTCAGCCCTTAAGTGGCTGCGAAAATTTAACATAAAACGCGGCCTGCACTTACATGGAACGCCTCCCGACCTGGACGGATATCGACCCGGCAATTTTAGCATTGAACTGCCAGCCGATTATTACCCAACTGAGCCATGAGCAGATCAATATAGGTGCGCTCCTATTAAAGGCTGATCTGAAATTGGCTGTATTCGCTCAACACGACTATTCGTTCTCGTCAGCTAAGGGGCGCACCCGATATCGACGAAATTTAGTAGCGCTTCGTTCCCGTCATCGTCCCGAAGGGTATAGAACGCTTGATATTCGGTCTCAGCTGGTCGCCATTCGAAATCCTTGACGACATCCGGGTCCACCGCGAACATATAGGAACGCATCGGACCGTAGATGAAGCCACGCTCGCCTTCTTTCGTCAGAATTTCCACGGCAGTGGCGGCCTGCAAGCGATGCTTATCCTGCGTGAAGACGGCCTTGCCTTGACCCTGTCGGATAACGGTTACGACAATCCCTGACTTGATCTCCTTGAAGAGCACGCCCTTTGGGCAGCTTTTCGACAGAGCTTCCGGCTGATCCGTGTCGTTCGGTCGGGCCACGCCTGGCAATGCAAGCAGCGCCATCGCGGCGAGAATGAGCAAGCGCAATTGTTACCTCCTAGGGGGCCGCGCTAGCGGGCACATCCAATATCTTGAAGGGTGAAGTCCACGTCGCTGCCGTCATCCGCGCGGATGGTGTAGAACGTTGGGACGCGGTTTCGGCGGGCCGCCATTTGAAGTCTTTTACGATCTTCGGCTCCACCGCGAACATATAAGAAAGCATTGGGCCGGCGATAAACCCATGCTCGCCATCTTTCGTGACTATCTCTGCCGCCGTTGCCGCCGGCAACTGGCCGCAGTCATCCGAGAAGCATGCCTTGCCGGAGCCTTGTCTGATTACGGTCACGACAACACCTGACTCGTCCGCCTTAAAAAGCACGCCCTTAGGGCAGCTTTTGAACAGAGCTTCCGGCTGATCCAGGGCGTCCGACCGCGCTACGCTGGATTGCAACGCAAGCGTCGCCATTGCGGCGAGGGTGAGCAAGCGCAATGGCACATCCTATGATTGCAGAGTAAGTGCACTTTTCGTTATGATTGTATCGGGTTTTATAGGGATGTCCAGCCGGATGCGTACGTTTACTTCATTTCGTTATGCATGCGATGCACCTTGACGAGCGCGGTCGTCGGGATGGGCCCCGTCAGGATCAAATGCACATGGTTGGGCGCGAAGCGTCATGCCCAGGTGCTGACGTCGGCGGCGCGGCAATGCTCGACCGGCAGATCTCGATAGAGTTCATAATCTCTCGGTGTGAAGAATACTTGGCGCGCCCATTGCCCGCTGCGCGACATGATGCGGCAAACGGGAACGACAATGCGGGCAAGGTGGCCACGGATCAATCTATGCGAGTAGACGTGGAGTGAAGGGGCGGCAGTGGCTCCCGACCCGCGGCCAGATTTTACTCCAACAAATCAGGTAATTTGGGGGGCCACTACCTATCGAAAATCTACTGCAAAATCGAACAGAAGTCTATTGTCTGGCGCAACCAAAAACTTCAGAGCTGTAAATATGCAATCGAAGATTGCTGAGAATTGGAGTTTGCGGTAGGAAATCGGTAGCGAAATTGATACCGGTCAATGTCGATGCAACTTCCGCCAATTGGGAAATGCTGGCCGGCCGCCCCAAATTCCTCGATGAGACCTTGGCGCTGTCCCTCATCCGCCCTGCGGGCACCTTCTCCCCGTGGAACGGGGAGAAGGGAGCGCCGACGCCCTCAATAATTGCCGTTGTAATACCGGTCGTCGCAGGGCGCGGTGTAGATGCGGCCGTAGCGGTCCTGGTAGCGGCAGAGCTGGTCGCCGCGGCGCTGCGGCGTAGTCGCTGAGCCGACCACGGCGCCAAGCAGCGCACCGCTCGCGGCACCGATCACGGTGCTCTTGGTGTTGCCGCCGATCGCCTGGCCGACCAGCGCGCCGCCGGCGCCGCCCAGCAATGCGCCGGTGGTGGCCCGCTGCTGGCCTTCGGTCTGCGTCTCGCAGCCGGCAAGTGCCGCAGTCATCAGCACCGCCAGAATAGCCTTCTTGATGATCATCACTAGAACTCCTCTGAAGCCCCAGGGACTGACGACGGGGCGAACGGAGCTGAACTGCGGTCGCATTGCGGCGGAACGGCGGCGGAGCCCGCTCACGAAGTGAATCACGGTTTCGCGGCGGTTGAACGCCATGGTTTCCAAACCGGAAAGACCACGCGAACAATGGTTTAGCGCCGCTGGCGGAATCAGCCGGCGAAGATGCCCTTGGTGGCGTCCATAAGCTGGCTGCACCATGCCGATCGGCGCCAGGTCCTTCGCTGCCGCTGCGGGTGCTCGTTGTTTGGAAAGCCAGGCACTTGGCTTTCCGCCCACTGCGCCGGCCACGCGTTAACCCCAAGAATTCCCCAAGAATGGAGAAACGACATGACCCGAGGACTTCCCCGGACCCTTGCCCGCGCCGCTGCCCGCGAGGCGGGGCTTGCTCCGCCCAAGCTCGGCCTCAAGGCTGTGACCAGCGGGCAGGGCGGCGCTTACCGCACCGTCTTTACCTTCACCGGCATGCAGGTGCCGGTCACCGATGCGCTGGCCTATGCCTCGCAGAAGATATTCGACTTTTCCGACGGCAAGGTGCGCATCAAGGGCGGCACGGCAAGGCTGCAGTTTGCCGTGCTGACCGCTCGCGCATCCACCATAAACGACAACGCCGCGCTCACCTGGTCGCTGGGCTCGGCGGCTGCCTCCAGCGCCACGCTTGCCGGCACTATGGTCAATGTGCTGGCCTCCACCGCTCGCACGCTGGACGGCGCGGGCGCTGCGCTCTCCTCGGCCTCCACCGCCGACATCGCCGCCGCCTCGACGCTCGACGGCACCGCTACGCCGGTCGACCTCTATCTCAATCTGGCGTTTGCCACCGGCACCGATATCGACGCCGACGGCATGCTTGCGGTGACGGGAACGATCACGCTGCTGTGGGAGAACTGGGGGGATAATGCGTAGGCGTTGACGCTCTTCCTTCTCCCCTTGTGGGAGAAGGTGGCCGAGCGAAGCTCGGTCGGATGAGGGGTGCTCCAGCTTGGCGCACACTTCGATCCAAATCACCAACCTCTCATTCCTTCCAACACCCCTCATCCGTCTCGGCGCTGCGCGCCGATCCACCTTCTCCCACAGGGGGAGAAGGAGAAGAAAGGAACATCTCATGACAGAACTGGCAGAGGCCGGGTCCGTGGCTTCGCGGCCGGCGGGCAACCTGGCGACGCCTCCGGCTTCCGGGGACAACGGGTCCGCCCCGGCGGCCGGCAGAAGTTGGTTTGACGGTCTTTCCGAAGGCAACCGCAAGCTCGCTGAAGCCAAGGGCTGGACCAAGGTCGAAAACCTCGATCGGGTTTTCACATCCTACGCGGAACTGGAGCGCCAGCAGGGCGAAAGCCTGCGGGTTCCGTCAAAGGACGCGCCGAAGGAGGAGTGGGACAGGTTCCACTCCAGACTGCCGGAAGCCATGCGTCCGCTGACCTCGGCCGAGAAGGTCGAATACCGGCGGCCCGAAAACCTGCCGGAGAACTTCGCCTATTCGAACGAGCTCGCCAACGCCTCGAAGGCCTGGGCGGTCGAAGCGGGCGCCAGCCCGAAGATCGCGCAGGCCTATCACGACCGCTTCGTCGGCTACATGGCCGAGCAGGCTGCGCAGCAGCAGGCGGCCCTTTCACGCTCGGTCGAAGCCACGCATGACGAGCTGGTGCGCGACTGGGGGCCGACCGACAGCGACGGCTTTCGCCAGAAGCTCGAGGTCGCCAACCGGGCGATGAAGAAGCTCGGCCTGGTCGACGCCTACAAGCAGAAGGGCATCCTTCTGCCCGACGGCGCGCTGACCGATCCGCAGATCGCCCGCGCCTTCCATGCAATCGGCGAGGCGATGTTCCGCGAAGATACGATCGACGCCGATGGAGCGCCGCGGGGCCAAAATCCCTTCCGGCGCAACGCCGTCGGCGAGCGCAACATCTCGGCTATCTCCGCCCTTGTCAAAAGCGACCCTCAACGTGCCCGGCGGCTCGCCCGGGATGCCGGCGAAAATCCGGATCTCTGGATGCCCAACAACCCGCTCTAGCCGCCAGCCTGACCTCACCAACCTCAAAGGAAAGACCAAATGGCAGACGCCTATACCCGCATCGCGGACGCGATCGTTCCGTCCGTCTATGCCCAGTACTCGTTCGAGGAGCATGTCCAGTCTCTCGAGATCTACCAGGCCGGCATCCTGTTTTCCGATCCGGCGATTTCGTCAAAGCTGTCGATGGGCGGCCGCTCCGTCGACATGCCCGGATGGAAGGATCTCGGCAACGATCCGTCCGAACCGGTCAACGACGATCCGGCCGATTCCATCGAGATGAAGAAGATCGGCTCGCGCCGCGAGGTCGCCCCCCGCAACGTGCGCGCCCAGGCCTGGGGCGTTCCGGATCTGACCGCGATCCTTGCCGGCGACGATCCGCAAAAACTGATCGTGCGCCGCCAGACCGAGTACTGGCAGCGCGCCAACAAGCTGACCCTGCTCGGCATCCTCAAGGGCGTGCTCGCCGACAACGTCGCCAATGACGGCGGCGACCTGGTGCGCACCACCGGCGCCTCGATCGTCGACACCGACATCATCGAGGCGGCATACCTGATGGGTGATCGCGCGGACAAGTTCCGCACCATCTGGATGCATTCCAAGCAGATGAAGGCCCTCAAGCTTGCCGACCTCATCGACTATGTGCCGTCCTCGGAACAGGGCGGACCGTTGATCCCCTATTACATGGGGCTGCGCTGCGTGGTCGACGACGACATCCCGGTCGCCGCCGGCGTCTACACGGCCTTCATGTTCAAGGACAAGGCCATCCTGTGGAACGAGCTGCCGGTCAACTCCGAAGGCGGCCCGCTGGAGTTCGACCGAAAGCCGCGCCAGGGCCATGGCGGCGGCGTCACCGAAATGGTCGGCCGCCGGCATTTCGTGGCCCATGTTCCCGGCACGAGGTTCCTCGATGCCTCCAGCGCCGGCGAGTTCGCCACCGACGCCGAGCTCGCGCTGGCCGCCAACTGGGACCGCACGGCTTCAAGCGTGAAGAACATGAGCTTCATCGCGCTGAAGACGACCGAAGCGTAAGGGCGCAGGTTTCCTCGCTCCCACGAAAGTGGGGGAGAGGTGGCCGCGTAGCGGCCGGAGAGGGGGACGCCCTTCGCGAAGCGCGAGGCCAGGTCTTCAGCCGGTTCTGGTCTATCACAGGGCGTCCCCTCTCCGTCCCGGCTTCGCCGAGCCACCTCTCCCCCGCATTCGCGGGGGCGAGGAACCGAGCATTTTCTCACCCACCCACCACGGATCACTGACCCATGGCCATCACCCCGCTCGACATCGCCAACATGGCCTTAGCCGTTCTCGACGAGGCGCCGATCGACTCGCTCGACCAGGACGTCAAGGCCGCGCGGCTCTTGAACTTGCATTTCGACCTCACCCGCGAAGGGGAGCTTGCCAAGCACGCCTGGGTGTTCGCCATCCTTTCGGCGCAGGTCGCGGGCGCCGACACCGGCAGCGGCAATTACACGCTGAACCATGCCTATGAATTGCCGGCCGACTGCATCCGCCCGCTGCCGCCGACCGCCAATGGCGAGCCGGACGGCCAGCCAATCTCCTGGCGCCAGGAGGCGGGGCTGATCTATTCCGACCAGGCCGGGCCGCTGACCATCCGCTACCTTGCCAACCTGACAGACCCGAACGACTGGGACGCGCTGTTCACCGAAGTGCTGGTGGCGGCCCTGGCGATCAAGATCGCGCATCCGCTGACCCACAAGGCCGGCATGATCGACATCGCCCGCGCCGCCTATGACCGCGCGCTCGACGCGGCCTTCAGCGCGAACGCCATCCAGCGCGGCGGCCGACTCTATACCGGCGCCTGGGCGACCCAGCGCGGCGATTTCCGTCTTTGATTTCACGCATGTCTTTGCCCCGAAACCGGTTCCCGCTTTCGGGAGACATGCTTTGAGGAGCTTTCGCTAAATGACGGCGCTCTATCCGGTCCAGGATGTTTTCACCCGTGGCGAGATCTCGCCCAGGCTCCATTCGCGCGCCTCGCTCGACCTCTACCGGGCAGCGCTCGCCAAATGCGAGAACTTCGTCACCCTGCCGCACGGCGGCATCCGCGCCCGTGGCGGCACCTACTTCGTCAACGAGGTGAAGAACTCGGCGAAGAAGACCCGCGGCATCCCCTTCATCTTCTCTTCCGAGCAGGCCTACTGCCTGGAGTTCGGCGACCGGTACATCCGCGTCTATGCCTATGGCGCGCGCGTCGGCACGGTCGAGATCGCCTCGCCCTATCTGGAAGCCGATCTCTTCGAGCTCGCCTATGTGCAGTCGGCCGACCAGATGTGGATCACCCATCGCGACTATCCGCCCAAGGTGCTGACCCGCGAGGCGCACACCACCTGGACGCTGAGCGATTTCCAGTTCCTGGACGGGCCTTACGACGACATCAACGATACCGGAACGACGATGACGCCGGCCCAGACCGGCGCCGTCCACCCGATCATGACCGGCCTGACCACGCCGAGCGGCACGGTGTCCGGCGCCTATGCTCATGGCGACGAATGGCAGGCGTTCACCGATGCCTTGGGCCGGTTCTACGATCCGGACCACGGCAATGGCTGGATCGCCTATGACTTTCCCGGCGCGGCCACCAAGATCTGCGATGCCTATTGGATCGTGGCGTCTGCCGGGAACCCGGAATACACGCCCGTCTCGTGGACGTTCGAGGGCTACGACGGCACCAACTGGATCGTCCTCGACACGCGCGCGGCTGAAACCGGGTGGAGCCGAAGCGAGCGGCGCTTTTATGAGTGCGCGAACAAGATCGCGTTCCAGTCCTACCGCCTGAACTGGTCAGCCTCGGACGACAGCAACCAGAACGACAGCGCCATCAACGACATGGGCTGGCACGAGGCCGGCGACAGCATGACGCCGTTCAATCTCACGGCATCGTCGATCGTCGGCATCAATGACGGCGCCGGCTTCCAATCGACCGATGTCGGACGCGCGATCCGGCTGCTGGGCTCCGACGGCATCTGGCGTTGGGCGAAGATCGCGAGCGTCGTCAGCACCACCGTGGTCACAATCAGGCTCTACGGACATTCGCTGCCGAACCTCACGCCGATCACCCGCTGGCGCCTCGGCACGTTCGTACCGGGAAAATACGTGGAATCGGGCTCGCTCTACGAAGAGCGCCTGGCCTTCAGCCGGCGCTTCTCGGTCTATGCCTCGGCCACCGGCGACTTCGACAATTTCGCGCTCGGCGAGAAGGATGACGACGCGCTGGAATTCGTCCAGGCCGGCGGTGGCCAGGCCAACGACATCGTCTGGATCGCCGATTCCGACGGCGCGCTGCTGATCGGCACTTCGGGTGGCATCCGCGCGCTGTCCGGCTCCGGCATAGACGAGGCGCTGACGCCGTCCTCCTTCAAGAACCGCCGCTCGCGCACCTTTGGCTGCGCCCGCATCCGCCCGGTCGATGCCGGCCAGTCCTTCCTCTATGTCACGCGCTCGCGCCGCTCGATCGCCGAACTGGCGCAGGCGCAGACCGGCCGCTTCACCTCCGACGACATCGGGCAGATTTCCGAGCACATCGCCAAGCAGGGCGTGGTCGAGCTCGCCTTCCAGACCGACCCGGACCCTATGTTGTGGTTCCCGCTCGATAATGGCGAGCTCGGCGGCTACACCCACCAACCAAGCCAGGAGGTGCGCGGCATGCACCGCCACCGCTTCGGCGGCGAATTTTCCGGGTCCGGTTGGGCGGTCGTCGAAAGCGCGGTGGTCACGCCCGGACAGAACGGCGTCGACGACATCTGGCTGATCGTCAAGCGCAGCATCGGCGGCGCGACCAAGCGCTACATCGAGGTGATGCAGCCGCCCTTCGAATACGGCGCGCTGGAGGACGCCTTCCAGGTCGATTGCGGGCTGACCTATTCCGGCGCGCCGGTCAATGTCGTCTCCGGCCTCGGCCATCTCAACGGCGAGAAAGTCGGCGTGCTGGCCGACGGCAAGGTCTTTCGCGGCATCACCGTCGCGTCCGGCCAGGTGACGCTGCCTGGCAGCGCAACCGCCGCCAAATGGCAGGTCGGGCTTCCGTTTCAATCGCAGGCCGACACGCTGGAGCTCGACGTCGGCGGCCAGGACGGCTCGCTCGTTGGCCGCCGCAAGAAGGTGGCGAAGCTGATCCTGTCATTGCTCGAGACCGACCCCACGGGGCTTGAGGTGCAGTCCTTTCTGCGCGGCCGCTGGGAGGCCGTGCGCATGCCCTCGATCGTCGCGCCGGACGGCAAGGCGAAGCTCTATACCGGCAATGTCGAGGTGCCGATCGACGACTCCTGGGAAGGGCAGGGCAGGGTAAGGATCCGCCACATCAACCCCACGCCCTGCACGATCCGGGCGTTCACGCCCGTGTTCGACGCGGAGCCGTAGAAACAGCTGATCTTCCCCACGAGGGGAAGATTGGCTCTCCGCCGTCCCGCTCATCAATTTCCCACCCAAGGAACTCCCAATGACACCCCATGCCGAAGCTCTCGGCAGGGCGCGAACGGCTGCGGATTTCGCCGCCGTCATCGCCTTGCTCGACACCGACCTTTCGCAAGCCATCGCCAGCCGCCAGGGTCTGATGCAAGCGGAGGACCGCGCCATTTTCGGCGGCGACCTCGCCGCCGCACGGGCGGCACTCGATGGCTGCAACGACACGATCGCGACGCTGGAACGAGCAATTGCCGTCGCCGGCAGCCGCCGAGCCACCGCCGCCGAGGCCGAGGCCCGCGCCGACATCGAGGCGCTGTCCGAGGAGATCGAAGGCAAGGCAGCACTTCTCGGCACCCGCTGGCGTGCTGTTCGCCGGCTGGTCGAGGAATTGCGCGAGGAACTGTTCGAGGCCGATGCGCTGTCGCGCGCCATCGCCACCGCCAATGGCCTGTTAGACGCCGCCGGCCTGCCGCGCCTGAAAGTGAGCCTTGCCGCCACCCGCCGCGCCGCCATGGCCGGCCCGCGCGCAGCGCCGCCGGCGCGCCTCAGCCGGGCCGGCCTCGCGGCCGACCGGCTGCTCCTTTCGATCGTCAGCTCCGGCGGCGCGCTCGACCCGCGTCCGGCGCTGCGCGCGCCCGTCGTGGGCGCAACCAGGAAACCCAAGACCCCGCGAGGTTGAACCATGTGCACATTGGCCCTTCTTGGACTGGCAGGCACGGCCGTGTCGGTCGGCGGCGCCCTGATGCAGGGCGCCCAGCAGCAGCAATTGGCCAACTACCAGGCCAAGGCCTACGAGCAGCAGGCGCAGGCCGATGCGCAAAGCGCCGCCTTCGAACAGAGACAGGAGCGCCGCAAGCAGGACCTGCTCGAAGCCCAGGCGCGCGCCCAAGCGGGCGCTTCCGGAGTCGGCATTGCCGGCTCACCGACCGAAGTGCTGGCGGCGAATGCCCGGCAGGGTCAGGTCGACCTCAATGCGACTCTGTACAATTCACGGCTGCGCCAGAACAATCTCAACACCCAGGCCGCCATCTCGCGCTTCCAGGGCAGCCAGGCGATGACGGCCTCGATCTTCAAGGCGGGCAATGGCCTCATCGACGGTCTGTCCGGCCTCTACGACCCGGCCAAGTCCGTGACCTTCGGCGGGTCGTCGCTCTCGCCTCGGGCGAGCAGGGCCATCATCGGCGGCTACACGGGGCTCTACTGAGATGGTCCACATCATTCCTCTTTTTGTCGGCGAGCGCCGGCTCGACACCGGCAATGCGGTGCAATATCCGGATTCCTCGCCGGTCGGCGAAGCGATGCAACAGTTCGGCGACAGGTGGCAGGCAGCCGCCGAGCGTTACGAGCAGCGCAAGGCGCAGCAGCAGGCCTTCGACACCGAGATCGCCGCGCGCCGGCTGAATGGCGAGCTCGCGCAGGCCGAGGCCGAGACGGTAGCCAACGCGCCCGCCGACGGCGCCGGCCTGCACGAAGCCATGTATGGCCAGGTCGATCCTTACACCGGCCAGGTGGTGAAGACCGGCCTGTTCGACACGCTGTTCGGCAATTTCCTGAAGCAGGCGCCACCCGAACTGCGCCCAGGTCTTGCCAGCCGCAAGGAAGCGCTGCGGGAGGCGGGCGCAATACGCCTGGCGCTCCAGCAAAATCAGCGCCGCGACGGCTATGAGTGGAGCGAGTGGAGCCAGGCCGAAAACGAGTACGCCAGCGCAATCGCGCAAAGCGATCCCAAGGACACGGCCAACTTCGAAGCGATCAGGCAGCGCGGCCTCGATTTCATAGCCAATATCGGCAGCCCGCTTGCCCGGCACGTCGCGGAAGCGGCTTGGAAGAGCAACGCCGCCAAGGCGCTTGTCCAGGCGATGATCGCGCAGGATCCGAAGCGCGCCGCCGAGATGCTAGACGCGGCGCAGGCCGGCGCGACCTCAGGCCAGGTGAGCGCCGCAGCGTCCGTTGTCGGCAATGCCGGTGCGGCGGCTCAGGCTGCCGCCGGGATATCCGGTGCGACTGCCGCAAACAGCGCGAACTTGGCCGAAAGTGCGTCGTCCAAGCCTGATGCGACGGATGGGCCGGCAACCATACCTCTCGATGCTATCACCTATCTGAAACCCAGCGACATCGCCACGCTGAGGACTCAGGCCAACAACGCCACCGCGGCCCAGATGATCGGTGCGAATGCGCGGGTCATGCTTGCCGAGCAGAGTGCGCCGGCCGTCATCGCCACCACCGGCAAATATCCCGAGGAAGAGTCGACCGCGCAGGACTTCGTCCAGGTCTACGGCGCCGACGAAGGTCCAGAACGGTTCAAACAATTCAGGATCAACACCAGCATCGGCAAAGCCTACTTCGACATGCACGCGGCGTCGAACCAGGCGATCCGTGCCGAGCTCCTGCACTCCAGGCCCAGGCCCGGCAGTTCACTGGAAGCGCACGAGCGCTACGGGATCAAGGCTGGCGCCGCCCAGCTGATCATGGCTGCCCGCGACGCCGATCCCGTCGCCTACGTCAGCCGACTGTTTCGCGGCGACGCTCCGGATTGGAGCAACGTCAAGACACTTGAGGAATTTCAGGCTGCCGTCAACTGGGCTGGAGCAGCTCAGCAGCAGTTGGGTTTCAATAAAAGGTTGCCGCTGCCTTGGGATTTCGCTGACCGGCAGGCGGCGGAATACATCG
The DNA here is from genome assembly GCF_006440815.1 of Mesorhizobium sp. B2-8-3. Taxonomy (NCBI): domain Bacteria; kingdom Pseudomonadati; phylum Pseudomonadota; class Alphaproteobacteria; order Hyphomicrobiales; family Phyllobacteriaceae; genus Mesorhizobium; species Mesorhizobium sp. B2-8-3. The sequence continues at coordinate 132,341 of NZ_VFTW01000015.1, forward strand.
ACCCGAGCAAGCCATTCAACGAGCGTCTTGCCGAGTTGAGCTCGCTTGTCCTGGCTGTTCGCGACCCAGGCGCCCGCAGGGCAATTTCGAAGCAAATCGCGCTGCTGGCGGAAGCCCGGTGGCGAGCCAGAGCCGCTCAGGATCCGAGCATCACGCCGGAATTGCTGGAAGCGCAGGTTGGGGTACTCAAAAAGGGGCTCGACTGGGTCGGGGAGCATCCCGCCCAAGCCCAATACAGCACCATGTCGTGGCTGCGGCAAGCCGGCGTGGCATTCGGTGATATCGGCCGAACCGTTGCCAAGGGTGCGACCGCTGGAGGCGCGGACAGTCTCGTCGCGAAGCTGACCCCTTCGCAGGCGGGCGAAAGCTACGAGCAGCGTCGGGCCCGCGAGCAAGCTGAGACGGAGGATGCGGAGGATCGGGCCGGCTCCGCCGGTTGGGCAGCCGAGGCCCTTGGCGCCGGCTTGACCGGCTACGGCGCCGCACAGGGCCTTGTTGGTTTTCTGGGCCGAGCAGGAATCGGCGCGGCGGCGGAAGGCGGCGGCTTGGCCGGCTTTGGCACGCGCACAGCCCTGGGAGCCGCAACCGGCGGCGCATACGGCGGGGTATATGCCTATAACACCGATGAAAGCATTCCCGAGGGCGTACTCACCGGCGCGATTGGGGGTGCCGGCCTCAATGTTCTTGCCGAGGGGCTCGGCGCGATTGGCCGCAGCGTCATAACACGTCTCAGCGAGCGTGCCGCTGTTGCTAAGCCGAAAGCCGTTTTCGATAGTGAACCTCCATCTGCTTCGCCTGTTGAGGTAGAAGAGCTTCCCGTTTCCGCCGACAAGGCACCGGAGATAAGAAGACCCTATACGCATTTGGAAGATCCTCCTAATGTCGCGCCCGGAAAGAAGCCAACAAACAAGCAACGGATGACAATTTACGAGGAAAATCGGAGAATAAACGGTGGGGTCCTAAGATCGGATAAGAGCGGAGTAGAATTAGTCATAGCCCAAAAAAGCCAGAGCGGTGTAACTCCCCCAAGGAATGAAGCGCATATCGATCACATAGATCCGGTCAGGCCGGCTGACAAGGCTAAGACACCAGGATCAAACAGCTATAGAAACCTGCAACTCCTCGCGGGATTTGAGAACGTAGAAAAATCGAATAAATAGGTGAAAGACATGGCTGGGTGGAAGTTCAAAGATTCCAAAAATCTAGCTGTTATCTCGACTCGAAAAATATTCGACCGAGGCGGATGGATTGCATATGTCTCGCATGATGCGGAAGATAATTCGTGGCAATTTTATGGAAATGAAGCTGAAGTTGATCAAGATGAGCTAATTTTAGTGGGTTTGGTCGAGATAGTGGAGCTTGACGAGACTGTTGAACAACTTGCGGATTTGCCGTTAGGCTGGCATGCTTGGCGCGATACAAAAACCTCGCCGTGGAAGCGAGGCAAAATGCCTCCTGAACCCCCAGAGTCAACGAACTAGTTTCGTCGTACTAGTTTCTTCCGCCGTTGGTGTCACTCTTGGAGATCGTGGTGTTCGAGACATTCCAAAAAACTTCCAGATAGATAGCAGGGTCCCGGCAGATGCCGGTAATTTTTCGCTGGACACAAAATCGCCGGGCTGAACGAATTGCCGCAAGCTTTGGTGGCGCGACGTTCCGACATGGCCTGTATCGGATAATGCGAGCGCAGGATGTCGCACGCTGGAACGCAAGGGTATTGCTGGGCTTCCCCGAGTTCACGGGGCGGATAACCTGCTTTGGCTATGATTGGCAAGGCTCGGCCTTTGCCGTCGATACCGGGAGGCTTGAGCAGGGCGAGCCAGGCGTTTTGATGTTCGAGCCGCATACGGCGGAAGCTTTGCAGATACCATCCAATATCGAGACATTCCATGACGTCGAACCTCGTGGAGGAGGACGGTGCGGCCTTGGTCCCCGACGGCTTCGCAGCGTGGCGCGAGAGCGGTGGCGCCGAGCCAACCTATTCCCAATGCATAGGCCACAAGAAGCCGCTGTTTCTCGGGGGCGAGGACACAATCGAGAATCTGGAATTGTCGGACCTGGATGTCTATTGGCATATCATGGGCCAAATCATCGCAAAGGTAAAAGGCCTGCCACCTGGAACCCCGGTCCGCATGTCACCTTAAGCTGAGACGGATAGGTGCTTAGCTTCGAATTATCGCGACAGAGGACCGGTATCTTTACGCTCCCGGCTTCGTTCCCAGGGTACGGTTTTGCCGGTTTCACAGTGACAGTGGGAGGTACGGTGACGGTGCACGATTTCCTGTCGCGGTCGTTTGCAGCTAAAGGGTGCACTGTCACCGGAATTCGATTTCAGCCATGGATACTACGGACCCGCAAACAGCACCGAGAAGGTGATGATGCGTCAGCAAGGAGACACATTGAGCTGGGCGATGCCGGGACCAGGGGTCGGTCGAGCTTGAGAGTGCGATACCACGCGCAGTTGAGTCGGTTGGTTCCAGAGCGGCAGCGTAAGCAGAACGATCCATTGCGGGCAAATTCAATGAAGCGGCTTCACTTGCGCAACCTATGGAAGAGTTCGCGAACAGAACCGCAAAAGATGGGCCAGGACTAACCGCCCGATTTCAGCCCACGCACGGACCCCAATCTTTCCAGCCTCGCTTTTGCGAGGCTTTTTTCATGGAGCAAGCTTATGGCCCGACCTGCAACTGCCGCCATTCGTCTGTTGAGCGGCGAGCGCGAACCTGTGCGCCTGGCGACGACCGCGAACATCACCCTTTACGGCCTGCAGACCATCGACGGCGTGCTGACGCAAGTCGGCGACCGGATCTTGGTCAAGGACCAGGCCGACCAGACCCAGAATGGCATCTACACGGCGAGCGAGGGCCAGTGGTTCCGCGCCGCAGACGCCCGCGCCGCGCGCACGATGCAGAAGGGCACCACCGTGCATGTGCAGGAGGGCGCTGTCTCGGCCGATCGGGTCTATGCCTTCGAGACGCTGGATCCGGTGATCGGCGCCGACCCGATTGTGCTTAGCTTCTATCTCTCGCAGGACACGCTTGGCGGCGCGGTGAATGCTGCCAATGCCGCCGCGGCGAGCGCGGCCGCAGCACTCACCTCCAAGAACGCGGCGGCCACCAGCGCCACCAATGCGGCAGGCTCGGCCACGGCCGCCTCCGGCTCGGCAAGCGCCGCGTCAACCTCCGCCACCAATGCCGCAACCAGCGCCACCAATGCCGGCAATTCGGCGACGGCCGCGGCCGGCTCCGCGTCCACGGCCTCAAATTCGTCCACCAGCGCCGGCACATCGGCAAGCGCCGCCACCGGCTCAGCGACGGCCGCGTCCAACTCCGCCACCGCCGCTTCCGGATCCGCCACCAGCGCCGCGACGTCGGCCACCAACGCGGCGGCGAGCGCCGTTGCGGCGGCCAATGCGGTGGCAGCACTTGGCTATACCTTTTCCACCAGCACCGCCGACGCCGATCCCGGCAACGGCACGCTGCGGCTGAACAATGCCAGCGCCGCCTCCGCCACTGCGGCCTATATCGACAACCTCGATTCCAGCGGCGCCACGGTGAGCGGCGTGCTCGACGGCTTCGACGACAGCACCAACGCCGTCAAGGGTCAACTGACGCTGCGCTCAAAAGCGTCGGCGGCAATCGCCTATGTCTACAACGTTACCGGCTCGGTGGTGGACGGCACGGGCTATCGCAAACTGACGCTGGCCTGTGTCAGCGGCGCCGGCACCTTGCCCAACACCACCGACGGCATCTGGCTGATCTTCGCCCGCGCCGGCGACAAGGGCGCGGACGGGCTGGGCAGCGGCGACTTCACCGGCCCGGCCTCCTCGGCGGCTGACAATATCGTCACCTTCGCCGGCACCACGGGCAAGGCCGGAAAGGATAGCGGTGTGGCGGTGGGAAGCCTCGTCGCCGGGCCGGCCTCGGCTGCGACCGACAACATCGCCACATTCAACGGCACGACCGGGAAAGTGGTGAAGGACAGCGGTGTGGCGGTGGCTGGCTTGGCGCCGAAGGCCAATGCCTCTTTCACTGGCACCTTCAGCCCGCCCACCAACGCCATTGCATTGAACACCCTCGCTGATAGCGCGGCGGTGTCCGTCCTTGGTCGTTCGATCAATTCGATCGGCGCACGGGCGGACATCGCGGCTGGCTCCGATGACACGATCCTGCGGCGCGTGTCCTCGGCACTCGGCTTTGGGCAGCTCACCGCCGGCATGGTGCCGGCCGGGCTGGTGACCTATGCAATGCTCGCATCCGGTGCCATCGCATCCAACAGCGAGTTTCAGCTTGGAACGGCAAGCAAGCTTCTGACGGCGGCCGCATTAAAGTCGGCCGTAGCCTATCAGACGCTTACGTCCGGCGCATCCGTCTCTTGGGATATGTCGCTCGGCAACAATGCTTCGTTGGCGGCTGGCACGAACGTGACGATCGGCAATCCGACAAATGCGGTGCCGCAGTTCGGCTTCGTGCTCAAGATCACCGCGGTGACGTCCGCTCGCACCGTGAGCCTGAGCGCGAATCTCGTGCCCGCTGCGGGCGTCGAGAGCTTTCCGATCACCATCCAGACAACGGAAACCGTCTTCCTGGCCGGCTTTGTCGATACGACGAGCCGCCTTGTCATCACCAGTGTTTTAAGAACCTAACAGGAGAACTCGATGTCCATTCTCGTCCGCAAGATCAATGACGTTTGGCAGGAGTGGCACGGCTCCTCGATCGTGACCCAGACGGTCGGCACCTACACTGCTGTCTATGGTGACGGCCGGCAGGTGGAGACGCCATGCGATCCCTATCCTGTCGAAATCCAGATGAACGGCGACAGCCTGCGCGGCTTCTACGACCAGGGCCTTTGGACGATCGACGAAGTCGAGGCGGTGGGCGGCAGGATTGCTGTGCCCTTCGAAGCGCCGGAAGGAAAACAGGTCGTCGGCGCACCGTCCTATGTGGAAACCGGTGAAGTGATCCAACAGGTCTATCAGGTCGAGGATACCCCGCCGCCACCGGAACCGCCGACGGCAGAGGAGAAGGTCGGTGCTATGCTGGCTGGCTACGATCTTTCGATCAGCGAATTGAAGTCGATCCTCGGGCTGGGCATCTAATGTATCCCGGTATCATCCCAAAGATCGTCGCGCCGCCGCAGAAGAAGGCGACCATGCTTCTGCATTTCGACGGGGCCAACGGCTCGCAGGTTTTTGTCGATAGCTCGCTCAACAATCTCGCCATGGGGTTTGGAGGTAACGTTCAAATCGACACGTCTACGTCGGTCTTCGGAGGAAGTTGCTGCACCTTTGATGGGGTTGGCGACTACCTTTACTGCGACCATCCGACGGCACTCAAATTGCCAGGGGATTTCACGTGTGAGGGTCGCATGCGATGCACTGCGGAAACTACAAACTCGCGCCCGGTATTCGATATGCGAGGCGGCACGAACAATGCCGGGTTCTTCGTCAATCTCAATCCGAGTGAGCAGTTAGATATCTACATTGATGCAAATGATGGCGCCGGTGGCGTCAAGCGCGCCACGTCCGGCACGCTCACCGCTGGCACTTGGTATCATTGGGCAATCTGCCGCGCCTCGGGTTTGATCCGCTGCTTTCTCAACGGCACGCAATTTGGAAGCAATTTCTCCACCTCGGTTGCCTGGGATAGCACGTCGCTGAACATCGGAACTTTCGTCGGTGAGCGGGACATCGGCGGGCCGGATCACAAATACAAAGGGAATATGGACGAGATTCGGATCTCGAACAATCTTGCCCGCTACACCGCCAACTTCACACCGGCCGGTTCTGCATTTGATCGCTACGACTGATTGTTCATCTGGACATCTGGCATCGGCCGCGCGTACTAACGTCGGCGGTTTGCGCGGGACATAATCAGAATGGGATTTGCTACGGGCGACAGACAGCGTTTGTTGGCGCTCGATGGCCTTCGCGCCTACGCGGCAATCGCGGTCATCTTCTATCACGGTATCCTTCATTTTGATGAGGGGTTGATCCAGCGCGCTTTGTTCAAGACGTTCTGGGAGATAACTGCAACGGACCAGTGGCCCAAGCTCTGGCTCTCGATTTTCAACGGCACGGCGGCGGTCGAGTTGTTCTTCCTTCTAAGTGGTTGCGTCTTGATCCGTTCCCTTTCTGACATTGGTAATCCGTGGCGTGCTGGCGCATCGTTTGCTGTGAAGCGCGTGTTTCGCATCTATCCAGGGCTTATAGCCTGTGTGCTGGCCGCGGCATTGCTTCAGGCATGGCCTATCTCGTGGTCGGAAGCCTGTGCGAACATGGCCCTGTGGTCCTATGCAGTCATCCAACCAAGTTGGACACTGCAGGTGGAAATGCTCGCCGTCCCACTGATGTTGCTGGCTGGAGTGTTTACGCTTCGGTGGGGCATGTGGGGCACTCTTGCAGTGCTCGTTTACACATGCATCGCTCGGAAAAATCCCGAACTGCTCGGAGTACAATTGCTCTCAGATTACGGGTATCTGTTCATCTTTGGTGCCTTGGTGCCGAGCGGGCTGGGTGCCTTTGCTGCCAAGTTGGCAAGGCCGATAGGATGGGCGCTACTTCTCGTCGCTTTCCTGTTGCTTAGGCAATTCGTGCACGGCCTTGAGCTTCTGACGGCAGCGTTAGGTTTTGTGCTGCTCGCGCTGTTGTACCACGATGACAGGGCGGCTTCGTCACCGGTCTTAGTTTCGCCTCTTCCCGCATTTCTCGGGCGTGTGAGCTTCGGCCTCTACCTGTGGAATGTCCTCTTTCTCAACGCACTTCACAATGTGCCGCCAAGTTGGCTTCCGTCGGATGCAGTGCTGGCGGGCATTCTGGTATCTCTCGTCATTATCCCCCCGAGCGTCTTCTTGGCAGCCGTCAGCTACCGATTGATTGAGCTGCCCGGAATTGCGCTCGGGCGAAAACTCTCTCGCGCCATAGTTAAAGGCGCACCGCGTTTAGAAGCCGCGTAGTTCTCGCCACTGCACCTTTAGTTTTGGTCGCTGACCGGAGTGCGCGAGCGCTTCGTCTCGCCGCATGTTCCTTCGCATCCCTGAATCCTCAAGAATCTGCCCTCCGGGCGGAAAGGAACACCCATGGACCGCAACTTCGCGCGTGCCCTTTCGCTCGTCCTCTCGTCCGAAGGCGGCTGGTCGGATAATCCCGCCGACCCGGGCGGCGCGACCATGAAGGGCGTCACGCTCGCCAATTTCCGCCGCTACGTCAAAGCCGACGCCACCAAGGCCGATCTTCGCAAGATCAGTGATGACCAGGTGGCCACGGTTTACCGTCGTTTCTATTGGGATGCGGTCGTCGGCGCCGACCTTCCTGCCGGCGTCGACTATGCCGTCTTCGACTTTGCCGTGAACAGCGGGCCGGGCAGGGCGGCGAAATATCTTCAAGCTGTGCTCGGCGTTGCCCAGGACGGCCGCATCGGCCCGGCCACGCTCGCCGCGGCAAGTGGAAAACCCGCCGGTGTCGTCATCGACGCGCTTTGCGATGCGCGGATTGCCTTCCTCGAAAGGCTGCCCACGTGGCCGAGCTTCGGCCGGGGCTGGAGCGCGCGTGTCGCCTCGGTGCGCCGGCAGGCGCTGCTGATGTCGGCCACGCCGCTGACGACGACGATATCCGTGCCGACGGCGCCAGCATCCGCCGATGGTGCGGGGCCAACCGCGCCGCCCGCGGACGCAGGGTCGCATGCCGGCGGTGAGGCGCCCGCCGCGCCACCCAAATCCGCATCGCCCACCAAGGCAACCGGCATTCTTGCGCTGATCGCGCTGGCGCTGGGCTCCCTGGCTGCCTGGGCGATGCATCTTCCCTGCAATCTCTTCGGAGTGTTCTGCCAATGATTGCCGTCATCATCCGCATCGCCCTGCGCTATGGCGCGGGCGTGCTTGTCGCCCGCGGCCTTCTGGGAGCCGACGACGCCTCGGCGTTCTCCGCCGATCCCGACATCCAGATGGCGCTGGAGACCGGTCTCGGTCTTGCCATCGCCGCCGCGGCCGAATGGTGGCACCTGCTCGCGCGCCGGTTCGGCTGGGAGCACTGACATGGAAAACCTCAAGGAACTGCTCACCGAGCTCATTGACCAGACCAAGCCGTATGTGGTCGTCGGCGCTGCCTGCTTCGTCGCGGGGCTTCTCATCGGAGCGCTGCTATGAGCGCGCTGCTGGCATGGCTTCTCACCAATCCGACAATCCTGGCCATCGGCGCCGGCCTTGTCGGCGCCCTCGGCTGGGGCTTCCACCAGCGCCTCGCCGGCGCGCGGGCCGAGCGCGGCAAGCAGGCCGAAGCCGAGGTCGCGGCCCGCAATGTCGCCGACCAGGTCGACAACGATATCGGCGCTTTGCCGGCTGAGGCAGTCAGAAAGGAGCTGAAGTCATGGGCAAGCGACTGATCGTCGCCGCCATCGCCGCCGCGCTTGCCGGCTGCACGACGGCCAGGGGCGGCTTCTGCGTCGTCGCCTCGCCGATGCGCCTCTCCGCGAGCGCGGTCGACAGCCTGTCTGACCAGGAGGCGAGGGCGCTGCTCGCCCACAACCGCAAGGGCGAAGAACTCTGCGGCTGGAGGCCGTGATGCACGACATTTTCGATCTTCTGGGCATCAAGGGCCAGGTCGTGGCGGCGGGGCTCGCTGGCGGCGTGCTGCGGGCGCTGTCGCGCCATCGCTATAAGCTGCGCGAAATGGTTGCCTCGCCGATCTGCGGCGCCCTGGCCGCCGCCTATCTGACATTGCCTGTCGTCGCCTGGGTCCGGGCAAGCAGGCTGCCGATACCCGATACAGCCGATGACACCACCACGCTTGCCGCCGCTTTCCTCATCGGCGTTTGTGCGATGTGGATTTCGGATATCGTCTTCGAGGTGGTGGTGCGGAGATTCAGGCAAACGCCGGATTCGTGATCGCGACGGCGTCGAAGCCGTGCAAGCATATATTTTCGAAACAGACAGGGGCAGACCGTCCACGCCGGATACTTCGATGCCGGTGTCAGCGATTAGCCGCTCGAACCGCTGGAAGAACCCGGCCGCAACGCCTATCTATGGAGCAATCCAAAGGAGGTGTGACATGGCTTCTTCCACCGAACGCGCGGTCCTTGCGGGCGGCTGCTTCTGGGGCATGCAGGATCTGATCCGGCGCCTGCCCGGCGTGATCTCAACGCGAGTGGGCTACAGCGGCGGCGATGTACCGAACGCCACCTACCGCAACCACGGCACCCACGCCGAGGCGATCGAGATCAACTTCGATCCGGCCAGGACAAGCTTCCGCACGTTGCTCGAATTCTTCTTCCAGATCCACGATCCGACGACAAGGAACCGCCAGGGCAACGATATCGGCATGAGCTACCGCTCGGCGATTTTCTACACCAGCGATGAACAGAAGCGGATCGCCGAGGACACGATAGCCGACGTCGACGCGTCCGGCCTGTGGCCTGGCAAGGTCGTCACCGAACTCGCCCCGGTCGGGCCTTTCTGGGAAGCAGAGCCCGAGCATCAGGACTATCTCGAGCGCTATCCCAACGGCTACACCTGCCATTTCGCGCGGCCGGGCTGGAAGCTTCCGGTCCGCCAACAGGCGGCCGCGTCATAGTCAGAGGCCAGGCTGTTTCATACAGCCTTTACGCGCTTTGATCCGCCCGCCGTGCCGGAAGGCATGGCGGGCTTTTTGCGTTCCGGCCGCCGTCCCGGGCGGGCAACCTCAGCCCTTGGCGCGGTGGCCTTCGTGTTCGTGGCTGCCGATCCAGTGGGCGCGGATGCGGTCGCTGGCTTCGAGATAGGCCATGTCGATCAGATAGGTCAGAAGCTTCTCGCCATCGGCCTCCGCCTTCTGGCGAAGTTCTCGCAAGATCCCCTGCGCAAACTGCAGGTTTTCCATTTTGCTAGGCTGGTCCATGGATGCCCCCAAATGTCTGTGCGGTAAGTTTGGCTCACTATGCTTGTACGAACATTGTCACCACGCTCGCGGCGAAGCTGTACTCGGTTGCACTGATGCCCGATCAACGAACCTGTTGGACATTGCGCGGAAATGTCGATATTTTACGCGCCCAATCGGATGGCGACCATGCACGAAGACGAGGGCAGCACTCCTGACAAGTTGCAAGCCATGCTTGACGTGATTGCCAGGAGCGAGCCCTTGAGCGAGAGCGGGCAGGCGGATTTCGGCCGGTTGAGGGCCGACGCCGCCAAGGCCGCCGGCGTGCTGATCGAATTTTACGGCGATGCGGCCCTGGAACGGGCCAAGCTCATCGAGCGCCGATCGCCCCAGTCGCATTTCGCGCGTATGGTCGCGGCTGAAGTCGGCAGGCGCGGCAAGCGAAGCTGACCTGCAAACAATCGGCGAAAGCCGCTTCAAGACGATCTTCGCCTCCCCAGCCTTGCGCCAAGCCGCTGCTCGACCTCTTCCTCGACATTGTCCAGGAGATAGGACATCAGGTCGTGTCCGATCGATCGCGCTAGGTCCTTGGCTTGCCCCACATGGTTGCGGATCTCGCGCAGCGCCCGCTCTTCGCACGCGGCCTCGTTCGTCAAATCGACGAACCAGCCGGGATAGAGCGCTGCCTCACCCGCCCCGTCAACGCAACATTGGCCGACGGCCAGGATCTTGCGCAATCCCATCTTTTCGGAATGGACCCTATAGACCTCCCTGAAGCCGGCCCTGCGCTCCACGGCCTTGCGGATAGCCAGCCGAACCCTTGAGCGGTCGTCCTTATCGATGCTTTGCATGCATCGTTCAAACGAGGTGCCGTGGGAGAACTCATCGAGTGTCAGACCGAAATAATCTGAAAGATTGGCATCGCCATAGACACGGTCGCGCTTGATGTCCCAGGTCCAGAACCCGTCGATCGGTGGATACCGCATATGCATGTTGCGGCCGTGTTCAGGCGCCGATGTCATGAAAACCGCCCCGTCCGGTTTCAAGATTCGGCAGCACTATGTAGCAAAAAATGAAAGAAACAAAGATGGCCTTTTGTACAAGGCCGGAAGTCATAAGGCTTGCTGCCAATGGCATTTCGGGATGTCATATTTGATATAACCAGAAAGAGGGCGAAGAGAAAATTTCTTGAGCCGAAAGAATTTTCACTTTGGTATTGCAACTGCAGCTTGGTATTTCACATGGTAGGCGCAGCGGGCAAGCAGGCAAAACAATCCCGGAGGTGTATTTCCGCAAGAAGCATGGCTAAAAATTCTTATATTTTGTAAAACGGATAAAATTCTTTGCGTGCTGCTGTCTGGAACCAGGCCGGCTTACGGCCTCATGTTCGCCGCATCCCACAACGCTAACGTCAGCTGATTGGCCGGCAAACCGACCGATGGTTGAAAACGCGAAACTTCCAGAAAGCCCGAGCATATCGGCCCAAGGCCGGGCGTTTTTCCGGACGTGCCGAAGGCACCGGTGGACCGAAGATCATCGTTCTAACTAAAATCCGCCAACCTAGGCCGACCTTTGCAGTGGCTCCGGTCCGGCTTCAGCGCCTGCCGTCGAATCATCGGCGATCCGGTCATGCTCGAACTGCCGCGCCGCGGGGAGGGCTTGCAACCAGGGCTCGCGGCGTCCGATCCACAGCTCGTAGCTCGGCATCAGCCCTTCAGTCGGAGCAATGTCCAGGCTGCCGATCGTGACCTCGGCCTCGTCATCGCCGACGAAAGGAACGCGGCTTCCGCAGGTGGGGCAAAAACTCCGAGCGCCATAGTTGCTGGTGATGCCGGTGGTTTCGAACGCTCTTAGCGGCCATACGGCGTACGCATGGAAGGCCGATCCGCTTGTCTTGCGGCAGTCCTTGCAGTGACAGAGGCCGACCCGGAGCGGCTCGCCAGTGACGCGGAACTGCACGCCGCCACACAGGCAACCGCCGCTGCGCGCGATTTCAGGCATTGCCGTTCCTCCTGCGGTTGTGCACGGAGCCGCGTCTCTCTCGCGCCCGGCAAGCCCCGCTGCTGGCTGCTAAAACCCGCAGGAGGTTGCAATGGTTCCGCGCCGGCGCGGAAGAAGCATCGGTCAATCGGGAAAGTTGATCGGCTCCTCGCACCGATAGACGCGGCACTCGCCGTCTTTGGTCGGAACTGTCGTCGAGACAGGCACTTCCGGCCAGTCGCACTCATTGCCGAATTGCCGGACGAACCGGTCATAGGTGTCTGGACCCGTGGTCAAGACCACGGCATGGTCGCTTTTGATCAGCGCCTGCGTCTGCGCGCAAGTCATGGCGCGCGTATCTGGCCGGGCATAGGCAACGCTCGCGGCGCACAACATTGTGCCGCCCAACAATATCTTGCCTGCGGTAAGTGCGATCGACGGAGGTCTCATGGGACACCAGGTTTTTGACGTTTCCGGGTGCCGAATATGGATCGCGGCTAGGCCGTAGTGACGATTTAAGGAATTGGGATTCCCACGGGCCGGCAAATCAGATTCAACGCTGATTTTTGGGGATCAGTGATG